>JBFFXR010000007.1:0-39466 GCA_041569645.1 Gammaproteobacteria bacterium
CCGAGCGCATCTTCCGCCGCGCCTGGTGGCTGGTCGGCATCGAAGCGTCGCTCGCCGATGCCGGGCACTACGTCGCGCTCGACCTGCTGCGCTGGCCGGTCGTCGTCGTCCGCGACCACGACGGGGCGCTGCGCGCGTTCTACAACATTTGCCGCCACCGCGCCGGCCCGCTGGTCTATTCCGGCGAAGGCCGCTGCCGCGATTTCGTCTGTCGCTACCACGCCTGGCGCTACACGCTCGACGGCGAACTCATACGCACGCCCGGGATCGAGCCCGGCGAGCTCGGCGATCTCGCCGAACTCGGTCTCCTGCCGCTGCGGGTCGATTGCTGGAACGGGCTGGTGTTCGTCTGCCTGGACGATGCAGCGCCAGCGCTCGCCGACTGGCTCGGCGACATTGCCGACATCGCCGCGCGCTTCGATCCAGTGGCCAGCCTCGAGTATGACGGCGAGGCGGTCAAGGACGCCGCCGCCAACTGGAAGACCTATGCCGACAATTCCTGCGAGGGTTATCACGTCGGCATGGTGCACCGCGCGCTGGGTTCGTCGCTGGCGCGCGAGACGGTCACGCTCGAAACCCGCGAGCGCGGCCAGTTCGTCGGCTTCGACGTCACCTACACCGCCGGCAACGACGCGAGCCGCGCCGGCAAGGGTTACTGGATTTACAAATACCCGGGCCTGCTGCTGCATTTCGCCGACTACGCGTTCAACGCCGAGAGCGTGTTGCCGCTCGCGCCGGCGACAACCCGCCTGCGACGCTGGTTTTTCTCCCACCCGGACAAGACTCGTGAACACGGCATCGACCGCGCGACGATCCAGCCGAACTCCGAAAAAGTCATGGACGAGGACATCGGGATCTGCGAGGCCGTGCAGCGCAATCTCGAAAGCGGCGCCTACCCGGGCGGGCGGCTGTCGCCGCGTCAGGAACCGGGCACGGTTTTTTTCCAGAAGCTAGTCCGCGCCGATCTCGGCGACGCGATCGAAACGCCAGCGCAGCACGAGTAGCGCGGAAACTGCCGAAATCGCGGCCGCGATGACGAGCGCCAGGGTATAGCTGGACTCGAGATCGTAGATCGCGCCGGCGGCCCACGGCGCGGCGAGGCCGGCGAAACCCCAGGCGGTGAACACGCGACCGTAGACCCACGGGCCGGCAGTTCCGAAACGGTTGGCGATCGCGACCGGATAAACCGCGATGATCGCGCCATAACAGAAGCCCGCCGTGGCAAGCAAGGCGATCGCCGCGCGCGCGCCCGGATTGACCGCCAACAACAGCAGCGCGACCGCCGACAGCGCCGGCAAACCCGCGAGCAGGCGCACCGGCGGCCAGCGATCGACCAGCAGCGCGGCGGCGAATCCGCCGAGCGCGCTGCCGATGCCGGTCAGCATCGCGCCATGTACGCCCAGCGCATCGCCGCCCGGCAGCGCCTGCACGACGGCCGCGGCGTGACCGATCGCCATCAGACCGGCAAAAACCGCGCCGAGGTATGCCGCCCAGATTCGCCAGATTGCGCGCGTCATCGGCGGCATGTCGGCGGCGCTGGCGGCCGTCGCGAAGCGCGCGCCGACTCGCTTGAGCGCGAGCGCCGCGAGCAGCGTGCCGGCAAGCATCACGCAGGCCAGCTTCGCCAGCGCCGCGTCGACCGGCGCTGCGGCAAGGAAATATCCGAGTACCGGCGCGAACACGACCGAACCGACGGCGTAGGCGGCGGTGACCGCGCCCATCGCGAAGCCCCGGCGACGGGGCATTTCAGCGCCAGCCAGCTGCAGGCAAAAGCCGTAACCGATGCCGTTGCTGAAGCCGAACAGCAGGCTGTAACCCAGCGCGAGCTGCCACCAGGTTTCGGCCGCCGCGGCGACCAGCAATCCGCCGCCGGCGCCAAAACCGGCGAACAGGATCAGCGTCGCCGCGGATCGCGCCGCATAGAGCCGGTGGCCGAACAGCACCGCGGCGGTAATCGCCAGCAGCGCCAGCGAGTAGATCAGGCTGACGCCGGCGCGCGGCAGCGCGAGTCGCACCTCCAGCGGCACGATCAGCACCGAAAAGGCATGCACCGAGCCGAACACGAAGGTAACCGTCATCGACGCGAGCAGGATGACGATCGGCTTATTCAATGACGGGTGGCGCCGGCGGCTTGCGCGGCTGCAGCTGCTGCCGGCGCATGAAGATGAACAGGCCGCTGGCGGCGATGATCGCGGCGCCCAGCCAGGTCGACGGCGCCGGCACCTCGCCCCAGAAAACGAAACCGACGATCGCCGCGAATACCATCGCAAGGTACTCGAACGGCGCCAGCACGCTCGCCTCGGCGTAGCGGAACGAAATCGTCAACAACCACTGCTGCGCACCGCAGCCGAGTGCGAACGCGGCGAACAGCAGCCAGTCTTCGCCGCGCGGTGTCAGCCAGCCGGAAAACGCCACCCAGGCGGCGCAGACGAGCACGCCGAGGCTGTTGTAGTAGAGGCCGATCGTAACCGCGCGCTCGCTGCTCGCGAGCCGGCGCAGCCAAATCGCGACCAGCGCACCGGTGAATGCCGAAGCGGCCGCGGCGAGCACGCCGATGTCCCAGCCGGTACCGCCGGGGCGCGCGATCAGCAGCACGCCAGCGAAGCCGGCGATGACCGCGAGCCAGCGTCGCGCGCCGATGACCTCGCCGAGCAGGAAGATCGACAGCACGGTGATGAATATCGGCGCGGCATAGGCCAGCGCGGTCGCATCGGCGATCGGGATTCGCGTGATCGCGAAATAGAACAGGCCGAGGCTGAGTACCCCGCTCGTACCGCGGATCGCGTGGTCCAGCGGCCGCCGCGTCATCAGCCCCGCGAGTCCTGCCGACGAAATCAGGATGGCCCAGAATAAACTCGCGGCGAATACGTAGCGCCACAACAGCACCTCGCCGAGCGGGTAGCCGCGAGTGACGAGTTCGCGCACCGCGGCCCCGATCAATGCCATCAGCGCGAGATTGCCGACAAAAGTCGCGATGCCGAGGCGCGGGCGATCGCGCAGATCTGAACGGAAGAGGAGACGGCTGGTTTCGGCATTCACGCCGCGGCAGCATACCCGCGACCCGCGCCGAGGCCAAGTACGGCGCAGCCGGCGACTGTCGGCTAGCTCGCCTCGCCGGTCGCGGCGAAGCCGAAGTCGTTCTTGCCCGATTCCTTGACCCGATACATCGCGCGGTCGGCGTTGCGCATCAGTTCTTCGGCGGTCGAGCCGTCGTCGGGGTAAACCGCAATGCCGATACTGGCGCTGATCGTCACCGTCGTGTCGTCGTTACTGATCGGGCGCGCGATGCGCCGGATCAGATCGGTCGAAATCCGCTCGGCGATTTCGATCTCCGGCAGGGTCGTCAGAATGATGATGAACTCGTCGCCGCCGATGCGCGCGACCGTGTCGGTCTCGCGAATTTCGGCCGTGATGCGGTCGGCGGTCGCCTTCAGCACCTGGTCGCCGAATTCGTGGCCGTAGCTGTCGTTGATCTGCTTGAAGCCGTCGAGGTCGAGGAACATCACCGCCGTCAACAGGCGCTTGCGGCGCGCCTCGGCCAGCGATTGCTGCAGCCGGTCCTTGCACAGGCGCAGGCTCGGCAGCCCGGTCAGCGCGTCGTGGTTGGCAAGGAAATCCAGCTCGGCGGCAATTTTCTCGCGCTCGCGGATTTCCGCTTCCAGCCGATCGACGGTCTCGGCGAGCTTGCGGGTTCGGCTTTTGACCATGCTCTCGAGCGAATCGCGCGCTTCGCGCAGGCTTTGCTCGATCTGCTTGTGCTCGGTAATGTCCTGCAGCACGCCGATGGTCTGCACCGTCTTGCCCTCGTCGTTTTGCTGCGTCATGGTCTGCTCGCGTACCCAGCGCAATTCGCCGTCGCTGCGAAAGATTCGGTACTCGACACTGTAACCGCCGCCTTCGTCGCAGGCACGCCGGTAGTTTTCCAGCACCATTTCGCGATCGTCGGGGTGCACGTCCTCGACGTCGTCGTCGCTGGAGCCGACCGTACGCATGTAATCCTCGGCATCGACGCCGAGAATCCGGGCGAAGCCGGGGCTGACGTAGGTGTAGGTCTGCGTGATCTCGTTGCAAATGTAGTGACCGATATCGGTCACGGCTTCGGCCTGGTTAGCCAGCGCTTCGCGTGCCTCGAGTTCCTGCTGGTAAGTCTTGCGTTCGCTGACGTCCTGCAGCAGCCCGAAAGCACTGCGCGGATTGCCGGCATCATCGAAATCGACGATCGCGGTCTCGTAGATGTAGCGCAATTCGCCGTCCGGACCGAGCAGCCGATACTCGATCTCGTGCGAGTCGGCTTGTTGCGGCGATGCGAAGAACGCGGCGAAATTTTCGCGATCGTCGGGATGCACGACCTCGAGGAGCTGGTCCCACGAATCCTGCACCTCGAGAACCCGTTCGACGCTCATGTCGAACAGGCGGGCGTAGCCATCGGAACACGCGGCGATCCGGTTGCGCCTGAAATCCCATTCGCGGTGGCCGATTTTCGCGAGTTGCTCGGTCGCGTCGAGCAGGGCCTCGCGCTGGCGCAGCCGCTCGAGCTCGGCGAGCACGTTGGGACGGCGGCGGTACAGCTTGTAGACTCGCCCGCTCATCCGTGTCCGTCGCCGGCACCGGTCGCGCTGTTATCGGCAACCACTTCGAGATGCGGCTCGCCGGGGGCAAAACCGAAGCCGTTCTTGCCGCCGCGCTTGACGGTATACATCGCCTTGTCGGCGGCGCGAATCAGTTCCTCGGCGGTCGTGCCGTGTTGCGGGTAGAGCGAGATGCCGACGCTGGCGCCGACGTTGAACACGTCCGCGTCGATACGTATCGGCTCGGCCACGCGCTCGATCAGACCCGCCGCGATTCGCTCGGCAATCGAGATTTCCGGCAGGCTCGTCAGGATGATGACGAATTCATCACCACCAATGCGCGCCACCGTGTCGGTCTCGCGAATTTCGTGCCGGATCCGGTCGGCCACCGCCTTGAGCACCTGGTCGCCGGTCTCGTGACCGTGGTCGTCGTTGATATTCTTGAAGCCATCGAGGTCGACGAACATGACCACCGAGGTCTGCCGATTACGCCGCGACTCGGCCAGCGATTGTGCGAGCCGGTCCTTGCACAGGCGCAGACTCGGCAAGCCGGTCAGCGCGTCGTGATTGGCGAGAAAATCGAGTTCCGCGGCGATTTTCTTGCGCTCCTCGACTTCTTCCTCGAGCTGCTTGACGGTATTAGCCAGTTCGCGGGTGCGCTCGACGACTTGCTGCTCGAGCGTGTCGCGCGCATCGATGATTTCCTGCTCGGCGACCTTTTGCGCGGTGATATCCTGCAGTACGCCGATCGTTTGCTGCGGGATCCCGTGGTTCATCGAGTGCGCCTGGCCGATTTCGCGCACCCAGCGGGTTTCGCCGTCGGCGCAGATCAGGCGATACTCGACCTGCCAGTCGCCGCCGCGGACGAGAAACTCGTCGTAAACCTTCTTGACCCGTTCGCGGTCCTCGGGATGAACCATCACGAGATCGCCCTCCCAGGAAATCGCCCGCGTCAACAGCGTCTCGTCGTCGAGGCCATGGATCCGGGCGAGTCCCGGCGAGGCGAACAGGTAGCGCTGCTTGATCTCGTCGTAGACGAAGTGGCCGATGTCGGTGATCGCCTCGGCCTGGGTCGCGAGCGCATCGCGGAACTTGAGTTCCTGTTCGGTTTGCATGCGCTCGGTAATGTCCTGGACGACGCCGATACTCTCGATGACGCCCTCGTCGTCGCTGGTGTAATTCTGGCCGATCTCGACGACCCAGCGGATTTCTCCGTCGGGCCGGCACACGCGGTACTCGATGTGATATCCGTCGTCGCCGTGCACGTCCTCGAAATATACCTTTTGCACCATCGGCCGATCGTCTTCGTGCACGTAGGCGAAGTAATCCTCGTTGCTGACGATCTTGCGATGGAACTCGTCGACCTCCATGCCGAGGATACGCGCCTGCCCCGGGCTGACGTAGAGATGACGGTTTTCGCGTTCGTTGAACAGGAAGTAACCGAACTCGATCAGTGCCTCGGCCTGGCTTGCGATCGTATCCTTGAACACCAGCTCCTGTTCGCGCTCGATGCGGTCGGTAATGTCCTGAACGACACCGAGCGTCTGCGAAACGCGACCCCGCTCCCGGCGCTTGGCGGTCGTCAGTTCGCGGATCCAGCGAATCCGGCCGTCGGCCCGGCGAATCCGGTACTCGATCGCGCAATCTTCGCCGGTTTCCATGTAGCGGTCATATTCTTCGCGGACCCGCGCACGGTCCTCGTCGACGATGTCGGCGAGATCGTCTTCGCTCGATTGCACGGCCTGCATGTAGGCCTCGGGAGTCGTGCCGTAGATGCGGGCCATGCCGTCGCTGATGTAAATGTAGCGATCGCGATTTTCGTCGTAGATGAAGTGCCCGATGTCGGTTATCGACTCGGCCTGGCGCGCCAGTTCGTCGCGATACTCGAGATCGCTTTCGTGCCTGACCTGTTGCGTGATGTCCTGGATGATGCCGAAGCACCCCACCGGCTTGCCGGCATCGTCGCGCATGACCGTGCCGTATTCGCGCAGATGCCGGGTCTGGCCGCCTGGCAACACGATCCGGTAAACCGCGTCGAGTTCGCCGTCGTCGCGCAGTTGCGCATAACCGCGGCGGTACAGTTCACGATCGTCGGGATGCACCGCGACGATCGTGCTTTCCCAGTCGCTCTGCGCGGCGAGCGCCTCGTCGACTGACATGTCGAAAATCCGCGCGTACTCCTCGCTGCACGACTCGAGGCAATCGTCGACGTAGTTCCACTCGTAATGGCCGATTTTCGCGGCCAGTCCGGCAGCGTCGTAAAGCGCCAGGCGGCGGCGATAACGCTCCAGTTCGGCCTCGAGTTCGGCCGTATTCGCGGTCGGGGAGTTTACTGTGGTCAAGCCTGTTGTGTCTCTCGCTTTCCGTCGCCCGGATCACGCCGCGCGACGTTACCGGATCAACCATTCGAGTATAGAAGCGATCCGGGGTTTGTCGAATCGGCGCGGACCGCCCCGGCGTGCCAATCGGGCGGGGCTGTTGCATAATGAAGACCTCTCGGCAAACGGGGACTCATCATGAACCAGCCTGCCTCGGAAATGTCCGGCCGCGAGGCCCTGATCGGGCAATTGCGCGAATTGCTCGATGAGCGGCTGTCGACCAGTGGATCGGTGCGCGAACAGCACGGGCGAGGTGAATCCTGGCACCCGCCGCAACCCCCTGACGCGGTCTGCTTCGCGCGCTCGACCGACGAGGTCGCGGCGATCGTCAAACTCTGCGCGGCGAGCGCGACACCGATCGTCGCCTTCGGCACCGGCACGTCGCTCGAGGGCCAGGTGCAGGCCGTCAACGGCGGCATTTGCATCGATCTCGGCCAGATGGACCAGGTCCTCGAGATCAACGCCGAGGATCTCGATTGCCGCGTGCAGGCGGGCGTTACGCGCCGCGCGTTGAACCAGTACCTGCGCGACACCGGGCTGTTCTTTCCGATCGATCCCGGCGCCGACACGTCGATCGGCGGCATGACCGCGACCCGCGCGTCGGGTACCAACGCGGTACGCTACGGCACGATGCGCGAAAACGTGCTCGGCCTCACCGTGGTCACCGCCAGCGGTGAGGTCATCCGCACCGGCACGCGGGCGCGCAAGTCGGCCGCCGGCTACGACCTGACGCGGCTGTTCGTCGGCTCCGAGGGCACGCTCGGCATCATCACCGAAGTCAGCCTGCGGCTCTACGGGCTCGCCGAGACGATCACCGCGGCGATCGTCAATTTTCCCGATATCAAGAGTGCCGCCGAGGCGACCATGCAGACGATCCAGCTCGGCATTCCGGTGGCGCGCATCGAACTCGTCGAAACCGGCTACATCAAGGCGATCAACGCCTACAGCAAGACCGACTATCCCGAGCTCGATACGCTGTTCCTGGAATTCCACGGCAGCCCCGACGCGGTCGCCGAGCAGGTACGAATGGTCGACGAGATTTCGCGTGATTTCGGCGCCACCGGTTTTCGGTGGGCCGAACGCGAAGAAGACCGCCAGCGGCTGTGGCGAGCACGCCACGACGCCTATTACGCCGGGCTCGCAGCGCGACCCGGTTCGCGCGGCTACGTCACCGACGTTTGCGTGCCGATCTCGAAGCTCGCCGAATGCGTCGCCGAAACCCAGGCCGACATCGTCGCGGCCGGCGTGTTCGCGCCAATCATCGGCCACGTCGGCGACGGCAATTTTCACGCCACCATATTCATCGACCCGGAAAACGAAGCCGAGATCGAACAGGCGCTCGGCCTCGACAAGCGCATGGTCGAGCGCGCGCTCGCGATGGGCGGCACCTGTACCGGCGAACACGGCATCGGCCTCGGCAAGCTAAAGCACATGCGCCGCGAACACGGCGACGGCGCGGTCGAGCTGATGCAGACGATCAAGCGAGCGCTCGACCCGCAAAACATCCTCAACCCCGGCAAAGTCGTTGACTGCTAGGACAAATCGGGGACACAGTACTCGATCACTTCATCGAGTTGCTGGTAGATACTGATTTTGGGTATTACGCACTGTGTCGCCGAAATTAATCCTCGAGGGCGAGGTCGGTGACGTGGCGCCTCAATTCGGGGTAAAACTCGAGGAAACCGTCGCGGATCTCGCGGTGCTGGCGCTCGAGGTCTTCGATCGCGTCGTAGAACCGGTGGCGGAAACGAATCCTCCCGGCGACACGGTCCAGCGCGGCGGCGATCGAATCGCGCTCGCGATAGGAACCGAACCAGTCATGCTCGACCATGCGCCGGGTCACGCGGCGCATCCGCTCGCCCGGCATCAACGGCCGGCCGGCGCGCATCCGGGCGTACATCTCGGCGATCGCCGAATCGGCCTCGCCGTCCTCGAGACTTTCCCAGTGATTGATCAACAGGTGATCGAAGTAAATATCCAGCGCGATTCCAGCGAAACGCCGCCGCCGGCGGCTGAAGCGACGCTTCATGTCTTTCACCAGCGGATGTGCGTCGGTGAATCGGTCGACCGCGCGGTGATTTTCGAGCCCGGCGCGCACCGCCGGCGGCAGCGCATCCGGGTCGACGCCCCGGGCGAAGTCGCCAAGCAGGTTGCCGACCGTCGATTCGACCGTCGGCCGCGCCAGCACCAGGTGGGCGAAATGATTCATGCCGCTACTATAAATCAACCCGATCGATCCAGCCGATCGGTAAATTCGATTTGCCGGCACCGCTGGCCTGCGGTTTAATTTCGCCTCGATCTCCGCGCGGAGCAGAACCATGTCGATATCCGTCATCGAAAGCGATTCACCGACGCCCGAATCCGACCCATATTTCGAAGCCCGCGTCGACCTCGCCGCGGCGTTTCGCTGGAGCGCGCGGCTCGGCCTGCACGAGGGCGTCGCCAATCACTTCAGCTACGCGATCGACGATTCCGGCAGCCGATTCCTGATCAATCCGTTCGGCCGGCATTTTTCGACGATCCGCGCCAGCGAGCTGCTGCTGCTCGACGCCCGCGACGACGCCACGATGAGCCGGCCCGGCGCGCCCGACCCCACCGCCTGGGCGATTCACGGCGCGATGCACCGCAATCTGCCGCAGGCGCGCTGCGTGCTGCACCTGCACCCGAAATACGCCACCGTGCTCGCATCGATCGACGCCGACGGCTTGCCGCCGATCGACCAGAACACGATGCGCTTCTTCGATCGCGTCGCGCTCGACGACGGCTTCGGCGGCATGGGACTCGGCGACGAGGCCGAGCGCCTGACGACGCGCCTCGGCAACAGGCGCGTGCTGCTGATGGGCAACCACGGCGTCATGACGGTCGGCGAGTCGGTCGCGCGCGCCTTCGACGAGCTCTACTACTTCGAGCGCGCTTGCGAAACCTACGTTACCGCGCTCGCCACCGGCAAGCCGCTGCGCGTGGTCAGCGACGAGATCGCCGAAACCACGGCGCGGCAATGGGAAGACTACATGGACCGGGTCGGCCTCGGCGACGCGCACCTTGCCGAGATCAAGGTCATCCTCGATCGCGAGGAACCCGATTACCGGCGCTAGCAAGGCATCGCACGACGGCCCGTCGCGCGATCGCTGATGTCGTCCGACTCCACCTCGTCAGGCCCTTCGCGAGCCGACCCGATTTCCACGGCTAGCGTACCGCAAGTTCGCATGGTCCGCTTACGGATTTCGCGTTACTATCCTGCGAATCGCTGTATTTTTTAGGGGCAATCTTTCGTATGGAAGACCGCCTGCCGCGCAAACTAGCCGTCATCCTGTACGCGGATGTCTCCGGATACAGCCGCCTGACCGGGAACGACGAGGATGCCACGCACCGGACACTGAGCGCGTACCTGGACCTGATTACCGGCACGATCGAGTCGCACCATGGCAGGGTCATGCACTTCGCCGGCGATGCGGTTCTCGCCAAGTTCGACGCGGTGCTGGATGCCGTTTCGGGCGCCATCGACATTCAGCGTCTCCTGGCAGAACGTAACGCCCGGCGGCCCGAAAGCAAGCGCCTGGAATTTCGTATTGGCGTAAACCTCGGCGACGTGATCGAGGATCGGGGGGACATTTACGGCGACGGAGTCAACATCGCCGCACGACTCGAGAGTCTCGCCCGGGCCGGCGGGATCTGCATTTCGGAATCCGTGCGCACCGCCCTGGGAAAAAGGCTGAACGTCGAGTTCGAGGACATGGGTCCGCAGCAGGTCAAGAATATCGACGAACCGGTAAGAGCTTACGGAATCAAGGGTATAGGCAGCGGAATCGTCGAGCCGGCGGCAAACGCCAGGGTTCGCGGAAAAGTCTCCGAGAAACCTTCGATTGCCGTCATGCAGTTTCAGAACCTGAGCAAGGACGCCGAGCAGGATTTTTTCGTCGAGGGCATTACCGAGGAAATACTGAGCCGGCTCAGCCGTTACCGGGAAATCGTGGTCACCGCCCTCGGATCGTCGGTCCTTGTCAGCCGACAGGATATTCGCGTCGACGAAGCAACCAAAAAGCTGGGCGTACAATACGGCCTGATCGGCAGCGTCAGAAAATCCGGCGACCGGGTGCGAATCACCGCCACGCTGATCGACGGCGAGACCGGCCGCCAGATCTGGTCGGAAAAATATGACCAGGTCATCGAGGACGTATTTCAGGTACAGGACGAGGTCGCGCAGAAGATCGTCAACATGCTCGTCGGCAAGGTCGAGCACTCCCATTACGAGCGCTCTCTGTTCAAGGAACCCGGCAATCTGTCCGCCTACGAGTATGTGCTGCGCGGCAGGCATTTCTTTCGCGACTGGAAAGGCACCGAGCCCGATGTCCGCCGCTCGCGCGAGATGTTCGAAAAGGCCATCGAGCTCGATCCCCACTATGCCGCCGCTTACTCGGGTCTGGCAGCCACGTATATCTCGGAATTCGATGACGGCTGGTCGAAAGATCCGCCAACTGCCGGGGCCAGGGCCCTCGAATATGCGCACAAAGCCATCGAACTCGACGCCCACGACAGTTATGCCCACCTGGTGCTCTCGTTTGCCTACTGGCGGGTCAAGTCTGATTTCGAACTGGCCAGGAACCAGCTCGAAACGGCCATCGAGTTAAATCCCAATTACTACTGGAACTATTGTTATGGCTGCTGGTTTTCGGCCTGCTACGGCGACCTCGACAACAGCATTTTCCAGGCCAAGGAAGCGATCCGTCGAAACCCGCTGCTGCCCGATGGCTGCCTGCACTCGCTCGCCCTCGCGGAATACCTGTCCGGTAACTATGAAAATGCCATCGATACGATCTGCCAGATTTCTAAGCCCGAAACTCGCGGTTATGCCTGCCTGGCCGCTTCCTACGGTCAGCTCGGGCGAGTTGACGATGCGAAAAAAATTGCCGACGAATGCGTCGAGCACCGTGGAGAATGCGCAAGGAGCGATGCCGAATGGCGCAAGTTCTGGAGCGACAAGCTGAAGTTCCGTGAACCAGGGCCGATCGAACACCTGATCGACGGGTTGGACATGGCCGGGCTGGTCAGGCATTGAGACCGCCGGTTCAGGCTTCGAAACCTTGACTCACTCCTGTACCGGGTAGCCACGAAGTTGCCTGCCCGGGCGACAATCGATCCCGAAGCATCCGGCTTTACAGGCGCAGGCGGCGCTACTCGTACGGCTCGACCGACATCGCGTCCATGCGATAGGCGCTCGGCACGTCCGAGGCGCCATCGACGTAGTTCAGATTCGAGCTGCTTTGCTCGGTGCGCATCAGGCCGCTGACCCATACCGGCGTATAAAGCCCGCCATCGGTTTCGAAACCGGTCTCGGTTCGGATGTGGACGATCTGATTGGGTGGCGGCGGAGGCGTATGTATACAGGCCCCGACATAGGGTACGAGCAGGAATTCGGTCACCTTGCGCCCGTCGAATTCGAGCGGCAGCAGGTAGCCCGGCATGCGGATCGGGCGGCCGTCGAGGTCTTCGCGCGCAAGGTAGGTCTTGGCGATGCGCTCCTCGGTGACGGCCTCGCGCATCGCCAGTAATTCGTCGACTTCGACTTCCTGCGCCCACAGGCTGTCGAGCATTTGCTGGTAAAGCGCCTGCGTATCGCGATCGATTTCTTCGCCGGCCGCGATTTGATCGCGCACCTGCGCGACGATGGTCAACTCGTAAAGCTGGTCGTTGCTCAGGCGGGTGAATGGATCGTCGAACTGCGCCGCGGCGGGCACCAGGTCGTCCCATTGCAACTCCTCGAAATTCGTCGCGGCCGCCACCGGCAGGGTCTGGATCAACCCGCCAAGGAAGATCGCGGTTACTGCGATTATCGCTTTCACTTTTGCAGTTCTCCTGCGCCTCAGGTGCGTACGGTCATGCCGTCGAGCAGCGAGTAACGATAGGCCCGGTAACCCGGGATCAGGCCGATCAACACGCCGCAACAGAATATCAACAGCAATATATATAGCCGATCCGGCGCAATCCAGTCCAGCCCGACATGCAGGCCGACCTCGCGCGCCAGCCAGTCGCGTCCGACCAGGAGCAGCAGCTGCACCTGCGCGGCGCCCAGGACAATACCGGCGAAGGTTATCCCGGCGGCTTCGCCGAGAATCAAGCCCAGAACCTGTACAGGCCGAGCGCCGACCGAGCGCAGAATCGCCATTTCACGGCGGCGCTCGTGCATGCTCGCCATCAGGATGATCAGCATCGAGCTGAGACCGGCGACGACGACGAAGGCGGAGACGAGCAACAAGCTCTGCTCGACCAGGCCGACGATTTCCCACAGTTCCAGCAGCGTCACGCCCGGCAGGATCGCGCTCAGTGGCTCGCCGTCGTAATCGTTGATTGCGCGCTGCAGGCCGAGCGCGGCGGCGCGCGACTCGAGGCCGAGCAAAAACGCGCTGATCTGGCGGTCCGCCGGAGCGGCTTCGTCGCTATGGGCCTCGTCGCCGTGGGCTTCGTCGCCGCGGGCTTGGTCGCTGTGATCGTGGCGCAGCGGATCATGCGCCGCGTGCGCGTCGCCAGCGCCGAACCAGTCTTCATGCATGCGCTCGAACCCGGCGAGGTCGACGATGACCGCGCGATCGACCGGCGTGCCGGTAGGCTCGAGTATGCCGACGATGCGAAACGGCTTGTCGTCGTGGTGAACGAAACTCTCGTCGCCGGCGCCGTGACTGACCACGAGTTCATCGCCCGGCTGGTAACCCAGGCTGAGCGCGACCTCGGCGCCGATGGCCGCCTCGTCGTCGTGATCGAACCACTGGCCCCGCGCCAGCGCCAGGCGCCGGTCGCGCGCATACCGGTAATGCGCGGAGAAACTGCCGTCGGTGCCGAGTACCGGGAATCCGCGGTGGGAATCGCCCATCATCAGCGGCACGCTCCATTCGATCTCCGGCCAGCGGCTGATTTCGGCGTAGCTCGACCATTCGATATTGCGCGTCGGATTGCCGATACGAAACACCGAGTACAACAAGAGATGCACCGGGCCGCTGCGCGCGCCGACGATCAGGTCGGTGCCCGAAACCGTGTTGGTAAAGCTGCTGCGGGCCTCGAGCCGCACGGACTCGACCGCGAGCAACAGCGCAACGCTGAGCCCGATCGACGCGATCGCAAGGCCGGCGGTGAACTTGCGGTTACGAAAACTCTTGACGGCGAGGACGGCGGTGCGCATCGGCGAAACTCAGGTTACCCGTTCGAGCGACGGCGAGGTGGCGGTCGTCACATGGTTGATCTGTCCGAGCTCGATGCTTCGGTCGAACGGTTCCTGCAGGCTCGCGTCGTGGCTGACGAACAGCAGCGTCGAACCGCTGTCGCGGCACTGGCCGAACAGTAAATCGATGAAGGCCTTGCGCCGGTCGGCATCCATCGCCGAGGTTGGCTCGTCGGCGATCAGGATTTCCGGCGCGCCGATCAGCGCGCGTGCCGCGGCGACACGCTGCTGCTCGCCGACGCTTAGTTCGGTCACCGGCTGATCGAGCCTGCGCGTGTCGCCCAGGTCGAGCTGCGCGAGCAAGCGCCGCGCTTCGGCTTCGAGCGATGGCGCGCGTGCCAGCGCGCGTTGCCGGCGGCGCGCCGAGAACAGGCACGGCAAGAGCGTGTTTTCGATAACCGACAGATAAGGGATCAGGTTGAATTGCTGAAAAATGATGCCGATGTGATCGGCGCGCAAGCGGTCGCGCGCGGCGCCGCCGAGTCCGGCGAGCGGCACGCCCAGCAGGCGGATCGTGCCCGCCTGCGACGCCAGCACACCGGCAATCAGGCTGAGCAGCGTCGACTTGCCGCTACCGCTCGGGCCACGCAGGAAAACCCGCTCGCCGGCCGTCAACTCGAAGCGGTCGACCTGCAACAGCGGTCGGGCCTGCCCCGGCCACGCGAAAACGACTGCGTCGAGCTCGACGACCGGGGTTTGCGGCTGGTTGGTATCGGCCGGCATCGCTAAACGCTCAATCGCGCGCTACGCCCGCTTGCGGCGCGCACGCGGCCCGGCCGGAATTCGGCGGCGCAACGTCGGGACGGTATACAGGGCTACTGAAAGCATCGGTATCGGCTGACAATTCGCGCGCCATGTTACGCGAAAGCGCGCCGCTCGCAAGCGCAGGTGACTTCGCGCCGCGCGACGAGGCATCGGCAACTATTGCCAGTTCGACAACTCGATCAGGCTGTCTTCGAAGTTCGGGTTGGCGGGTTCGAGCTCGAGCGCGCGCCGGATCGCGTCCATCGCGGTCGGCAGGCGACCCTGTTCGGCGAGCGCGTAGGCGAGGTTGTTCCAGATGTCGGCGCGCTGCGGGTCGATCTCGAGCGCGGCACGGTAGGCCGTCTCGGCGGCGATGAACTCGCCCTGCGCGTAGGCGGTGTTGCCGAGCCCGGCGTAGGCGAGCAAATTGCCGGACCAGCGTTTCGTGGCCGCGGCATAGGCGCGCCGCGCCGCGGCGATTCGCCCGACCGCTTCGAGGTCCACGACGGCGGCGAGGAAGGCTGTACTGTCGGCAGTCGTCGGAAACTCGTCCGGCGGCACGATCGCGAGCGCCCAGTTGCCGGCGCGTCGCCAGGTGCGTTCGAAGGTTTCGAAAGATCGCGCGATACGCCGGTTGGTGCCCGAACGCAGGATCAGTTCGCGCGCGGCCAGGTCGTAACCGATGACGATCTCGTAGTGCCAGCGCGGCAATATGTCGAGGCCGAGATTCTGCAGCACGAAAACCGGGTTACCGGCGGCGAGTTCGCGCAGCAGCGACTCGAGACGACCGTCGAGACGTACCGGCAACAGGTCGTACTGGCGGGTAGCGGCAACGACCTCGGCCTGCAGGCTGCCCTCGAGGCCAGGCACGAAAACCAGCCGCGCGATTTCGTCGGGAACCGCCTTGACGCCGCGGTAATTGTAGATCGCGGCGAGCGAAGCCGGGCCGCAGTAAAACTCCTGTTGCGGATAAAACGGCACCTGCTCGAGTTCGACCCTTGGCGGGATATCGGGCGGCTCGGCAAACAGTTGCCGGGTTTGCGGCGGTGTCGCGCAACCGGCCGCGAACAGGCAAACGAGTAGCGCGCACGCGCGAACGCGTGCGCGTTTGATCCCGGTGTTCAATTAATTGGCGGTATCGGCGGGCCAGCCCGGAACGATATCGGTATAGCCCATCAGCTCGGTGATGACGAGGATCAGGATAAGGATGATAAGTCCTTCGGAACCCGCCGCCGGATGCTCTTCGATCCGCTGGTGCAACTTCCGGACCTGGACGTCGGTCATCGACGCGACGCGCGTCGCCGCGTCGTCGGCAGCGACGCCGCCGGCCACGAGTTGCTCGACGATCCAGTCGCGCTGCGCAGCGACATCACCGTTTACCGCCGGCGTCGCGCCGGACTGCATTTGCGGGGTGCCGACCATCGCGGCCTGACCCGGCAGGCTGACCGTGGCCAGCGCGAGAGTGAACAATGCGCAATGAAACATTCTTTTTATCGTCATGAAAATAACCTCATTCGGTTTTTGGGGAGGTAGTCGCAGTATAGCGCAGAATTTCGCTACAGTAGTTTCGCGCCGTTAGGAATCGCGCGCTCGGGCTGCGCGAGCACGACCGCGCCGTCGGCGTCATGGAATCCGGTGACGAGGCATTCCGAACGCACCGGGCCGATCTGCTTGGGCGGAAAGTTGACGACCCCGACGACCTGGCGGCCCAGTAACTCCTGCTTGTCATAATGATCGGTGATTTGCGCACTCGATTTGCGGAGGCCGATTTCGGCGCCGAAATCGACCTTGAGCTTGTAGGCCGGTTTGCGTGCCTCGGGAAAGTCTTCGACCTCGACGATCGTGCCGACGCGCAGCTCGACCTTTTCGAAATCGTTCCAGTCGATGGTTTCCATCATGAGTCTCCTCGGTTGAATTCGGCGCGAATCGCGTCGCCGTGCTCGTCGAGCGCGGGCACGCGGCGCGGGGTTTCGGCTGCGCCGTCACGCCGCGCCGCGACCGCGACGACCGCGGCATCGCCGCTCGGGGTCGGGACTTCGACGCGGCGCAATTGCGGATGGCGCGCGAGCCCGGCAACGTCGTTGAGCCGGCCATAGGCAATACCCGCCTGACGCAATTGCTCGATAATCGTATCGCGCGGCGACGCGGTGAAGGCCGCGGCGATCAGCTCATCGACCCGCGCGCGGTGGGCGACGCGCTGGCGGTTGTTGCACAGCTGCGCGTCGTCTGCGAGTGCTTCGTCGCCGAGTAGTTCGCGGCAGAAGTTGCGCCATTCGCGCTCGTTCTGGATCGCGATGACGACGATTTCGCCATCGCCGCAGGCGTAGGCGCCGTAAGGCGAAATCGTCGCGTGGTTGATGCCGACGCGGCGCTGGATCGTGCCGCCGTAGTCGTAGTGCAGCAGCGGCACCGCCATCCACTCGGCCATGCTGTCGAACAGCGAGACCCTGATCGTGGCACCCTCGCCGCTCGCCTCACGGGCGATCAGCGCCTCGAGAATCGCCGCATAAGCCTGCTGCCCGCAGTTGATGTCGCAGGCCGACACGCCGATGCGACCCGGCGCGTCCGGCGTGCCGGTGATCGACGCGACACCGGACTCGCACTGCACGAGCAGGTCGTAAGCTTTCATATCAGAGTACTCGCCGCTGTCGCCGTAGCCCGAGATATCGCAGCAGACCAGGCGCGGGTAACGCCGACGCAATGCGTCGCTGGCGAATCCCGCGCGCGCCGCGGCGCCCGGCGCGAGATTTTGCACGAACACGTCGGCGCGCGCGAGGATGCGGTGCAGCAGCGCCGCGTCTTCCGGGTTCTTGATATCGGCGACCAGCGACTGCTTGCCCTGGTTGAGCCAGACGAAGTAGGCCGATTCGCCGTCGACGACGTCGTCGTAGGAGCGCGCGAAATCGCCGTCGGTACGCTCGACCTTGATCACGCGCGCGCCGGCATGGGCGAGGCGATTGGAGCAAAACGGCGCCGCCACGGCCTGTTCGATCGACAAAACCAGGATGTCGTCGAGGCACAGCATCTAAAACGATTTCGGCAGGCCGAGCACGTGGGTCGCGATATTCGACAGGATCAGATTGGTCGAGATTGGCGCCACCTGGTAGAGGCGGGTTTCGCGGAACTTGCGTTCGACGTCGTACTCGACCGTGAAGCCGTAGCCGCCGTGAGTTTGCAGGCACATGTCGGCGGCCGCCCAGGACGCATCGGCGGCGAGCAACTTGGCCATGTTGGCCTCGGTGCCGCAGGAGGCGCCGGCGTCGAACAGTTGCTGCGCGCGCGCGACCATCAAGGCGGCCGCTTCGGTCTGCGCGTAGGCGCGCGCGATCGGAAACTGGATGCCCTGGTTCTTGCCGATCGGCGCGCCGAACACCTCGCGCTCGCGCGCGTAGGTCGACGCGCGCTCGATGAACCAGCGCGCGTCGCCGATGCATTCGGCCGCGATCAGGATGCGCTCGGCGTTCATGCCGTCGAGAATGTAACCGAAACCCTTGCCTTCCTCGCCGATCAGGTTGGCCGCCGGCACGCGCAGATCGTCGAAGAACAACTCGGTGGTGGCGTGATTCAGCATGGTCTCGAGCGGGCGCACGGTGAGCCCGTTGCCGACCGCGTCGCGCAGATCGACGAGCAGCACCGACATGCCCAGGGTACGCTTTTCGACCTGCTCGCGCGGGGTCGTGCGCACCAGCAGCAACAGCAGATCGGAATGCTCGACCCGTGAGATGAAGACTTTTTGCCCGCTGACGACGTAGTCGTCGCCGTCGCGCGCGGCGAAAGTCCTGATTCGCGTCGTGTCCGTACCGCTCGACGGTTCGGTCACGCCGAAGGCCTGCAGGCGCAATTCACCGGAAGCGATGCGCGGCAGGTAGGCTCTTTTCTGCGCCGCGCTGCCGTGGCGCAGCAGCGTGCCCATGACGTACATCTGCGCATGGCAGGCGGCACCGTTGGCGCCGCTCTTGTGGATTTCCTCGAGGACCGCGCAGGCCGCGCCGAGATCCATGCCCGCGCCGCCGTATTCCTCCGGAATCAGCACCGACAGGTAGCCGGCGTCGGTCAGCGCCTGCACGAAATCGGTCGGATACGCCTTGTCGCGATCCTTGTCCCGCCAGTAGGCGTCGGGATACTTGCGGCACAGACGCGCGACCGCGTCGCGCACTTCGGAGTAGGCGTGTTCGTCGGGCATGGGACGGTACTTTAAACACCGCCCGAAGATACGGCAAGAACCTGGAGATTGCTTCGCTGCGCTCGCAATGACGCGGCGAACGGCAGGTCATTGCGAGGCGGCGCAGCCGCCGAAGCAATCTCCCGGCATCGGGCGAGAACGAGGAGGTTGCTTCGTCCCGCGCGGCCCCGGGCCGCGCGTTCCTCGCAATGACCTGCCAATTTTTTCGGGGCCGCGCGCTCCTTCGGCCTTCTAGGTCTCGCAATGACCCGCCGAGTCCTATGTCGCAACGATATTGTGCTCGGGACCGTAGGGGAAGCCGGTGATGTTTTCCGCACCGTCGGGGGTAATCACGAGGATGTCGTGCTCGCGATAGCCGCCGGCGCCGGGCATGCCTTCCGGCAAGGTCAGCATCGGCTCCATCGACACGACCATTCCCGGCTCGAGCACCGTGTCGATATCCTCGCGCAGCTCGAGGCCGGCCTCGCGGCCGTAGTAATGCGACAGCAGGCCGAACGAGTGGCCATAGCCGAACGTCCGGTATCGCAGCAGGTCCAGCTCGGCGAAGTAGCGGTTGATCTCGGCGCAGATACCGGAGCAGGTCGCGCCCGGTTTGATCAGCGAAATGCCGAGTTCGTGCGCGCCCACGTTGGCTTGCCAGATCGTAAGCGACGCCGCGTCCGGCTCGCCGACGAACAGCGTGCGCTCGAGCGCGGTGTAGTAGCCCGAGATCATCGGAAAAGCATTCAGACTCAGGATGTCGCCGGCCTCGAGCGCGCGCGTCGTCACCGGGTTGTGCGCGCCGTCGGTATTGAGGCCGGACTGGAACCAGACCCAGGTATCGCGCAGCTCGCTGTCGGGATAGGCGCGCGCGATTTCGAGTTCCATCGCGTCGCGGCCGGCCATCGCGACGTCGATCTCGCGCGCGCCGAGGCGGATCGCGTCGCGAATCGCCGCGCCGCCGACGTCGGCGGTGCGCGCGCCGCCCTTGATCAATTCGATTTCGGCGTCCGACTTGATCATCCGCAATGCCATGATTTCCCGGTTCAGGTCGAGCGTGTCGACGCCGGGCAGGAATTCGCCGAGCAAGTCGCGCTGGGCGAGCGTCAGGTGGTCGCCCTCGATGCCGATTCGCCGCGCTTTCGGCAGCAACGAACGCAGCGCGCGCCAATAGTTGTTGCGCTGCCAGTCGGTGTAGACGAGGTTATCGCCGTGGCAGCGCCGCCAGGGCTGGCCATAGTCGATGTTGGCCGACACGGTCGTGCAGGCGTCGGCGGTCACGACGCAGGCATAGGGCCGGCCGAAGGAACAGTAAAGAAAGCCCGAGTAGTAGGCGACGTTGTGCATCGACGTCAGCAGCATCGCGTCGACTTCCTGCGCCGCCAGCAGGCCGCGCAACGCGGTCAGGCGGCGTTCGTATTCGGCGTCGGCAAACGGCAGTCTGGCCTTCCCGCCGTTGGGTAATTCGAGGAATTCGGGTCGGTTTGCAGCGCTCATGGTCATCACTCCGAAAGGGTTCCGGGTGACGCGTCACCCGGGTCAATCCGGGCGTACAGGATCGGACAGTCGGCCCCGGGCGCAGCGACGCCATCGCTGCGGGGCGGGCGGCGATTTTAGCCACACCGCAAGCGGCGGGCAAGTTATAATTCGGCGCTCGTTCGGTCAGCAAGGCGGAACCCGCCATGTCGTCGCCCCGTATGCAAATCCGCAGTCCCGTCGCGACCGACTACCCGCACTGGCGGCCGTTGTGGCAGGGCTATCTCGAGTTCTACCAATCGAATCTCGACGAGCAGGTCACGGCGACCTTGTGGCGTCGTATTCTCGACCCGGCGCACGACGTTCAGGGACGCGTCGCCGCGCTAGCGGACGGCGAGCTCGCCGGTTTCGTGCAATTCTTCCCGCACCCGCACACCTGGTACGAGCATCCCGTGTGTTACCTCAACGATCTGTTCGTCGCGCCGGCGATCCGCGGTGGCGGCATCGGCGCCGCGCTGATCGATGCGGTCGTCGCCGAGGCCCGGCGCCACGGCTGGGCCGAGGTCTACTGGCACACGCAGTCGCACAATGCGGTCGCGCGCGGCCTCTACGACAAGCTCACCGGCGGCACCGACGGTTTCGTCAACTACACGATCAAGATCGAAAATTGACCGCCGTGCGATCCGCGGCGGGCGGTCGCCCCCGGCTCAATCGGTCGCCGCGGGCAGCGTGAAGTGGAATGTTGCGCCTCGCCCCGGGCCCTCGGATTCGACGCGGATTTCGCCGCCATGGGCCTCGACGATACGCTTGACCAGCGCCAACCCGATGCCGGTGCCGTCGACTTTCGGATCGAGGCGGTCGAACAGGTCGAACACGCGGTGCTGATACTCTGGCGCGATGCCGATACCGTTGTCGCGGATACTGCAGTTCACCCAGCGCCCCTCTTGCCGTGCACGCAGCTCGATGCGCGGCGCGGACTGCTCGCCCATGAACTTGATCGCGTTGTCTAGCAGGTTCTGAAATACCTCGAGCAGTCGCCCCGGGTCGCCTGAGACGTCGGGCAGATCATCGCCGATATCGAGTTCGATGCCGCGTTCCTCGAGCTGGATCGCGAGCCGCTCGATCGCGTCGCGCGCGAGGTCGCCGACGTTGCACCGTTCGGGCGCCGCCATCTGGCGTCCGATGCGGCTCAATTCGAGCAATTCGTCGAGCAGCTTGGTCATCTCGTCGGCGGCATCGCCGATCAGCATGGCGTCGCGGTCGGCGGCGTCGCGGTCCTGCTGGTCGAGGTCTTTTTGCAGCAGGCCGAGAAATCCCTTGATCGTCACCAGCGGCGCCTTGAGGTCGTGCGAAACCGTGTAGGCGAAACGCTCGAGCTCGGCGTTCTGACTTTGCAGTTCGAAGTTGTTGGCCTCGATCTGGCGCATTAGCTGCTGCTGGCGATAAAGGAACAGCGCGGTGATGGCGATCAGCAGCGTCGCCAGCACCGCGATCGAGTAGAGGTTGAATCGCGCGCTGCCCAGCGCGCTCTGAAAATCTTCGACCGACAGGCCGATCGCGACGATCAGCGGGTAATCGGGCACCTCGCGATACGAATAGTAGCGCGTCACGCCGTCGACGACGCTGGTCTGCAGGTAAATGCCGACCGGATTTTGCGCCAGCTCCTTCCAGATGCGCGAACCGCTGATGTCCTGCCCGGGTCCTTTCGGCCCATAGGTCGAGCGCGCGCGTATGTACTTGTCTTTGCCGACCAGCGTGGCCGAGCTCTTCGGCCCGATCTGCATCGTGTTGAAGAACTCGGTGATGTGCTTGGCCTCGAGTGCGACGAACATGACGCCGCCGAAACTGCCGTCGGGTTTTTCGAAGCGGCGTACGAGGCGTACGATCAGCTTGCCGCTGTTACGCCCGAGGTGCGGCTTCGAGATATATAACTTATCCTCGCTCGCCATCTTCTGGTGCACGAAGTAATCGCGGTCGCGGGCGTTCGACCCGGGCTTGATCTTGTGCCCAGAAACGAGCAGCGGCTTGCCGTCGGCGCCGATGATCGTGATATGCGACGCGATCGACTTGTTCAGCGGGACTTCGGCCATCAGCGCCTTGATACGGCCGATATCGTAATGCTGAAGGTACTCGCGACGCACGAGCTTCAGGTACGAGTCGCCGTACTGGAAGATCCCGAGCACGTGGCGCTCGAAGAATACGGCGATCTGGTTGGCCTGCGCCGCGGCGTCGTCGAAGCTCTGCTTTTCCTGGCGCGCGACGATACCGTGCACGACCAGCCAGACCAGCAGCGACAAAAGGATCGCGCCCGCGAGGTAAGCGACCCCGGAGCGTCCGATGCTCGCGTTCTCGTGGGTCGTCGTCATGCGCTCCACCTTTCGGTTATCGGATTTCGAGGTGATCCGCGCCCGCTCGGCCCGGGATCGCATTATCGCAATCGGTGAGATCATAGCCGTTTAATCGGCCGATGGTAAGAATACTTGCGGCCAGGTTCACGTGAGCGCACGGGACATGTCGTTTCTTCGCTTCGCCAAGTCGTTTATCGGTTGCCTTGACCGGCGTCATTCTGGTTAACTTGGCGCTCGCAATCCGGTTTTTATCGATGCACTACTCCGCTTTCAGCCTGGTCAGGCAGGCGCTCGGGGGCAACCGCGGCTGGACCCGCGCGTGGCGCAACCCCGAACCGAAGATGAATTACGACGTCGTCATCATCGGCGGCGGTGGCCACGGCCTGGCGACCGCCTACTACCTGGCGAAACTGCATGGCATAACCAATGTCGCGGTGCTCGAGAAAGGCTACATCGGCGGTGGTAACACCGGCCGCAACACGACGATCGTGCGTTCGAATTACATGCTCAATCCCAATTCGCAGTTCTACGAGCATTCGATGAAACTCTGGGAAGGTCTGAGCCAGGACCTCAATTACAACGTCATGTTCAGCCAGCGCGGTGTGCTGAACCTGTTCCACACCGACGCGCAACGCGACGCGGCCGCCCGGCGCGGCAACTCGATGCGCCTGAACGGCGTCGACGCGGTCATGCACGATCTCGATGGCGTCAGGAAGCTGATGCCGCATCTCGACTTTTCCAAGAACACCCGCTTTCCGATTCTCGGCGGCCTGGCGCAACCGCGCGGCGGCACCGCGCGCCACGACGCGGTCGCCTGGGGCTACGCGCGCGCCGCCGACCGCCTGGGTGTCGACATCATTCAGCAGTGCGAGGTCATCGGCCTGAAGCGACACGAAAACCGCGTGCTCGGCGTCGAAACTTCGCGCGGCTTCATCGCCGCCGGGCGCATTGGCGTCGCCGTGGCCGGCAACTCGAGTCGCGTATTCGGCATGGTCGGCATGAAGCTGCCGATCGAATCGCACGTGCTGCAGGCCTACGTCACCGAGGGCCTGAAACCGCTGGTCGACACGGTCTGCACCTTCGGCGCCGGCCATTTCTACATCAGCCAGTCGGACAAGGGCGGACTCGTCTTCGGCGGTGATATCGACGGCTGGAACACCTATGCCCAGCGCGGCAACCTGCCGACCTTCAACCATGTCGTCGCCGGCGGCGTGACGATGATGCCCTGTCTGTCGCGACTGCGCATCCTGCGCCAGTGGGGCGGTGTCATGGACATGTCGATGGACGGCAGCCCGATTATCGGCAAGACGCCGATCGACAATCTCTACATCAACGGCGGCTGGTGCTACGGCGGCTTCAAGGCGACGCCGGGCTCGGGCTGGGTGTTCGCGCACACGATCGCCAACGACAAGCCCCACGAACTGAACGCCGAGTTCACGCTCGAACGCTTCCGCGAAGGCCGGATGATCGACGAGAAGGGCGTCGGCGCGTCGCCCAAATCACACTAGGAGGCCAGCATGCTACGAATCGAATGCCCCTGGTGCGGGCTCCGCAACGAAGACGAATTCTCCTATGGCAGCGATGCGACGGTGACGCGCCCGGCCGACGACGCGTCGCAGGACGACTGGTACGACTACGTCTACACGCGCGCCAACCCGGCCGGTCCGCACACCGAGTTCTGGCACCATGTCGGCGGCTGCCGGGCGTGGCTGAAGGTCGAACGCGACACGCTGACCCACGAAATATTCAGCGTCGAACCAGCCTCGCCGAACCTGCCGGCGCCCGGCAAGGGGACATAAGCGCGATGGCTCAGGAATTCCGCCTCGGCCGCGGCGGCCAGATCGACCGCGAGCAACCGGTGTCGTTCAGCTTCGACGGCAAGTCCTACCAGGGTTTCGATGGCGACACGCTGGCCTCGGCGCTGCTCGCCAATGGCGTACACCTGATGGCGCGCAGCTTCAAGTATCACCGCCCGCGCGGCGTGTCGACGGTCGGCTCGGAGGAACCCAACGCGATCGTCGAATTGCGCACCGGGCCGCGCAAGGAACCGAACACCCGGGTGACCACGGTCGAACTGTTCGACGGGCTGGTCGCCGCGAGCCAGAACCGCTGGCCGTCGCTCGGCTTCGACGTCATGGCGATCAACAACCTGTTTTCACCGCTGCTGTCGGCCGGTTTTTACTACAAGACCTTCAAGTGGCCGGCGTCGTTCTGGACCAATGTCTACGAGCACGTCATCCGCCGGGCCGCCGGCCTCGGCAGCGCGACGACCGAACCCGATCCGGATTTCTACGAGCAGTGCCACGCGCATTGTGACGTGCTCGTGGTCGGCGCCGGTCCGGCCGGGCTGTCGGCCGCGCACGCCGCAGCGCAAAGCGACGCACGCGTGATCCTCGTCGACGAGCAGCCGCGCGGCGGCGGATCGCTGAACAATGAAAAACTCGAAATCGCCGGCAGGCCCGGCAGTGAGTGGGCCGAGGGCATACTGGCCAACCTCGAGGCAATGGACAATGTCCGCGTCTTTACGCGCACGACCGCGTTTGGCTACTACGATCACAACACGGTCGCCGCGATCGAGCGCGTCGCCGATCACCTGCCGGTTCCGCCGCGCGGCACGCCTCGCCAGCGCATGTGGGTCTTCTACCCGCAGCGCGTCGTGCTCGCGAGCGGCGCAACCGAGCGCCCGCTGGTGTTCGGCAACAACGACCTGCCCGGCATCATGCTGGCGTCGGCCGCGCGCGCCTACGTCAACCGATTCGCGGTGCGGCCCGGCAAGCGCGCCGTAATCGCGACCAACAACAACGACGCCTATCGCAGCGCCATCGACCTGCACGACGCCGGCCTGCGAGTCGTCGCGCTGCTCGATTCGCGCGCCGAGCCCGATGCGCCGCTGGCCGAAGAAATCGAGCGGCGTTCGATCCCGCTGTTCACCGGCAAGACCATCGGAGCCGCCACCGGCCGCAAGCACGTCGCCAGCGTGCAGGTCGTCAGCACGACCGGCGAGTCCGGCGCGCAAAGCCTCAACTGCGACCTGATCGCGACCTCGGGCGGCTGGAACCCGAACCTGCACCTGCACAGTCAATCGGGTGCAAAACCGAAGTACGACGAGTCGATTTTCAGTTTCGTCCCCGGTGAGTCGCGCCAGGCCGAAGTCTCGGTCGGCGCCGCAGGCGGCAGTTTCAGTCTCAAGGCCTGCCTCGACGGGGGCACCGCCGCGGGCACGGAAGCGGCGATACTCTGCGGCTTCGAAGGCAAGAAAGTCAGGGCGGCGAAAGCCGGCGACGATGGCAGCTACGCGATCGAGGCGCTGTGGATCGCGCCGACCCCGAACGGCAAGTCATACAAGCAGTTCGTCGACATGCAAAACGACGTCAAGGCATCCGACGTCGAGCTCGCCAACCAGGAAGGTTACGACTCGGTCGAACTGCTCAAGCGCTACACCACCCAGGGCATGGCAACCGACCAGGGCAAGACCAGTAACGTCAACGCGCTCGCGATACTCGCCGGCCAGCGTGGCGACCCGATTCCCGAAGTCGGTATCACGACCTTCCGACCGCCCTACGTGCCGGTCGCGATGGGCGTCTTCGCCGGACATACCGTGGGCGCCGATTTCATGCCGGTGCGGCGCACCGCGATTCACGACTGGAACGAAAATGAAGCTGCGGTTTTCATCGAGGCCGGGCTGTGGTTGCGCGCACGCTATTTCCCGAGGAGCCCGAAAGATACGATGTACGATTGCTACGTGCGCGAGACCGAGGCGACACGCAAAAACGTCGCGCTGGTCGACGTATCGACGCTCGGCAAGATCGACATCCAGGGCCCCGATGCACCCGAGTTCCTGAATCGCCTGTACATCAACAACTGGCTCAAGCTGCCGGTCGGCAAGGCGCGCTACGGCGTAATGCTGCGCGAGGACGGCATGGTTTACGACGACGGCACGACCTCGCGCCTCGGCGAGAATCATTTCTTCATGACGACGACGACCGCCAACGCCGCGTCGGTACTCGCGCAGATGGAGCAGTATCACCAGACCGAGTGGCCCGAGCTCGACGTCGTATTCTGCTCGGTAACCGAGCACTGGACCGGCATCGCGATCGCCGGGCCGAACAGCCGCGAACTGCTGGAACAGGTCATCGATATCGACATCAGCAACGAGGCCTTTCCGTTCATGGCGGTCGGCGAGTGCCGGATGAACGACATACCCGGGCGGCTGTTTCGGATCTCGTTCTCCGGTGAACTCGCCTACGAGCTCAACGTGCCGGCCGACTACGGCGAGCAGGCCTGGCTGGAGCTCCTCGAGGCCGGCAAGGAGATGAACGTCGCGGTCTACGGTACCGAGGCCCTCGGTACGATGCGCATCGAAAAGGGCCACGTTGCCGGCTCCGAACTCGACGGCCGCACGACCGCGATGGATCTCGGTCTCGAAGCTATGGCCAACCGCGCCAAGCATTTCATTGGCAAACACATGTCGGAGCGCCCGGCGCTGCTTGGTGAAGGCCGCCTGCAGGTCGTCGGCCTGAAGTCGCTCGAGCCGGGACGCAACCTGCGCATCGGTGCGCACCTGGTCGATCCGGAGGTCGAGCTCGATACCGTCAGCCAGTCGCAGGGCCACGTGTCGGCGACGACTTATAGCCCGAGCCTCCAATGCGGTATCGCGCTGGGACTGCTGCGTGACGGTGCATCGCGCCACGGCGAACAGCTCGAGGCCGTATTTCCGCTGGACAAGCAAAAGATCAAGGTGGAAGTCTGCCACCCGGTGTTCATCGATCCCGAGGGGAAACTCGTCCGTGCCTGATGCCAATACTCTCCCGGCGCGCAAGTCGCCGCTATCGAATTACACGCGCGAGCATATCGTCGATTACCCGCGGGTGCGGCTCAGCGAACGCAAGGCGCTGACCGCAATCCAGGTGCTGACATTCAACGGCAAGCACGCCGCCACGGCCGAGGCGATCGGCAAGGCGCTCGGCATCGAATGTTCGACCGCGCCCGGCACGAGTAACAGTGACGGCAAGACCCAGGTTTCGTGGAACGGTCCGAACGGCTGGATGATCGTCGCCAACGACGCCGAGGCCGGCTTCGCACCGGGCGAACTGCACGAGAAAATCGCTTCCGCGGTCGGCGATCTCGGCGCGGTCGTCGACCAGAGTCACGGTCGTTGCGGGCTACGTCTGTCGGGTGAATCCGCGCGGGCGGTGATGGAAAAGAATTCCGCGCTGGACCTGCATCCGCGCGCCTTCGGCCCGGGACGCTGCGCGCTCACCTCGGTGGCGCACATGAACGCGACCGTGGTGCAGGTCGACGACGCGCCGACCTTCGACCTCTACGTCGCGCGCAGCCTCGCACGCTCGTTCGCGCACGCGCTCGAGCACGCCTGTCACGAATTCGAGCGCGGCTAGCGTCGCGCAGCTAGCGCAGCGCCTGCAGGTTCGAAATCAGCGCCTGTATCTTGCGCTCGTACTCTTCCTGGATCTTGTGCGCGAGGTCGGCCTCGGGGCCACAGCAAATCACGGTCGCTTCGCGCGCAGCCGCGCTGGTATGCTCGACCGTGCGAATCAGCGATTTGCTGATGATCTTCAGGATCTGCTTGCGATCGTCTTCGCCCAGATCGTAATCGCCCAACGCATCCTCGATTCTCTGCAGTGCTTTTTGTGCCGTTTCGTCAAGCGCCATATCGGTCTCCTTGGTTTCAGCCCGGATTGAGACTTCGTTCGAGATCGTCGATCAGCTCATCGGCGCGCTCGATTCCGATCGACAAGCGTAACAGGTTCGGCGGCACCGCGCTCATCGGGCCCTCGACCGACGCGCGGTGCTCGATCAGACTTTCGACGCCGCCGAGCGAGGTTGCGCGCACGAACAAACGCGTGCGCCCGGCGATCGCCCTCGCGGCGGCGGCATCGCCCTTGACCAGCAGCGAGACCATTCCGCTGAAGCCGCGGGTCATCTGTCTGCGCGCGATCGCGTGCCCCGGGTGGCTCTCGAGCCCGGGATAAAGCACCTTGTCGATTGCCGGATGATTTTCGAAATATCGGGCGATCGCCATCGCGTTGCGCGACGCCTGGTCGAAGCGTACGGCGAGCGTACGCATGCCGCGCAGCAGCAGCCAGGCTTCGACCGGGCCGAGCACGCCGCCGGTCAGCTTGCGCACCTCGGTAATTTCTTCCCAGCGCGCGTCGGCCTTCGCCGTGACCAGAACTCCGGCGACCACATCGCTGTGGCCGTTGAGATACTTGGTCGCCGAATGAAACACGACATCCGCACCGAGCTCGATCGGGCGCGTCGTCACCGGCGTCGACACAGTCGCGTCGACCGCGAGGATCGCGCCGGCGGCATGCGCGGTCCTGGCCGCGGCTGCGATGTCGATCACGTCCCAGGTCGGGTTGACCGGTGTCTCGACCCAGACTACCGAGGTCTTGCCTGGCTCGACCGCGCGCACGAGGTCGGCCGGGTCGGCGGCGTCGTAGAACGTCAGGTCGATGCCGCGGCGTTCGGAAATCCGCCGCAGCCAGTCCTGCGCTCCGTGGTACATGATCCGCGGCGCGGCGATGTGCTCGCCGGTGTTGACCGTCTCGAACAGCGCGCAGACGGCCGCCATTCCGGACGCGAAGCACAACGCGGCCTGGCCGCCGTCGAGATCGGCGCAAACCCGTTCGAGCACCGCCCAGGACGGATTGGCCGTACGGCTATAGCTGTAATCGCCGATGAAGTCGTAATTTGCGCCGCGCGCGAAGGTCGACGATAGCTGCAGCGGCGGATTGACGCCGCCGGTAACTTCGTCGATGTAGTGACAGGCCTGCGCCAGGCGCGAATCGATCGATTGGGCTGGGTCTTCGGTCATCGTTTTTTTGCGCGGCGGGGATCGATAAATTTCATCGCGGAAGGGCTTATGTTACCAGAGCTTATCAACTATTCTTCGGTATTATTAAGGAGACTTCGACCGACTCAAGCCATGGCCGCATCCCCCTACTCGATCGACGGCGACGCGCGCAAGATCGATCCGTACAAAAAGCCGCAATATGCGCTCAAACCGGACGGGTCGACCGACGACAACGACCGCGTCGAAATCGGCCCGACCGCGCTGGCCTTCGCCGAGTGGGAATCGCTTGGCCTCGAGTTGCCGCAACTCCATGCGATGCGCGAGTATCGTCTGCAGCGTCTGGTCGGCGAATTACAACGCCTCGACTATGGCGGCATCGTGCTGTTCGACCCGCTCAACATCCGCTACGCGACCGACACGACCAACATGCAACTGTGGATCGCGCATAACCCGGCGCGCGCCTGCTTCGTGTCAGCCTCGGGCTACATTGCGCTGTTCGATTTCCACGGCAGCGACCACCTGTCGGCCCACCTGCCGCTGGTACGCGAGGTGCGCAGCGGCGCTTCGTTCTACTATTTCGAGTCGGCCAGTCGCGACCAGGAACACGCCGACAAGTTCAGCGCGCAGATCGACGAATTGATGCGCACGCACAGCGGCGAAAACCGCCGTCTCGCGGTCGACAAGATCGAGATTGCCGGCCTGCGCGCACTCGAGCGCGCCGGCTTCGAAGTCTTTCCCGGGCAGGAAGTCACCGAGCTCGCGCGCGTGATCAAGAGCCCCGACGAGATTCGGGCAATGCGTTGCTCGGTCGCTGCCTGCGAGGCGGCGATGACCGAGATGGAGGCCGCGATCGAGGCCGGCAAGAGCGAGAACGAAATCTGGGCGGTGCTGCACGCCGGCAATATCAAGCGCGGCGGCGAGTGGCTCGAGACCCGAATCTTCTCCTCGGGCCCGCGCACCAATCCGTGGTTCCAGGAATCGGGCCCGCGCATCGTCGCCGACGGCGAGCTGCTCGCGCTCGACACCGACATGGTCGGCACCTACGGGATCTGCTGCGATATTTCGCGCACCTGGTATTGCGGCGACGCCGAGCCGACCGACTACCAGAAGTGGCTCTACCAGGTCGGTTACGAGCACGTCATGACCAACATGGAATTGCTGAAGCCCGGCGTCGGCTTCCGCGAGATCACCGAGCAGGCGCATCGACTGCCGGAGTCGTGCATTCCCAATCGTTACGGCGTCGTCATGCACGGTGTCGGCCTGTGCGACGAGTACCCGTGCATTCGCTATCGCGAAGACTTCGACGCCTACGGCTACGACGGCGTGTTCGAGCCCGGCATGGTGATATGCGTCGAGGTTTACCTCGGCGAGGTCGACGGACGCGAAGGTGTCAAGCTCGAGGATCAGGTGCTGATTACCGAAGACGGCTACGAGAACCTGACCCGCTATCCGTTCGAGCAGCGCCTGCTGAGGTAAAGAATTTCGATCGTATCGAGTCGAATTTCAGACCCGGAGGTATCTGCGCGTGAGTCTCAAAGATACCAAGCCCGATCCGGCAGTTTCGTGCCCGTCTGGACCCTCGAGATACAGACGGTGATCGAGGACGTCGACAAGATTCTCGACGCGATCATGGAAGTCTATCCGCTCGGCTACGGCCGCTATCGACGCAACGCGAGCATCACCGCGCAAGGCATGGAGACCGCGCAGCCGGAGGCTGGTTCGACCACCGACAAGCATGTCGACGGATACACCCCCGGCGAAACCGAAACCTACCCGATGGTCGAGATCAAGATATCGTTGCCGCGGGACACCTCGGTACTCGAAAAGGTAATGGACTCGGTGCACTACGTGCACCACTACGAAGAGCCGGTCATCTTCCTGCGCGAGGACTGGGTCAGTCGCGCCAACTACGACCCTGATCGAAGCAATCCGAACCGTTTCTGGAACAACGGCCAGGGCCTGCCCAACCGCATCGAGAAAATTTCCGGATAGCAAGAGCGGGGTCGGCGTCGATTGATTTCGCAAAATCAATCGACACCGATCCCTTCGAAACTATTCTGTCGGTTCGAGTAGAGGCTCTTCGCTACCGAGTGCTTCTTTTCGCTTTGCGATGTAGGCCCGCATGGCCTCGTCGATCGCCGGATCGATCGGCGGTGGTTCGAATTCGGCGAGGATCTTCGGCCACAGCTCGGTCGCGCGCGCGGTCGCGTCCTTGGCGCCGGCCAGCGTCCAGTTCTCGCTGTTCTGCCAGTCGCTGATGAACGGCTCGTAGAAGGCTGTCTTGTAGCGCGCCATCGTATGCGCGCAGCCGAAAAAGTGCCCGCCCGGGCCGACTTCCTGCATCGCGTCGACGCCGACCTCGTCGAGGTCGATCTTCAGCGGCGCTAGCATCGCGCTCATGTGCTGCAGCATCTCGCAGTCGATTACGAGTTTTTCGAACGACGCGACCAATCCGCCCTCGAGCCAGCCGGCGGTGTGGTAAATGAGATTGGCGTGGCCGAGCACCGAACTCCATAGTGCCATCTGCGTCTCGTAGGTCGCCTGCGCGTCGACCGCGTTCGACGCGTTGCACGCGCTCGAACGATACGGCAGGTCGTACTTACGCGCGAGTTGTCCGCCGGCGATGTTGGCGAGTGCATTCTCGGGCGTGCCGAAGGCCGGCGAACCCGAGCGCATGTCGACGTTCGACGTGAAGCCGCCGTAGACGCAGGGTACGCCCGGTTTGGTCAGCTGCAATAGCGCGATGCCGAGCAGGGCCTCGGCGTTTTGCTGCGCCAGCGCGCCGGCCATCGTCACCGGCGTCATCGCGCCCATCAGCGTGAACGGCGTAACCGTAACCGGCTGGCCGAACATCGCCAGCTGCATCGCGCCGTAGGCCATCGCGTCGTCGAGCTTGCGCGGTGAATTGACGTTGATATTGGTCATCACGCTCGGCTTCGCCTTCATCTCTTCCATCGTCAGTCCGCGTGCGATCGCGCACATCTCGATCGCATCGCGCGCGCGACCGCCGCCGATGCCGGTAGCGAAGAACGGCTTGTCCGACAGCGTCAGGTTGACGTAGGTCGTATCGAGATGCCGCGAGTTGGCCGGCATATCGGTCGGCGCGGTCGCCTGGTTGCCGAAGAAGGTCAGCACGTTGAAGTACTGGCCGAAACTGATCAGCTTCTTGTAGTCCTCGTAGTTGCCCGCGCGCCGGCCGTTCAGGTTGTCGTGGACGTTTGGCGTGCCCGACACCAGGCCGAAGTTGATGACGTTTTCGCCTACCAGAATTTTCTGTTCGGGATTGCGCGGCACGACCTCGAAGCTCGCCGGCGCCCTGGCGACGGTCTCGAGTACGAGCCCGCGGTCCATGCGCACGACGCCGCCATCGTCGACCTCGGCGCCGGCGCGGCGGAACAGATCGAGTGCCTGCTCGCCCAGCACCTCGACGCCCTCTTCCTCGAGAATACGCAAGGATACGTCGTGGATGAATTCGAGCTGTTCGGGGTCGAGCGGCTCGAGCGGCGGGAAACGATTGCGCAATACCTTGCGTTCGATCTGATGAATCAGAACCGGCTTTTCGGCGGGCGCCTGGCGCCGGCGGCGGCGGCCTGGTCGGGGCATATTCGGAGTCTGCGCTTAACTTTCGGCGTCGAGAGGGTTAATCTTATAGCAACGCTGGAGCCTTCGCTAACACAACCATTATCTACCCAGGGGGAGAATAATAATGGCCAAATCCGCCAAAGTCCGCGGACTTTCCGATATCCTGACCTTTTTCCGCCGCAACGAGACGCCGATATTTTTCGTCTCGCCGACCGCGTTCAACCTGCTCGGCCTCGAGAAATTCGTCAACCGCTTTTACCACATCAACTATTTCGACTCCTTCGACGGCCACCACCCGCGCGTGTTCGTGCCGCAGGAAAAAGAGCATGCCGAGTTCACGTCGATGGAAGACGTCTGCAACTACATGCTGCAGCACAAGGAGGTCATCGACAAGCTCAAGAAGTCGGGCGGTGGCACACCGCGCGTGCTGTTCGTCATGCTCGACGAGAAAACCGAGGAAATCTGTCAGCAGCTCGGCGTCAAGGTCGCGCTGCCGCCGGTGGCGCTGCGCAAGCGGCTCGACTCGAAGATCGAGCTGACCCGGCTCGCCAGCAAAGCCGGCATCGACAGCGCGCCCAACGTGCTCGGTACCGCCGACAGCTACGAGGAATTGACCAAACTAGCCAACGACGCCGGGCTCGGCAACGATCTCGTCGTGCAGCTGCCCTACGGCGACTCCGGCCGAACCACGTTCTTCATCAAGGACGAGTCGGGCTGGAACAAGAACGCCAAGGAAATGAAAGGCGAACAGCTCAAAGTCATGAAGCGCATCAACCACATGCCCGGTACGATGGAAGTCTGCGTCACCCGCCACGGTACGCTGTCGGGGCCGATCCAGACCGATATCACCGGCTACGAGGAAATCACGCCGTACAAGGGCGGCTGGTGCGGCAACGACGTATGGCCGCACATTTTCAATGCCAAGGTCCGCCGCGACCTGCGCAAGATGGCATCCGGACTCGGCGATGCGATGTTCAAGGAAGGCTACAAGGGCGTGTTCTGCATGGACTTCCTGCTCGACACCGACGACGGCACGCCCTACCTCGGCGAGGTCAATCCGCGCATCAGCGGCGCGAGCCCGCTGACCAATCTGATCACCGCCCATTACGGCGGCGTGCCGCTGTTCCTGTTTCACCTGCTCGAGTTTCTCGACGTCGACTACGAGATCAACCTGAAGAAGGTGCAAAACCGCTGGAACGAGTACGATTTCTGGACCCAGCTCGTGCTGAAGCAAACCTATGACCGGGTGCAACAGCTGACCCACGCGCCGCGCACCGGCGTCTGGCGAATGGACAAGTACGGTGCGATCACCTTCGACCGGCTCGACCTCGACTGGACCAACGTGATCGACAACGACGAGGCCTACTACCTGCGCGTCTACCGCGAGGGCGACTATACCTACAAGGGAGCCGACCTCGGCATCATCGTCGCGCGCGGCCGCATGCAGACCGAGGACCGCCAGCTGCGCGAGCGTGCCAAGCTCTGGACCGCGGCGATCAACGCCGAGTTCCACGGCGTCGAGCCGCAGGCGGTGCCGGCGATCTACGAGGATCCGTACCAGTCGAAGTTGTTCTAGGGGAGCGGGTTCAGGCCGTCTGGCCGAGTGAATCGGCGGCCGGCGGAGTGACGATCGAGTTATCCCAGCCGATCAGCCGCTCGATTTCCTCGGCCACGCGCAGCACTTCGTAGTCGGCGCCGACCGGGCCGATGATCTGCAGCGACAGCGGCAAGCCCTCGTCGCCGAGCCCCATCGGGATCGCGCAGGCCGGCATGCCGACCAGGTTGGCGTCGTAGAGAAAACTCGCCCAGTCGAGCCACGGCATCTTGATCCGGGTCTCGTCGATCTTCTCGGGGTGGATCGAGCCGTGCGGAAAGGCTTCGCAGCCGAGCGTCGGCGTAATCAAAATCCGCGCATTATGGCGCGCGAACAATTCCTCGTAATGCTCGCGGATGACTTCGCGGCGCGCCTGCGCCTGTTCGAAATCGTCGGCGCTGAACTGTTCACCGAAATTAATGAAACCGCGCGCGACCTCGCCAAGATAGTCGAGGTTGAAACCCTTGTCGCGGGCGCTCTCGGCGGCGTCGTAAGTCGCGGTGACGGCCCAGGTCTTGACCGACGAGGTCAGCCCCGGATCGTCGTTAACCAGGCTGAATCCGTCGGCGCGCATCAACTCGATGACGCGGCGAAACGCGTCGCGAACATCCTGGTCGACCGGCGAAAAGCCGAGATCTTCGGAATAAATGATGTTTTTGCGATTGAGCCGCGGACTGCGGTTACCGCTGAAATTTTCAGCGAGCACGTCGAAGAACAGCCGCGCATCCGCGATGCTGCGCGTCATCGGGCCGTAGGAAACAATCGATTGCCACGACGGGAAGCACGGCTCGCGCGGCACGACGCCGAAGCTCGGCTTGAAGCCGACGATGCCGCAAAAACCCGCCGGGATGCGAATCGAGCCACCGCCATCGCCGCCGAGCGAAAATGCACCGGCGCCGGCCGCGACCGCGACCGCAGCGCCGCCCGATGATCCTCCGCTGGTGCGTTCGGGATTCCATGGATTCGACGTCAGGCCATAGATATCCGAATGCGTCACCCCGGTCAGGCTGAATTCGGGGCAGGTCGTCTTGGCGAAGATCACCGCGCCTTCCTGCTCGAGCAGCTCGATCGCGCGGCAGGTCTCGGTCGGTACGAAATCGCTCAGCAGCTGCGAACCGTTGGCGCAGGGATAGCCGGCGAGAAACTGCGAATCCTTGATCGTGATCGGCAATCCGCAGAGCCGGCCCGGTTTGCCGCCGGCGCGTTTCTTGTCGGCCTCTTCGGCGGCCTGGCGCGCACGGCTGTAGAGTTTGAGCGCGATCGGATTCAGAATCGGGGCGATGGCCTCGGCGCGCTCGATGGTCTGTTCGAGTAGCTCGAGCGCGCTGATCTGGCCGGAGGCGAGGGCGCGTAGTTGGTCGGTGGCGGTCAGCGAATACTCGGGCATCGAAGCAGGCGGACAAACAACGGGCCGGGACGAATCCCGGCCCTTGCGAAATGCAATTATTGTCCGTAGCTTAGACAGCAACGTTTTGCTCTGCAAGTGCTTCGTCGACGAGAACCGCATCGACCGGCATCTCGCTGACGTCGAACGCGGCGTCGGCGGCTGCTTCGACTTCGGCAATCAACATCGCGGCCGGCTGCTGCAGGTCGCGCGCGCGACGCGCGATCTCGTCCTGCGAGACGTTCTCGAATTTGCTCGCCAGCGACCAGCGATGGCCGTTGCCGTCGACCAGGACACCGGTGCGATCGCCCCAGAATGCATCATAAAGGGGCACCTGGACCTGCGCGCCGGCTTCGACCGCGCGCTCGAAGCTCAGGTCGACGTTGTCGACGTACAGATGCACATGCGCAGCCGAGCCGCCGAGCGACAGCGGCGAGAACAGGCCGAGTTCCGGCGCTTCGCGATTGAGAATCAGGATGCTGTTGCCGATCTTGATCGTCGCGTGCACCCCGGTGAACTCGTCGGCGCCGGCCTGGCGCGTCAGCAACTCGGCGCCGAAAGCCGCCTGGTAGAAACCAACTGCCGCGTCGATGTCGAAAACGGTCAGGACCGGGGTCGCGGTGCGATAACCGCGGGGAATCGGGGAAATTTTCTTGCTCACAATATGCTCCATAATGTGCGTTGTCGAAAAATGGGTACTAGACTCGGTGGTATCTCCCGAATGCAACGGAAACTGGTTTGAATTCGGCTACACCATGGAGCATAATGTAGCCCAATGTTTTAAATTGTCAACACCATGAGCCAAGATGTCGATCTAGGAATCGTCGGATCGGTCACCCAGGCCGATCTCGCGCCGTTGCGCGAAGGCGGCCGGCTCGGCGACTTCGCCGTCGTCTACCGCGTCGAGCGCGTGCACCAGGGCGGCGGCTACGGCGACCAGGGCCGGCACCCACTGGCCTGGGCGGTGGCGGTTTACGTCGATAACCAGTTGTGCCGGGTTTTCAACGCGCGCGGCGCCGGGCGCGAGTGGAACAACATCGATCGGCTGTGCGTATGGCTGCGCGAGCAGGGATTCTGGTACTGGTGGACGCGCAACGACCTCGAGCCGGTCGGCGCCGCCGCCGTCGAACCCGAGGATGCGGCCGAGGCCCCGTCGCCGTCACCGGCCTACATCGATCCGCCGTTTTCGCCATTCTGATGCGCAAGACGAAACAGATTCATTTTCCGTTCTACGCGTTCGCCGAGGACGCACCCGGGCCGATCTGGAAGCATCATTTCGATCGTTTCTGGCCGGAATACAATCGCTGGTTCCTGCGCTACGGCGAGCTCGACCGGCCGACCTACTTCGAATCGATGCAGGCGCTCGAGCGTTACATGCCCGAGATGGTGCCGAGCTGGGAGGCGATGGTCGATCTTGCCGGCGGCGGCGATTACGCCGCGCGCTTTCTCGCGCAGTACAACCCGCCGCCGCTGTTTCGCGGCTGCTCGCAGGCGATCTACCGCGCCGACGAGGCGGTCATGGTGCGCTCATACGACTATTCACCGTATATATTCGACGGCCTGGTGATGCGCAGCCGTTTCAACGAGCGCGCCGTGATCGGCATGCTCGACTGCATGTCGGGGCTGCTCGATGGCATCAACAGCGACGGGCTCGCGGTGTCGATGTCGTTCGGCGGGCGCGAGGAATTCAGCGACGGCTTCGGCGTTTCGATGGTGATTCGCTACCTGCTCGAGTTCGCTGGCGACGTCGCCGAGGCGAGCGAGCTGATCCGGCGCGTGCCGGTGCAGGGCGCCTACAACCTGATGTTGCTCGACCGCGCCGGCAAGTTCGAAACCGTCGCGCTGACTCCCGGGCGCGACCCGGTGTTTCTCGGCGACCCGGTCGCGACCAACCACCAGGCCGACAGCCACTGGCCGCTGTACGAGGAAAAGGTGCACACGCACACGCGCTACAAGTACCTCACCGAACTGGTCGATCAACCGGGGCACACCGCGCAGAGCTTCGCCCGCGAGTTCCTGAAGGACCCGCTCTATCACCGGCGCTTCGGCCACGGCTTCGGCACGCTCTACGACGCAGCCTTTTACCCCGAGCGCGCGGCCTGCGAATATTTCTGGCCCGACATGACCTGGGCCTTCGATTTCAATACCCCGATCGGCCACGAGTACCACGCGACCTTCGTCGACCCCGACGGTTTCCCGAGCATCAAGAAAGCCTACGACGACGTCTACACCAGCAAACCGATCCCCGTACTGCAGTTCTGACCCCGGATACGCCGCGTCACTGCGAGCGCGGCCAGGCGATCCCCTGATACCTGCCGTCATTGCGAGACCCGGCTCGGAGGCCGGGACAGACTGCGCGAAGCAATCTCCGCGTATCGGGCAAGTCCCGGGAGATTGCTTCGTCGGCTGGCGCCTTCTCGCAATGACCTGCGATTCCCGCTTATCGCGGGCGTAACGAGGCGATCTCCTGACCCTTGCCGTCATTGCGAGCGAAGCGAAGCAATCTCCGCGTAACAAGCAAGTCCCGGGAGATTGCTTCGTCGGCTGGCGCCTCCCCGCAATGACCTGCCGGCCCCGTGGCCGCGCAGTCCTCGCGATGACGGGGAAACTACAGAATCAGGATTGGAGTTTCTTCAACGACTCCTCGGTGAAGATTTGCAGGCCGATCTCGGGGTCGTAGCCGTGGATTTCCTTGACGTCGAGGGCGCGCATGAAGGCGAGGATCTGCTCGCTGATGACCTGGCCCGGCACCAGTACCGGGAAGCCCGGCGGATAGGGCGTGACGAAACTCGCCGACACCAGCTCGCGGCCCGACTTCATCGCCTTGCCGATCGTATCCTCGTCGATCGTCATGTACTCGCAGTTCGCCTCGTCGTAGGACAGGAAAAAGGCCCGCCGGATATCGCCTTCGCCGGTCTTGACCTTGCTCGTCGCGCTCGGCGAGAAAGCGGCGTGAAAATGACTGAAATCCGGTAACGGCGGCAAATCCACCGACAGCGATTCGACCCGCTTGTCGATCAGACGCCGCTCTACCCGGCTCGCCTCGTCGCGCTCCTGGTCCAGCTCGGTTGCGATCTTGACCAGCACCTCGAGCAAAAACGCGACCGAACTGCGCGTCGTGCAGATATTGGTCATGAACAGCACGGTATTACGCGACGTCTTGTTGATCTGGATGCCGTACTTGTCCATCAGGTACTTGTTCTTGA
>JBFFXR010000008.1:0-35134 GCA_041569645.1 Gammaproteobacteria bacterium
ATCACCGGGCCCAGCAGGATGCCCGGCGCGCCGAAGGTCGCGATGCCGCCGAGAATCGACACCAGCACGACGACATCCGGCAGTTTCGCGCCCTGGCCGACGATCATCGGCCGCAGCAGGTTGTCGACCAGGCCGACGACGATTGCGCCCCAGGCGATCAACGCGATGCCCCAGCCGACGCTGCCGGTCGCGATCAGGTAGATCGCCGCGGGCAGCCAGATCAGCGGCGCGCCGAGCCCCGGAATCGCCGACAGCAGGAACACGATCGTGCCCCAGAAAGCCGGCCCGGTGATACCCGCGGCCCAGAACGCGAGGCCGACGAGCACGCCCTGGATCGCGCCGATGACCAGTATCCCTTTCAGCGACGCCTGCGTCACCGTAAGCCCCCGGTCGACGACCAGCTTGCGGTCTTCGGCCGACAACGGCAGCAGCGACTGTAGCGCGCCCAGCATGTCGGGCCCGCGTATGAAAAAGTAGAACATCGCATAGAGCATCACGAACAGGCCGAGCAGAAAGCCGAGCGTGCCACGCGTTACGTTCGACAGGTTCGAAACCAGCAATTTGCCGGCCGCGCTCGCCGCCTGCGCCGCCTTGCGCAGAATCGTTTCGCGATACGGATCGACATATTCGGCAAACGGCACCCATTCCGGCACGCGCTCGGCGAGCGGCACGTCGCTCGCCAGCGCGCCCTGCACCATCGGCCTGACGCGCTCGGTTACCTGGATCGCCTCGCTGGCAACCACGCCGACGAACAGCACCAGCGGCAGCCCCGCGACCAGCGAGCAGATCACGAGCGTTGCCAGCGACGCGGCCATCGAGCGCTCGCCGAGCAGCGCGCGCACGCGACAATAAAACGGGTAAAGGAGACCGGCGAAGATCGCCGCGAGAACCAGCGCGATCAGGAACTGGCGGATCATGCCGAGAAAGCCGAGCCCGACCACGACGAGCAGCACGAGGACGAAGCCCTGCTGCAGCTTGTTATGCGAATCGGCGCTCAATCGGAAAACGGTCCCGTCGGTTGCTTGGCTTGGCTGACCGGGCGTGGCCCGGCCGCCCGACGCGTCCGATTATCGCCCAATCGGCGGCGGATTGCCGCAACAAAAATCGGCCGCGGCGGGGTCGTCCCGCGCCGCGGCCGGTGCGACGAATCCGCGATGCGCTCGCGCTGCGTTCAGTCCGCGAATGCGAAACCCTTGCGCGCGGCTTCATTTTTCACCGCGCCGATCAACGCGTCGCTAATCGTCGGCGCCTGCGCCTGCGCGCGCCGTTGCGCGGCGACGTAGTCGGCGCGCGCGCGTGCAAGCTCGGCGATTTCGCGCTGGATCGAGTCGCGCTGTTCGGCCTTTTGCTGCAAGTAGTCCAGCCGCGCGTCGACATCGAGCGCGCGCATCGGCTCGGGCAAGTCCGCGGCCTCGAGGCGACCGACATCGTCGGCGCCGACTTCGCCGTCGCCGAGCGCATCGACCAGATCCCAGTTCGAATTGCGATAGGCCGACGACGCCTTCGAGGCCGCGCGCTTGGCCAGCAAGCCGGCCGAAATCTCCTCGTTCAGCGCGTCCTGTTCGAGCTGGCGCTCGGCGGCTGCCGCTCCCTCGCTGCCGTACGGCACGTAGGTCGCGTTCAGTTGCGCGTTGAGTTCGGCGAGGCGCGCGTCCTGCGGCGCGACGATGTGCACGACCCTTTGGTTGGCGTCGATACTGAGGTACTCGCCGCCGGCCAGCAACGCGCCGGCCTGCCATCCGCCGGCGACCCCGGTCGCGTGATCGCCGGCGTGGATCGTGTTGACCGAGACGCCGAGCCGCCGGGCTTCGCGAATCGCTTCGCGGTAACCGATCGGGCCCTGGTTGAAATGCTCGTTACCGGCGATGAATATCGTCTTGATATCGTCTGCCGCGCGACTCCACTGCAGGGTTTCGAGCGCGGTCACGATCGCCTGCCCGCAGTACTCGCTGCCGCCGTTGGTGGTCAGCGCGAACAGGCTTGCCGAGATCGCGTCGAGTTCGCCGGTAAACGGTACCAGCCGGCGCACGTAGCCGGACGCCGCGGGAATACCGCTATTGCCGTAGTCGAACAGCGCAATTTCGAGCAGCGGTACGACGCCGTCGCGGCGCGCTTCGGCGAAAGCATTGACGACCTGCCAGAGCTGGTTGCGCGTCTGGTCGATCAGGCCGTCCATGCTGTTGCTCGTGTCGAGCAGGATCGCGACCTGGATGCGCGGGCGCGGCGCGAGACTGGCGGCGTCGGCGGCAAGGGTTGCCGGCTGCTGGCGCGCCGCGGTCGCGAGCGGCGCATCGATGGCCTGCGCCAGCGGCGCGATCAGCGCGCCGGTGAGCGCAAACGCGCAGGCGGCCGGCGCGAGGTGCGACAATCGCTGTCGCGGGGATCGGTGAGTCATGGCTTGCTCCTGGTCTGGATGATTTCAGGAACAAGCCTAGCGGCCCGCCGCAGCGATTTGCAGACGGGCTACGGTAAATTCGTACCGTTAAATTTTACCTGCTGTTTACATTGCGCGGCCGGCCGTCCCGTGGCCGGATCGGGCATCGTCGCGACCCTGTTCGGCGCGCGCCCAGGCGACATAGTCGGCGAGCGCATCGCCGAGCGGCGTCGGCGACCAGCCAAGCGCGCGCAGGCGCGAAACGTCGTAGGCGCCCCAGGTGCCGCGACGCGGACCCGGATCGGTAACCAGGTCGGCGTCGGCCGGCGGCGCGTCGGTCCAGCGGGTCCCCGGCACCGCGGCGGCGACCAGCTCGCAAAGCCGCGCGAGACTCGCGGTCTCGCCGTAGGCGATGTTGAACAGCGAATACTCGAGCCGGGGCGCATCGAGCAGCGCGAGGATCCCGCGCGCAACGTCGGCCGCGTGCAGCCAGTCGCCGACCGCGTCGGCACCGGCGATGCGGATCGGCTCGCCGGCCAGCGCGCGGGCGACGATGAGATTCGGCGCGCAGCGAAAATCGCGTCCCGGCGTCCACCGGTCCAGCGGGCCGTAGATACTCGACAATCGGCAGACGGCGAGCGGTAAATCGAACAGTTCGCGATAGCGCAGCGCGAGCAGCTCGCCGGCGCGCTTGGTGATCGGGTAGAGCGAATCGGGGCTGCGCGCCTCGAAGCCGTCTTCCGGCAACGGCCCGTCGGGGCCGTCGGCAGCATAAACCGAGCCGGTGCTGACGTGCACCAGGCGGCGAAGCGAGGCGCGCTCGCGCGCCCATTCGAGCGCGTTCAACACGCCGACCACGTTGACTTCGACCACCCGGCGCGCGTCGCGCCGTTCCGATTCGCCGCGGTTGGGAGTCATCGCCGCGCCGTGCACCAGGTAGTCCGGCGCCAGCTCGGCGAGCCGGTGCGCCCAGAGCCCGGGGTCCGTGACCGATCCGTCGATCACGCTGATCTGCTTTTCGTGGCCGGCGAAGAAACGCTCGAGCGCCGCGTCCGGCGCGAAGCAGTCGACCACCACGGCGACGTGCCGCGGCGAGCGCTCGACCCACTGGCGGACGACATGACTCATGACGAAGCCGGTGCCGCCGGTTACCAGGAGTTGCACCCGGGACTCCCGTTGTCGCGTCGCGACCTCACCGACGATAACGCTCAGGCATCGCCGCGCGCGCCGTCGGCCGGCGGCGCCTCGGCCGAATGGACCGTGACCTGGGTAAACGGAATGATCCAGCTCTCGTCGTTGCAGATCGCGACGCAGGTCTGCTGGATCAGCCGGCCGATACGGAAATACGAACCGGCGCTACCGCCATCGAGCGTCGCGTAGATGACGTAATCGAGCGAACTCGCGCCGGCCTCTTTGAATTCGACGATGAGGCTTTGCAGGTCGTCGCCGAAACCGGCCTCGGCAAACGCCGACTCGATTCCCGACTTGAAGCGTTCCGGTACCCGCTCGAGCGCGATAGCCTGGTGTGCATAATCGATGCCAAAGACGACGAACACGCCGAAGCCCTCGCGCGACAGGTTGCGCACTCCGAGATCGAGATACGCCGCCGCCGGGTATTGCACGACGGCGCTGACGACCTTGAGCGCGACCTGTTCGACGGTCTGCGCGAGCACTTCGCCGAGATTGCCGTCCGGCAGCATCACGTAGTCGCCGACGCGGCTCGGGAACCACGCCTCGGCGGTGCGCGGGCGTGATGTCAATTGCCCCAGTACCGACAACGGCAGGCGGATCACGCCGTCGAGATCGGGATTGCGCAATTCCGAGTAGAGATTGAGCGTCGCCACCTGGAACGGCAGGCCGGCGTAGGTCACGCGCTCGCCCTCGCGCACCTGTCCGACGTTGAGCAGCAGGCGCGCTTCCTGCACGTAGCGCGGCAGAAAACGCCAGATACCCAGCACCAGCATGATCAGCGCGATGATCGCGATCGACAGTAGCAGCACGTCGCCGCGGACGTAGAACACCGCCAGTACCGCGAGCGTCACGAGAACCATCGTCAGCAGGTGATAGCTGTACAGCAACAGGCGAATCCGCGCGGCCTGCTGATCGCTGGGCGTCCGTCGCCGCCAGCGCCGCACCAGCCGCTGAAACGAGCGCAATGCCAGCCAGACGGCGATACCGACAATCGCCGCCAGCAACAGCGTCAACCCGCTACCGAGCAGGAAATCGCCCGTCACCCGGCCCAGTGTGGCGAAGATTTCGCCTTCGCTCGCCTGCAGGCTCGCGAGCTCGGCGCGCGCGACATCCAGCGATCGCTCGACGTCCTGGGCGCGATCGCGCCAGCTGGCCGCGACCGCGTCGAGACCCTCGGCAACGGCCGGCGGCACCTGCTCGCGGTCGTAGACGGCGACCGACGCCAGCGCGCGACGGGCAACGTCGAGCTGTTGCTGGTAGAGTTCGATTCGTGTCCTGAGCTCGGCAACCCGGCGCGGTTTCTCGGTGGCCTCCCGGAGCCGGTTCAACAATGGCCGCGCGATTTGCGTCAATTCCTCGTGCCACTCGAGCGGCTTGTCGTCGGCCGTCGAATCGTCGCGCAAGGTCGCGCCGCCGACGGCGATACTCTCGAAGGCAGTCGTCAAGTCTCTGACCGTGTCGCGATGGCCCGCGATCTGTTCGCGGATTCGGGCCTGTTCGCCCTCGTCGGCGCCGTCGAGCTGCTCGAGCAGATCGCGGATCCGCGCGCGCCGGGCCTCGAGCGCCTCGCGGATCGCGAGCATGCGCCGCACGTTCTCGGCCTGCTCCACAGCCGCGGCTTCGGCGACCCCTGACTGCGCCGGCGCGCTCGCCGGCAGGCCGAGCGCGAGCGGCGTCAGCAGGCAGACAAATATCAGCAATCTTCGCGTCATCGCGCCGCCACAATAACCACTAAAGACGGTCGCGACAAGCGCGCCGATGGCGGCGGCGCGATGTACTACTATAGGTATCTATGGCTATTTTCGGGCGACCGATTTTGCGCCGTGTGTTGGGCGTGTTTTCGCCACGCCGGGCTCTGCGCTGGGGCGGCTGGCTGCTGCTGGCGTTACTGCTGATGGACCTCGGTTACCTGGTCGGCATCTGGCCCGACTGGCAGATCTACGCCGACGGACCCGTGCTGCGCTCGAACTTCATCCGCGCCTACGAGCACGAGCGCCAACGCCACGGCTGGCCGCGCCTGCGCTGGAACCCGGTGCCGCTCGAATCCATTCCGCGCGACCTGATCGGCGCGGTCATCGTCGCCGAGGATGCGCGCTTCTACGAGCACGACGGCGTCGACCTCGATGCGTTCAAAGAAGCGATGGAGTACAACCTGTCCAAACAGCGAATGGTCTACGGCGCGAGCACGATCTCGCAGCAAACCGTCAAGAATCTGTTCCTGAGCCCGTCGCGTAATCCGTTGCGCAAGTGGCACGAACTGGTGCTGACGATCGGCATGGAGCGCAATCTCAGCAAGCAGCGAATACTCGAATACTATCTCAACGTCGCCGAGTTCGGGCGCGGGATCTACGGCGCCGACGCGGCCGCGCGCCATTACTGGGGCGTGCCGGTTTACCGCCTCGGGCGACGCGAAGCGATCGAACTCGCGGCGACCCTGCCGTCGCCGATCAGGCACAACCCGGCGACGCGCACGCGGGATTTCGTAAAACGAATCCGCAAGATAAGGCGTTATTTTTGACATCGTCGGATTCGGCGCCGTCGCTCCATGCGCGTGAAAACGGCCGGTCCGAAGCGACTCGGATAACCAAGGGCATGGCAACGATCGTACGATTCCGGCCGAACCCCGAATGACTCTTCGATCGGCGACCTACTGATTCACTATGTCCCCACATGTAGGACGTCGCCTACAAAATATCGCGAAACTTACCGATCGCTATACCAGGCATAAAGGCGTATGATGGCGTCAATAACAAAGACATCGACAACAACCAAAGAGAAACCAACGGTGATCTGCCGTTTACTGGACAACCTCAATTCGTGCATCGACGAACAACGGGTCTCCGAATCCATAAGCAAGTTGACCCGTGAGATTGGCAAGATCGAGTCGGCCAGCGGCCCATCGAAGCGAACCCTGCAGATGCGCCACGAGGTCGAAAGGCTGGAATCGTTGCTGGACTACAGCCGGCAGCATACAAAGCCGTACCGGCCGCGCTACCCGGCGCCATCGGACCTGACCAAGAGCTGAGTCGATTCGGCCTTCGCCAGGCCGGGCGAGCGATCGGCAACGCCGATCGGTTCGGCTCGCCCGCCGAGCCGGCGCGCGACAACCAGTTCCTCATCGCCCAACCGCTCGCGACGCGCGGGCCGCGGCTGCGATAACCAACGCGATCCGCGAGAGCCGTTGTGGCGTCAGAGTCAGGGTAATTCGATCTGGTTGGTATTGAGCGGCACCGAAAGCGCGCCGCCACCCGGCAACTGCCCGCCGATACCGCCAGCCGCGCCGCCGAGCGCGCCAGTCGCGTTACCGACGCTACCGCCGGCCGCCTGCGACGCAGTCGCGCCGGCGCGGTTCACGCTGTCGGCAAGCTCGGTCGCATTCAGATCCAGCGCGACCGCATCGCCGGCGAGCAGCCCGTCGAGCAGCTCGCGCGCCGCGACAGCGTCGCCGAGACCGGGCTCGACGCGCACCGGCAGAGCCTGGGCGAGCATCTCGGCGACCGCATCCGGCAGCGCATCGATCAGCACCGGCGCGGCCGCGACGCCCGGCGTGCCGGCGACGAAACCGACCTGTCCGGGATCGAGCGGCAGCTCGCCCCGCGCCGACCGCAGCAGCGTCGCGCCCGAGTAGACCTTGTTATAGGTGCCGGTCAGGCCGTCGCCGACGGCGGAATCGGCGGTCAGGTGGATGACTTCGTAGTCGGTGCCGCGAATCCCGATAGTCGCGACCGGGGTCACCATGACGACCTTAGGCTTGGCGTATCGGCCGATCAGGCCGGTGACGCTGCGCACCGCGCCCTTCAGCAGCGCAATAAAAGAGCTCGAGCGCTCGTAGTCGTCGGCGTCGAAGTGATAATCCTCGATACGAACGACCGTGTTGGCGCGCACCGCCATGCGGCTGTTATCGCGAAACACCAGTTGCGCCGCGCTTGCGGTTGCGCTTTCGAGCGTATCGCCGGGAAAAATTTCGTCGCCGCGGTGCAGGCTCCGGCGATCGCCGTCCACGCCGATCGCCGCAACTTCACCGAAGACGAACTGGACGCGCGCGGCAACCTCGGCCGCCTGCGCCGGCGCGATCAGCAACCATCCGATCACGCCACCGTATAAAAGCCGCCGAAGCAGGCGGGTCAGTATTCGCGAATGTCGTTTCATGCGTACCTCACTGTGATTGCCAGCGGCCGGCGTGCCGGCCATTCCATTGCCCCCGCGCTCGAACCCGGACGCACCTGGGCGTCACGGGCAAACGCGTTTCACACTCCCCCACGAAACCGGATATTGCGGAATTCGTCATCTCACGCGATCCTGGCTAGAAAAAATCCTGCCGCAGCGTGATCGAGAAATCGTTGCTCGAGCTGTCGTACAGCGCAAAGTTCGAGTCGGTATCCGACGCGACCAGCGTCGCTGCCAGCGAGGTCGATTCTCGAATCTGCCATATTACGCCAGCGGCGACCTGGTTCCGTGATTCGCTTCGCCTTTCGGCGAACAGCGGGTTCTCCCGGTCATAGTCGTCGGATTGCGAACTAATTATCAAAAATCCGTTGGTCTGCTCGGAAAAGGGCAGTTGTCCGTGGATGCGCAGCGCGATTGTGTCCCTGTTTCCGTCGTCCCGGCCGTTGACGTCGTCCTCGCGACCGACCGCGACGGATACACCCAGCACCTGGTCACCGCGCGGCCCGAGCAGGCGCGTGTAGGCGAGCCGCAGCCGCGTATCGTCGTAATCGAGCACGGCGTCGGCGGCGGCATCGTGGCGATAGCGCGCATACCCGGCGGCAAGACCGAACTGGTTGCGCCGCCGATGTACGTTGCGCCACTCGATCTCGAGGCTCTCGCCATCCTGATAAGCCGCACCGTCGAGGCGCCAGTCGACCAGGCCGAGTCCGGCCCGCAACGAATGATTGTGCCAGGCATGGCGATAACCGGCGCGCAGGCTCGTCAGCTCATAGTCGAGCGCGTCGCGCTCGCGATGCCGGCGCGCGTTTACGTCGGCCCCCGCATACACGCCGTGGCGGCGGCCGATCGGTCTGACGAGATCGATACCGGCGGCGAGATTCGCGTAATCGTCGGCGTCCTCGCGGTCGCTCGCCGCGGGGCGAAAGTCCTGGTTTAGCCCGGGAAAGTAGATCAGATCATTGGCGGTGCCGTCGGTTACGTTGCTATCGTGGCCGACGCCGAAGGCAACATAGCCGCCGACCCGAAGCCCGTCACGCGGATGTCGCGCGGCGATCGCGTCGAGATACTGGCCGACACTGTCGCCCAACACGGGGGCCGGCCCGAGCGACAGCAGCAACTCGAATTCGCGCCGGGCGGCCTCGAAATCATCGAGCAGAAAATAGGCCCGCGCCAGCAGAAAACGCGCTTGCGTGCTCGCCGGCGCGACCGCGAGTACGCGTTCGAGCGCGAGCATCGCGAGCCCGGTTTCGCCGAGTTCGAGGGCGCAATGGGCAAACAGCAAGTCGAATTCGGCGATACCGGCCATTTCGAACTCGAGCGGCGCGAGTATTTCGAACGCCTGCGCGCAGCGGCCGTCGGCTGCAAGTTCGCCGATTTGCGCGAGATCCGGCGTCTGCGCACGCGCCGGCGAGATCGCCGGACCGATGGCGGCCGCCAGCAGGAACAACGCAATCAAACGCATCGGGCCTCTCACAGGTTCGCAGGTTCAGGACACGACAAAACCCGCCGTGGCGGGTCTTGCACTAACTCTCCAAAGCTTAGGCGTCGGCCGGCGTCAAGGCTGTGGCGCACTTCAAGCTTCGGACGGAAATTGTTAACAAAACAGGGACTTAGCGTTAGCGAACCGACGACAGTCGGGACCGGCGGAGTTTTCTCCAGGAGGTTTCGGTCAGACCTTGCGCTGCACGCCTTGCGGCAGCCCGTCGGCGGCGCGCATGGCCGGCGTTCGCAACACCGCCGGGTCGTCTAGATAGGCGCAGAGGAATTCGAGCGCGTCGTAACCCCAGAAAATCTCGTCGTCGATTACGAAGCTCGGCACGCCGAAAATGTCGCGCGCGAGCGCGGCCTCGGTATTGTCGCGCAGCTCCGCCTTGACTTCCGGCGCGCCGACCGCGGCATCGATGTCGTCGATGCCGAGCTCGGTGGCAAGCGCCTGCCAAGCGGCCGGCTCATCGGCCGACCGTCCCTCGGCCCAGACGAAACGGAACAGGCGTTGCGCGAGCGCGACGCCGGCGCCGCGCGCGATACACAGGCGCAGCAGCTTCAGCGGATTGAACGGGTGTGCCGGTGGCAACGTCAACGGGATGCCGTCGCGCGCCGCGAGCCAGACGACATGGCGAAAGGTAAAGCGGCGCATCGGCTCGATTTCGGCCGGGCCGCGGGTTTGCCAATGCGCCAGCAGTCCGGCGAAAAGGATTGGCCGCGCGCGCAGCTCGATATCACCCGGCATGCGCTCGAGGCCTTCGCTCGCGAGGTACGAAAACGGCGAAATGAAATCGAAGTACCAATCGACGGTTTTCACGCGCAATCTCCGGTCAGGGCCCAGACGCATGATAGCAACGCCGTGGCGGGGATTGCATCCGTGCGCGCGGCTCTCCACAATGACGGGCGCCGCGCCGCTGGCGAAAAAACCGGGAGCAAGCATGGCCAGGAAGATTTCCGGCGAAAAAGTCGAGGACAGCTCGAGCTTTCGCGACGCGAAAGCCAATGCCGCCGAATACGCCCGCGATCCGGCGCGCCTGCAGACCCTGCTCGACCGGGCCCGGCGCAAGGCCAGCGCGCAGCAGCGCCGGCTCGCCGAGGTCTGGGACGCGCTGATGGCGGCGATGCGGCTGCTGCGCGCCTATGCCCGCGGCGAGTATCGCGACATCCCCTGGCCGAGTCTGTTGTCGATCATCGCGACGGTCATCTACTTCGTCACCCCGCTCGACCTGATCCCGGATTTCCTGCTCGCCTTCGGCCTGCTCGACGATGCCGCGCTGATCGGCTGGATCCTGACATCGCTGAAGGGCGACATCGATCGCTTCGTCGACTGGGAACGGACGCAGGCTGGTGAAGATGACGCCGGGCACGACGACGGCGGCAGACCCTGACGCATGCGCTCGGGGGCGTTCGCGCGTAAACTGCCGTCACTGCCATCCGATCATTACCCGATGCCATCAATCGAGGCTTGCCCGCTGCCCAGCCACGCGCTGCTCACGCGTTACGCCGCCGGCAATGGCTATACCGACTGCTTCACGATCGCGATCGATCGACCCGTAGCGCTCGCCGGGTTCATCGAGGCGTTTTATACCACCTGGCTGTTCAAACTCGAGCGCGCGATCCTGGCCGGACTGTTCGCCTGCCCGTCGACCGACGCCGAGGCCAGCGAGCTGGCTGCCGGCGTACGCGAAGCCTTCGCCGCGTGGACCGTCGAGGCGCGCGCCGACGACCAGATTCTGCTCTGCGATCTGCCCGGGCGGACGCGCTCCTGGTTAATGGTTGAAAATCGCGAGACGACGCGCTCGCGGCTTTACTTCGGTTCGGCGATCACGCCCGCTCATCCGGAGCGCCAGGACCGCGCCGCACTCGGCGCCCCTTATCGCGCGCTGCTAGGTTTTCATCGGCTCTATGCCAGGGCGCTGTTGCGTGTCGCGGCTGGTCGGCTCGTACGCCGGTGGAAGAATCCGGCCTGACGGACGGCGTTCGCCGTTTCTCGCCGCCTCGGAGTTCCGGCGTCGCAATCGATCGACGGGCCCGGGCTTCGCGATGCTTCACTCACGCACCGCTTCGCCCTCGATCTCGACGAGGAATTCCGGCGCCGCGAGACCCGAAATCTCGAGGTAGGTATTGACGCAGCGATGGCCGTCGAGCACGCGGTCGCGGACCTTGCGATAGAGCCCGACCTGCCCCGGCACGGTGACGTAGATCGTCGCCCTGATCAGTTGCTCGCGGGCGAAACCGGCCGCCGCCATGACCCCGAGCAGGTTCGACCAGGCGCGCTCCATCTGCGCTTCGAGCCCGTCCTCGAGCGTGCCGTCGGGGCGCAGCCCCAGCTGGCCCGAAATCACGATGCGCTCGGCCGCGGCTGCGTGGACTACGGCCTGCACGTAATTGGACGCGGGTTTGACGATATCTTCGGGATTCAGAAATTTCATCGATCACTCCGGTTAGCTGGTCGAAGCGGCTCGCGGCCGGCCAGTATAGCGCTCTCCCGGCCGGGCCGAGAACCTCCGCCGCAACCGCCGTCGAACTCGCGCGTTGCCGGCGAGTCGAAACCTCATGCGCATTTCGCAGCACATCGGCGCGGCGCTGCTGCTTGGCAGCCAGGTCGCGCTTGCCCAGGCTTCGGTGGTTCACAAATGGATCGACGCCGACGGCGTAACTCACTATTCCGACGAACCGCCGGCCGCAAGCGTGACCGACCTCGAGCAAATCGAACTGCCGACGCCGCCGGCGCGCGCGCCGGGTGAACCCGAAGACGCCTACTATTCGATTGCCAACCAGTGGCAACGCATGCACCGCGAACGCATCGAACTCGAAAAGGCGCGTGCCGAACGCGACCGCGATGCCGGCAATACGCCGCGTCGCGGCGATACGATTGTCATCAAGCTGCCCGAATCACGGCCTGCGGTGGCGATCTTGCCCCGCCGCCGGCCGGTCTTCGTCGCGCCGAAACCCGCCGATTTAGCGGCCCGGCGCCATCCATTTGCGATCCCGGGCCGCGACTGGCCGGTCGGCCTGCACCCGGGCCGCGCAAACCTGCGCGGCAGTTTCCCCACGCGATGAGCGTGGATCAGCCGGGTGCGTGAAGGCGTAAATCGCGGATCAGCGTCGTGTAGCGGGACTCGCTGTCGTCGCCGTCGATCGACAACCAGATCGCGACGACGTCGAGTGGTTCGTCGAGCCGGTGCGACAGTTCGAAGTTGCCCGGCGCATCGATCAGCCAGACGTTGTTTTCGAATATCAGCTCCGACAGCGGATGCTGGCGCCGCGCACCGAGCAGGGCCGGGTCCTGTACCGCATTGAAGAACACGATTCGATCGATGCCGGCGCTCTCCGGGGCGAGCGCATACAGTTGCTTGACCCAGCCGGGGCTGAACATTCGCTGCAGCGGATTCAGCGTCTTGTCACCGGCGACGACCAGGCCCAGCTTGAGCGCAAAATCGTCGCCGCCGAGGCTACCCTGGATTCCGGGCTCGAGCGAAAGCAGGCGATCGAGATGCCCGCTGACGTCGATTCGCTCGATGCGCGCCGGTCGCGGCAGCGGATAGACGATCGGGCTCGCCGAGGCCGCGACGCGCACCGCCATGCCGGCGTCGCCGAATTCGACCGCGTTGGCCGGCAGATCGCGATATTCGAGCAGTTGCCAGTCGGCCGGCATCTGCAACGGCAGCGCGATCACGCCGGCGGCGAGCATGGATTTGAAGCGGTGCATGAGTTGATCCGGTTGCAGCAGTCGTTCATTGATACGTAGACTGTAGCCGAATGGTTCGGTGCCGCCGTGCCCGACCGGCGGGCCCGCGTCGCCGAACCACCGCGACGCGATCGCAGGCGCAAGAACACTCATTCAACGACGGGGAGCAACGCCGATGAAAAAGAACACTATCGCTAACTGGGACGAACTCGAGGATCGCAAACCGGCGCACGCGCTGGTGGCCGACGTCGATCTCGTCGTGATCCGCTACGACGATTCGATTTCGGTGCTGTACGGCCGCTGCCTGCATCGCGGCGCGCTGCTGGCCGACGGCCACGTCAGCGGCCAGAACCTGATTTGCGGCGTTCACGGCTGGGATTTTCGCTACGACACCGGCATCAGCGAATACGCTAACGACGAAGCCCTGAACAAGTTCAGCGCCTGGATCGAGGATGGCGAAGTCTGCGTCGACGAGGACGAAATCGCCACCTGGGCAGAAGATAATCCGCAACCCTACAAGCGTGACGCCTATCAGGGCGCCTATCAGGATCCGACCGGCAGCGACGACGAACCCCACGTCGGTTTCATCCGCCAGCTCGCCGGTAGCGGCCTCAAGGGCGCGCACGGACCTTCGGCGGCGATGGGCGTACCGCGCGACCAGTTACCGAAATGGGACGATCTGCAATTCGTCGTCGCACAATTGCAAAAATTGCCGCTGCTCGACGACGAGCCCGTCGACACGAAGCTCGTAATCGGTCCGGGCGCGAAGAAGCCACTCGAACTCGACATTCCGTTGTTCGTCTCCGACATGAGTTTCGGCGCGCTGTCCGAGGAAGCCAAAACGGCACTCGCGCGCGGCGCCGAGCTCGCTGGCACCGGTATTTGCTCGGGCGAAGGCGGCATGTTGCCCGAAGAACAACAGGCCAATTCGCGCTACTTCTATGAACTCGCGTCGGCGCGCTTCGGCTTTTCCTGGGACAAGGTGCGAAGGGCACAGGCTTTCCACTTCAAGGGCGGCCAGGGCGCCAAGACAGGTACCGGCGGGCACTTGCCGGCGGCCAAAGTCAACGCCAAGATTGCCGAGGTGCGTGGTCTCGGTGAGGGCGAGGATGCGATCTCGCCGGCGCGCTTCCCGGACTGGGACAGCCTCGACCAGTACCGCGACTTCGCCGCCGAGGTGCGGGAGCGCACCGGCGGCATCCCGATCGGCTACAAGCTTTCGGCGCAGCATATCGAAATGGATATCGACGCGGCGCTCGAGATCGGCGTCGACTACATCATTCTCGACGGCCGCGGCGGCGGCACCGGCGCGGCGCCGCTGATTTTTCGCGATAATATTTCGGTGCCGACGATTCCGGCGCTCGCGCGCGCGCGTCGACATCTGGACCATTGCGATGCATCCGACGTAAGCCTGATCATCACCGGCGGATTGCGCCACCCGGCCGATTTCGCCAAGGCGCTGGCACTCGGCGCCGACGGCGTCGCGCTCGCCAACGCCGCGATCCAGGCGATCGGCTGCCTCGGCATGCGCGCCTGCCATACCAATAATTGCCCGGTCGGCATCGCGACACAGAAACCGCAGCTGCGCGCGAGGCTGCCGGTCGACACCGCGGCCGAGCGGCTCGCGCGCTTCCTCGGCGCAGCGGTTGAGTTGATGCAGGTGCTCGCGCGTGCCGCCGGTCACCGTCGTCTCGCCGACTTCAACCGCGACGACCTGACCACGTTCCACACCGAAATGGCGCGGCTCAGCGGCGTCGCCTACGGCGGCTTCACCTCGCCAAAGGACTGACCGAGGCGAGCTATCTGATCTCGCTGACAACCGCCAGGATCGTTCAGTCTCGCCAACGATCTGCGAATTCAATCAGAAGCAGTTGCCAACTTACCGCTGCGGTACCGAAGTCCTCTTTCAACTGAACCGGATTCTCCCAGTCATTTCGCATTGGACTGGCCGCGTTCACAGATGACGCAATGCGTACCTCGAGGTCGACGCCATTACAGATCCGTGTGTTACTATTTTCCGACAGTCATGCAAGAGTTTGGATACTTACGTGTTGATATCCTCCATCAGGCGATTACGCCGATCGCTGACCAAACGAGGTCTTCTGGCAACCATAACACTTTTTGGACGAACCCTCGTCGACGGAGTGCGTAACCTGCGCCCAGCGCACTTGCGCAAACGTCTGCGACAGCGCCAATCTGAACGCGAGTTCGATCTTCTTTACGGCGTCGATACTGCCGGGTCGATTCCACTGGGTAATCTGGAAATCGAATTCGATACCCAGATTTACGGCGCCGCATACCAGCCAATACATCACGTCGACTTTGCAAGCTTGCTCGTTGCTCTGGATCTCCCAATTGAAAAAATGACGTTTGTCGACTTCGGTTCCGGCAAGGGACGAGCCATCCTGCTCGCCGGAAAACTTCCGTTCAAACGGATCGTTGGAGTCGAGTTTAGCGAAGTTTTACATAAGATAGCCTGCCAGAATCTCGAGCGCTATACAGGCGAACTGAACTGTGCAGATATCGAGCTAATCTGCGCAGACGCGGTCGAATACGAACTACCGTCAAGCGACCCGCTGGTTTTGTACTTTTACAATCCGTTCGAGCGCCCGGTCATGCAAAGAGTCGTGTCCCGAGTCGTAGAATCGCTGCGTAGTCGTCCCCGACGAATTGTCGTCATCTACTTCACCCCGGACCACGCAGATGCCTGGGAGGCAATCCCCGATCTGAGGCTAATAAATCGCTCGGGCGGTCTCATGGTGCTCGACAACGGGCCGGACCAGTTTTCTTCGAATAATGCACCGGATTGAAAGCTCCGTGGCACACGCTAGGGCTCAATACCGTATCCGACTAAAATTGCGCCTATCGAAGGGCACAGCAACACTGACACGCCGTCGTTCGTCGGCGTGTCACACTCGATCACCGCTTTGCTGTTGGCAATCATCTGTTTGAATCCAAATGGCGGCTTCGACCGCCTATGCACGGCACTCGCTGCGCATGGCGACTGAGAACGCTTGACGGCGCTGTGCATTTCGAAAAAAAACCAGCTTGCAAAGCAACGGAATGGCCAGTTTAGCAGGTTCGTGGTTTTCAGCCTTTGAATTGAATTTAGACAATATCTTATCGCCAGCAACAAGTGCGCCACCACGTCGAGTGCCTGGCCAGTGAAACTGCCGTAGCCGCATAACCTGCATGCATCTCTCCCTAGAAAACAATTGCTGTTCTATGCACCCTTGACCGCCACTTTACGTGTTTTGCTTCGGATCGAATAATTACTGATTACAATATTGCCCTGGATTGATCGAATGCTACCGGTCGGGGTCGTGAGTTAGGCAGTAGCGACCTGGAGTCGTGCCGAGTGCGCGGCGGAACATCCCGATGAAGGCGCTCGTGTTTTGGTAGCCGAGGGCGTCGGCGATACGCGTGACGCTGGTACCGCGGGAAATCATCTCGAGCGCGTGCAACAAACGGCATTGCGCCCGCCAGTCGCGAAATGACAAGCCGGTCTCGCGTCGAAACAGTCGGTTCAGCGTGCGCTTGCTGGCGCCGGCGCGCTGCGCCCAGGCATCGAGATCGCGGCCATCCCCGGGATCGCGCAACAGGCTCTCGGTCACCCGTCGCAAGCGGCGATCACGCGGCAACGGCAGCGACAGCGGGCTGCGCGGCTGCGCCGCGATCTGGTCGAGTAACACGTCGAGCAGGCGCATATCGGCGGCGCCGCCGTAACGATTGTCGCGCGCGGCAACCGCGATGACGAGCTCGCGCAACAGCGGCGTCACACCCAGGACGCAGGGCGTCGTCTCGAGCGCGGCGACAATTTCCGGCACGAAGTAAAGCGTGCGCAGCGCGATCGCGCTGCGCGCCTCGATCGCATGCCCGACCCCGGCCGGCATCCACACGGCGCGCTGCGGCGGCACGAGGTATGCCGCTTCGCGCGTGCGCACGAGCATGACGCCGCTACTGGCGTATATCAGCTGGGCCCGCCGGTGCCGGTGCATCGCGTAGCCGTCGCCCCGGCGGAGGTCTTCGGCAAACGATGCGACCGGCGGCGCCGCCGGGTCGTCGAACCATTCGGCAACCCCGATCGAAGTCATATCTTGTCGCGTTTACATTATTTATTGGCTTAATAACCTGATTAAGCCAATAAATTGTCGGCCATACTGCCGCTATCGTCAATCGCGGAGGCCTGCAAGTGCATCGCGCGTGGATTCGCACCGGTTTCGTCAACGCCGGCCATTTCCTCGTTCACTACCTGATGCTGGTCTACGCATCGGTGGCGGCCTACGGGCTGGCCGGTGAATGGGGACTCGACTACGCCGGGCTGGTGCCTTACGCGACGCCAGGATTCGTCGCCTTCGGTCTCGGCGCGCTGCCGGCGGGTTGGCTCGCCGACCGCTGGAGCCGGCACGGCATGCTGAGATTATTTTTCATCGGTGCCGGCGCCAGCGCGATCTTGACCGGATGCGCGCAGACGCCGCTGCAACTCGGAATCGGCCTGACCCTGATCGGCGTGTTTGCGTCGATTTACCACCCGGTCGGGCTCGCGCTGATCGTGCAGGGGCGCGAGCGGATCGGCCTCGCGCTCGCGATCAACGGCGTCTGGGGCAATCTCGGCATCGCCGGCGCCGCGCTCGCGACCGGGGCGCTCGTCGACCTGCTCGGCTGGCGCGGTGCATTCGTTGCGCCCGGCGCGCTCGCCATCGCGCTCGGGTTCGCCTGCGCGCGCCTGGCCGACGACCACGGCAGCGCCGGGACCGAGGCGACTGCCAGCGCAACCGACGGCAACAGCTACAACGCCTCGCGCCTGCCCGTGCTCGTCGCGATCGCGCTGTTCGCCGCCGCCGCCGACGGTTTTGTTTTCCAGAGCACGACCTTCGCGCTGCCCGCGATTCTCGACGAACGTCTCCCCGAGCTGGCCGGCAGCGCGTCGCGGCTCGGCGCCCTGGGATTCGTGGTCTTCGCGCTCGCGGCCTTCGCCCAGCTCGGCGTCGGCTACCTGCTCGACCGATATCCCTTACGGCTGGTGTTCGCCGGTCTCGCCGCGGCGCAGGCGATACTGTTCTTCGGCATGATGGGCGCGACCGGCGCAAGCGCGCTCGCCGGTGCGATCGCTTTCATGTTCGCGGTGTTCGGCGCGGTGCCGGTGCTCGACGTGCTGGTCGGTCGGATCGCGCGCGCCGAATGGCGCAGCCGGGCTTACGCGCTGAGCTATGTCGTCGGCTTCGGCGTCAGCGCGAGTGCGTTACCGGCGATCGCCTGGCTATACGCGGGCGGTGGTTTCGACTGGCTTTTCGCGGTACTTGCCGCGCTCGCAAGCGGCGTCTTCGTCGCGGCGCTATGCCTGCCCGAATCGAGAGTTCGCGAACCGGCGCAGGTGACATGAACGGCTTTGGCATGCCATCGATTACCGCGCGCAGGCATCGATCCGCGGCCGCTTGTCGGGTATGATTGACGCCACGCGGGGTTAGCTCAGTTGGTAGAGCGTCAGCTTCCCAAGCTGAATGTCGCGAGTTCGAATCTCGTACCCCGCTCCAACTCGATTCTCAGGTTTCCTCGGCAACGCGGTGAATGCGCACGTCCAGCGGCCGGCTCGTGTCGAGATGAACGTCCTGCTGCGGGAACGCGACGACGATGCCGGCCGCTTCGAGCTTGCGATTGATCTCGAGGTTCAGTTCGCTTTGCGTCACCAGACGATGATCCATCGAACCGATATAGCAACGCAGCACGATCATCAGCGTGCTGTCGCCGAAGTTATCGAAAGTCACCAGCGGTTCGGGATCGGCAAGTACGCGCTCGTGCTCGGTCGCGGTCTCGTGAATCAGTTTGATCGCCTCGCCAACGTCGCTGCCGTAGGCGATGCCGACCGGGATTACGATGCGCGCGATCGGGTCGGTCAGGGTCCAGTTGAGCAATCGGCCGGTGATGAACTCCTTGTTCGGCACGATCAGTTCCTGCTGGTCCCAGTTGCGGATCGTCGTCGAGCGAATGCGAATGCGCGTGACCGTTCCGGTCGTGTCGCCGACGGTGACGATATCGCCAATCCGGATCGGCCGCTCGAACAGCAGGATCAGGCCGCTGATGAAGTTGGCGACGATCTCCTGCAGGCCGAAGCCGATACCGACGCCGAGCGCGGCGACCAGCCACTGGATCTCGGACCAGCTGCCGCCGAGCAGGTTGAAGGCGAGCACGATCGCGGCGCCGACGATGGCATATTGCGTCAGCGTCGAAATCGCGTAGCGGCTCCCCGCGGTGATCCGCAGGCGCGCGAGCAGCGCGATTTCGATCAGCGCCGGCAATCGCAGCGCGGCGATGAAACCGACGGCGACGATCAGAACGCTCAAAATGACATCGCCGAGCGTAACCGGAATGAGCTTGTCGCCGCCGGCACTGTAGCTCCAGAGCGATACGGCATCGAGGATTCCGAAAGCCGGCAAAACGTCGCTCCAGATGACCCACAAGCCGAACGCGGATAACAGGGTCAGCACCGTGGTGAGCAGCTTCTTGGTGTCCTGGCCCAGCGATTCGTAGTCGACCTCGGGCTCCTCGTACGGTTTGGCCTGCGGATCGATCGGCGCGGTTGCGGCGTCGGAACCCGGCTGGTCCGCCGGCCGCGACGACGATTCGATCGTGGCTTCGAACGCGAGCCGGCGCTCGGTCATCAACAGCCAGCGCACGACGAGCTGGTGCACGAGCACGATTGCGACGATCAGCCACAGCGTGTCGACCAGCCGCGCGCCGAACTGCGCCGCGGTGTAGACGTAACCGATCGTGGCGAGCACCGCCAGTGCCAGCGGCAGGCTCAGACCCAGCAGCAGCCACAGGTATCGAAGCCAGGTCACCGGGCTGTCCGGGAAAACCGCGTAGAAGCGGCGCATGATGCCCTGTCCAGGGGCGAAAATTCGCCCCGAGAACCAGGCCAGCGCGATCATGACGACGACGAAACTCACGCGGCTCAGGCCGCCGGCCAGCGCCGCCGGATCGTAGGTGATCGACGCGACGAGCAAAAAGGCCGCGGGTAACAGTATCGCCATCAGCCGTCGGGTCTCGACGCGCAAGCGGTGACAGTCCTCGCCGTTCCAGTCGAAATGTGCGACCGCCAGCCCCTCCGGCTCGCAGAAGATTCGAAACGCGAGAAAGTAATAGGTGTAGAGCGCAATTGCGGCGAAGGCGGCGCCGATCGCCGGCACGAACTGACCGCTGCTCGCGGCCGCCTGGTATAGCGACGAATCGAGTCCGAAGCCGGCCAAACCCGGAACCTGTTGCAGGTGCCAACCGAGGGCGGCGAACAGAATCGGCCAGGGCAGCGCCAAAATGAGCGTTTGCAGCAGCGCACGCAGCGTGGTGATGTAGCGATCCCGGCGCAGGTCGCCGACATTGCGCCCGCTACGCCGGAGCGAGGCGCGCAGCCGCTGGCGGGCGAACTGCAACAGGCCGAACAGCAACAGCCCCAGTAGCAAGGCCCACGGAAATGTTTGCGGTACGAACAGCGCGCGGCCCAGGTCGAGCCAGTGAACCGGCGAGGCGAAAATCGCCAGCGTCGCGGTGATCGTTTTCAACATTTGCCACGAGGGTGGATCGCCCGAGCGAATCCACAGCAGGCGCTCGTCCAGGAAAGCGTCGTAGTCGGCGACCGTCTCGGCCAGCTGACGCTGGGCGAAATCGAGTTCGCCGAGCGCCTGCAGAAAACTGTCGTCGGCGGCGATCGCCTTGTCGATCAGTTCCCGCCGAGTCTGGGCCAATTGCTCCAGTTCCTCGCGCAGGCGATCCTGTTCGTAGGGTTGCAGATGGCCGATGATCTCGTTGATGTACGCGGTCAGATTGCGCAACTGCTCGCGTTCCTGCTGATTGCGAATCTGGCGCAGGCTCGATTCGATCACCAATTGCTGGCGGCGTTTCGCGGCGGATTCGAAATCGCTCGTGGTTGGCAGGTTGCGCCGCTGTTCCAGCAACACCTGGCCCAACGCTTCGCTCAAGCCCGCGATCTCGAGTTTCTGCCGCGCCAGGCGAAAATTGGTCGACACGCGCTTGGCCCGTTCGCTGGCGAGAATTTCGTCGTTGGTTACCCGCTCGAGCGCCGAAGCCAGCGCCTTGAGATCGTCGCCGAGCTGGGTGTTCCGTTGCGCCATTTCCTGCACCAGCGGATGCTTGCCGATGGCCTGCCGCCGGGTTTCCTCGGTCGCCTCGCTGACAATCTCGGCCTCGGCCTGGCGCCGTTCGACCACCAGCGCCCCCAGCTGTTCGGACAGGTCCGTTACGCGGTTCAATTCCAGCCTCGCCAGGTCGCGCTGCACTCCGAGCAGTTCGATGCGCACCGGGTGGCTGAGCAATTCCTGATTGAGCATCTCGATTTCGGCGGCCAGGGCTCTCGCCTCGAGTTGCAGGGCCCAGCGGCGGGCCTCGGCGATTCGCGGCGAGCCGCTTTCGGGCTGCGGCGCCGCGAGCGTGCTCGCGACCGCGTCCTGACGCGACTTGAGTTCGCCGAGTCGCGCGCGGCCCTGCTCGGGACGCCGGGCCTGCGCTTCGAGGCGCGCCTCGAGGTCCGCCAGGCGCGATCGCACGGCAGTCTGGTCGGCCTTTACCGACAGCAGGCGCTGCTCGAGTTGCGCCAGATCCTGGCGCGCGAGGCTTGCCGGCACCGAAACCGGCGGTGCCGCTTCCAGCTGCTCGATTTCGCGGCGCAGACGGGTCGAGGTTTGCGCCGCGGTTTCGCGCGCGCGGACGAAGTCACGGGTCGTGGCTTCGAAGCTGCGGCGTTGTTCGATCTGCGACACGGCCTTGCGATAGAGCTCGAACAAGGTCGTGCGGCTGGCCTCGTCGATTTCGCTCGACGCGTCGATTTCGGCGATTTTGCTTTGCAGTAATTCGAGCGCATCCCCGGCATCTTGCGGCAACGCGGTCTGCGCGAAAACAGCGGGCTCGAGTCCGAAAACCAGCAGTAACAGAAAAAACGCAATATACCGGGTCAGCGGCACGACGGGCTCGAAGTCATACGGGATGCGCGCAATTCTAACATCGCGCGACACCGCGCTGGCGTGAATTTATCGGCTTGACGGCAGCCGCCCGATCAGCCGGTGCCGGTCGCGGTCCAGGGCAGTTTTTCGCGGCCGCTGCGCTCGAGAATCGCCTTGCCCTCGCGCTCGAGTTCGAACATGCGATCGAGGCTCGCGCGGGCGCGCGCGGCGATGTCGGGGTCGATTTCGACGATTTGCTCGGGCGAGGGATTCTTGAAGGCGCGCAACACATCGTCGAGATTAATCTGCTTCATGTACGGGCATAGAATGCAGGTGCCGACGATTTCCTTGCCTTCGACCTCGGACTTGATACGGTCGGTCAGACCGCACTCGGTGACCATCATGAAGGTGTGATCCGGCGACTCCTTGACGTACTTGAGCATGCCCTCGGTGCTGCCGGCGAAGTCGACCTCGGCGACCAGGCCGGGCGCACACTCGGGATGCGCGAGAATTCGGACGCCGGGAAAGCGCGCGCGTATGTCGCGGATCGAATCGATGTTGAAACCCTCGTGGACGATGCAGGTGCCGTCCCAGGTGATGATTTCCTTCGAGCAGATCTTGGCCAGGTTTTCCGCCATCAATTTGTCGGGCAGGAAGATGACCTTGTCCTGCGGCATCGCCTCGACGACCTCGACGGCGTTGGCCGACGTGCAGCAGGCGTCGCATTCCGCTTTGACCTCGGCATAGGTGTTGACGTAGCAGACGATGCCGGCGTCGGGGTGTTTGGCCCGCAGCTCGCGCACCTGCGCGCCGGTGATCGAGTCGGCCAGCGAACAGCCGGCATGGCTCGGCACCAGCACCTGTTTTTCGGGGTTCAGTAATTTCGCCGTCTCGCCCATGAAATAGACCGAGCAAAAGACGATCTTTTCGGCCGGGTGCTCGGTCGCGATCACCGACAGGCCGTACGAATCGCCGATGAAATCGCCGACGCCGTACATGATGTCCGGAGTCTGGTAGGAATGGGCCAGAATAATCGCGTTCTGCTCGCGCTTGAGCTGGTTGATTTCGAGCGTCGTCGGCGCGATCACGGCGCAATCGTCGCGCGTCCAGCCGACGTGGTTGAGCTTGCCGAAGAGGCGCTCGGTTTCCTGTTGGATATCTGTTTGCATGTCGCGCACCGGCCGATTTTATTACAAAATGGCTACCGCGGCAGCTATTTCAACCCCGGCTGCCGGATGCGCAACCGGCCGTGCCGCGGCCCGGAGAGACCGTGCCCTTCGATCGCATCTACTTTTTCGGCGACAGTATCACGCTCGGTTGTAACGATACCGCCGGTCTCGGCTGGCCCGGCCGCCTGTGCCGCGCGCAAGCCTGGAACGGGCGCCGCATCGCCGCCTACAATCTCGGCGTCAACGGCGACACCTCGGCCGATATCGCCGCGCGCTGGCGCGCCGAGGTCGCGGCGCGCAGCCGCAACGCGACCGGTCTGCTGGTGTTCGCCTTCGGTTTCAACGACGCGTCGCGACGCGACGGCGGCGGCCTGCAGCTGTCGCTAGCGGAGTCGCGCGCCAACGCGCGCTCGATCATCGCCGATGCGCAGGCCCTGACCGATGTACTGTGGATCGGTCCTACCCCGCTCGACGAGGGCGCCAATCCATTGCAAACACCGTACGCGAGCTGGGAGACGCGCAACGCCGATATCGCCGCCTGCGACGCCGTCTACGCCGAACTCGCGGCGGAACTCGGCGTCGCCTATCTCGCGCTCTACCCGCGCTTCGAATCCAGCCAGCGATATCGCGCCGCGCTCGCCGCCTACGACGGCGTACACCCGGCGGACGACGGCTACGCGCTGATCGCCGAAACCGTCGCCGGCTGGGACGCGTGGCAGCGCGCGGTGCGAGGCTGATAGCGGTGCATGGAGGCCGGCCGCTCGCCGTGCTGCTCGCACTGGCATTCACCCGCGCCGTCGCCGCGCAGGGCCAGATCGGCATCGATACGCTGCCCGGCGGCCGCATTGAAGCGCCCGAGGCATTGCTCGGCATCTGGGGAACCGCGGCACAGTGCGCGAACGACCGGGCGGCCTCACCGTTTCGCATCGAACGCGAGTGGATCGAGCAAAACGGCGTCTACTGTTACGTCGCGTGGCAGGCGCATCATGCGCGCGACGCAAGGACCGAGACGCAGGCGTTGGCGCAGTGCGGCGAAGACAGCTTGCGCGAGTACCGAATATTTCTGTTGCTGGAAGAACGCCAGCTGCGCATCCGTTGGTCCGACAGCTACACGACACCGGCGCTGTCGCGCTGCAACTAGCCAACCAGGCCCAGCCCTGTCCCCGCCAGCGCGGCGAGTGCGAGCACACGAAAGATGTCCCAGTGACGCCGCAACAGCAGCCAGGCGCAGGCTACCGCGAGCGCCGCTACGCGCCAATCGAACGAACCGGGGTCCGGCACCCACAGCACCAGCGGACCGATCGTCTCGCGTGTGACGTCGGCGAAGAATACGTGTAGCGCGAACCACAGCGACAGGTTCAGGATGACGCCGACGACCGCCGCGGTGATCGCGCCGAGCGCGCCGCGCAGCCGGTACTGCGCGCCGATCCACTCGATGTACGGCGCGCCGACGAAGATCCACAGGAAACACGGCGCGAAGGTCGTCCATAGCGTCACTGCCGCACCGAGCACACCGTAGCCGATTCCGCCGTCGCGGAACGCCGCGAGGAAACCGACGAACTCGTTGACCAGGATCAGCGGCCCCGGCGTGGTCTCGGCGAGCCCGAGACCATCCATCATCTCGCCGGGCGCGAGCCAGCCGTACTGCTCGACCGCCGCCTGGCCGAGATAGGCGAGCACCGCGTAGGCGCCGCCGAAGGTCACGACCGCGAGCTTGGAGAAAAAAATGCCGATCTCGAGCAGCAGGCTGTCGGGCGCGAAAGCGAGCAACAGCAGCAGCGGCGCGGCCCAGATCGCGAGCCATAAAAACGCGGTCGCGAGCGTTTTGCCGAGCGAGATTTCGACCGCGTCGCCGGTCGCCTCATCGACCTCGGCGCGGGCGTGAAAGAAGCCGAAGACGGCGGCCATGGCAATGATCAGCGGAAACGGCAGCGCGAGGAAAAAGATGCCGACGAAGGCCAGCGCGGCGACCGCCCAGTGCGCGCTCGACTTGAGCGAGCGCCGGGCGACGCGCAACAGCGCCTCGACGACGATGACGATGACCGCGGCCTTGACGCCGACGAACAGCGCCGCGATCAGCGGCAGCTGGCCGTAGACCGCATAAACGATCGCCAGCGCGAGAATCACGGCCGCGCCGGGCAGCACGAACAGCAACCCGGCGGCGAGCCCGCCGAGCGTACCGTGCAGGCGCCAGCCGGCATAGGTTGCAAGCTGCATGGCTTCCGGTCCCGGCAACAGCATGCAAAAGCTCAGCGCGTTGAGATACTGCTTTTCGGTGAGCCAGTTGCGCGCCTCGACGATCTCGCGGTGCATCAGCGCGATTTGCGCGGCCGGCCCGCCGAACGACAGCAAGCCGATACGCAGCCAGACCCGCAGCGCCTGCACGAGCGTCGGGCGCCCGGCGGCGGAGGTAACGGCGATGTCCACGATCTAGCCCGCGGGATTTGGCTGCGGCCAGTCGTGGCCTTCGTCGCTGGCGTCGCGCGCCCAGCGGTAAAACGCGTCGTAGAGCAGCATCCCGGCATCGAGCTGCGCGAGGTCGTCGCGATACATGCGCGACAGGCCGAGCGACGCGGCCAGCAAGCCGGCCGATTCGGGCGCGAGCTCATGGCGATTGGTATCGGCGCCGCGGACGACCGTCGCCAGCCGCGCCAACGGTTCCGAATCGAGGCCGAACTCGTCGAGCATCGTATCGAAAGTGCAGCGCTCGCCGCGGTGGCTCCAGTATACGTCCTCGACATCGAACGGCGTCGCGTCGAAGCGCTCCGCGACCAGCAGCACGTCTTGCGGTGGTACGCACAGGAAGCGCGCGGCCGGATCGACGAAACGGCGAATCAGCCACGGGCAGGCGAGGCGGTCGATCTTCGGCCGGTGGCGCGTGACCCAGACGGTGCTGCCGGAGGCATCGCGCGGCGGCAGACTGGCCGCGGGCACGCGCATTTCGCCGGCGTCGCGCCAGGCGAAATGCCCGCCTTCGAGTACTTCGGCGGCGACGCCGAGAGCGCGCAACAGCGCCATCGCGCCCTGGCTGATCTTGCGGCCCTTCTGGCAATAGACGACCGTGCTTGCGCCGTCGAGTCGCGGCGCGAGTTCGGCGACGGCATCGAACGGGTGGCGGAAGGCGGTCGGAATCAGCTCCGGGTCGGCGGCGAAGTCTTCGTCGGTGCGCAGATCGACGACCACCGGTGCGGCCGGGGTGCCGATCAGACGAGCGAGCTGGTTGACGGTGATTTCGTTGGGTGCTGGCATGACGCATCCTCTCCTCTGTAATTGACCCCGCGTACCGCGACGGGCGCCGGATCCAGGTTCATCGGATGCGAAACTCGGGCTTGCGCCTCACGGGGCGTTCGCCAACCCCATGCGCGAGAGTATCGCGAATTCCGCGCGCCCGATCAACCGATGCGCGGCGATACCGCGACGAATCTGCAGACCGACCGTGAGCATTCAATCCGGCGGCGGCGCGTAGGCGCCATCCTCGTCGTGGGTTTCGCGTCCGGTCAGCGGCGGCGTGAAGACGCAGACGAGGCGCATGCGCGTATGCGCCCTGAGACGGTGCTTTTCGTGCCGGTCGAGAACATAGAGCGACCCCGGTCCGAGCGCGAAGGATTCGCCGGTGGCGACGTTCTCGACCGCGCCTTGCCCGTCGATGACGTAGTTGGCCTCGATGTGATGCTTGTACCACAGCAGCTGTTCCGAGCCGGCCTCGATCGTGGTTTCGTTGAGCGTGAAACCGACACCGTCGTCGGCCAGCAGGAAACGGCGGCTCATCCACACCGGCCCGCGCACGTCGCGCTCGGTGCCGATCAGGTCGTCGATTGATTTCACGATCACGTCGTTCTCCCGTCGTGGTTCGCGGTCATCTTAGCATTAGCCTGCCGGTTAGCGGGGACAGCCTCCCGGGCTTGCAAAAACGCCGCCGATGCGCGACGCTGGGACGCCGATGAGCAACGAACAACAACAACAACCGCCTTCGACATTCGGCACCGCGGCCTACGGCGGCGACAACTGGTCGCCGCGCGAGACGCCCCATGCTGGCGAAATCGGCGGCGTCTGGGCCGACTGCGGCATCGACTCCGAGTGGCGAACGCTGCAATCGGTACTACTGCATTGCCCCGGCGCCGAGCTCGAGGACGCGAACGCCGATCCCGAAGCCGCGCAAATGCTCGCGTCGCTCGACCTCGGCCGCGCGCGCGCGGAACATGCGGCGATGGCCGAGATTTACCGCAACGCCGGCGTCGACGTCCACGAAGTCGCGCCCGACGATGCTTGCAAACCCAACCTGATGTTTTGCGCCGACCTGTTCGTCATGACGCCGCAGGGCGCGATTCTCGCGCGCCCGGCGTCGACCGTGCGCGCCGGCGAGGAGCGCCGCGTCGCCGCGCGACTGGCCGCGCTCGGCGTGCCGATTCTGAAGACGCTGACCGGTACCGCGGTCTTCGAGGGCGCCGACCTGATGTGGCTCGATGGCAATACCGCGATGATCGGCCGCGGACTGCGCACCAACCAGGCCGCGGTCGAGCAGATACGCGGCCTGCTCGCCGAACTCGACGCCGGGCTGATCGAAGTCGATATCCCGTTCGGCCTGATGCATTTCATGAGTCTGCTGCGCATCGTCGACCGCGACCTCGCAATCTGCTGGCCGCGACGTACACCGCACCGAACGGTGCGCGCGCTCGAGGCGCGCGGCTATCGGGTCGCCTTCCCGCCGTTCGACGACGATCCGCAGGGTTACCGCGGGATCAATTTCGTCACCCTCGCGCCGCGTAAAATCCTGATGGTCGCCGACCTGCCGCGGGTGCAGGCCTGGTTCGAAAACCTCGGCATCGAGTGCCTGACGACGCCGACCGGCGAGCTGACCAGGGCCGCCGGCAACGTCGGCTGCCTGACCGGTATCGTCGCGCGTGAGCGCGGCACAGTATCGGGGCCTGCTTGACCCTGCGAATGCGCAAACGCGGGCGACGCCCGCCGCGCCCGGCGATTGTCCTGCTGGCGCTCGTGCTGTTGCCGATGTCCGCGGTGGCGGCGCACCGCGGCGAGGGTTTCTGGAGCCTGCAGGTCGAGAACGATTTATTCGGTGACAACAGCGATCGTTTCTACACCAACGGCTGGCAATTCAGTTTCGCTTCGTCGGCCAGGGCACCGAGTGCGCTGCGCCGTTTGAGCGACTCGCTTCCGTTCTACCGTAAAGGCAACGACGGTTTCTTCGGCTACCATATCGGCCAGCAGGTTTTTACCCCCGAAGACATCAAAACCGCCGAGCTGATCGAGGAAGATCGCCCCTACGCCGGATATCTTTACGCCGAAACTTTCATCGGCCACCGCTATTTCGACGCCGGCGACCGCGAGCGCATCAACGGCCTGATCCTGACCATCGGCATCGTCGGCCCGGCCTCGCTCGCCGAAGAAACACAGGAACTGGTGCATGAGTTGTTCGACTCTGACGATCCACGCGGCTGGGACAATCAGCTCGACAATGAACTCGGCTTCAGTGCAACCTATATTCACAAATGGCGCTACCTGTTCGCGCTCGACCGCCCGCGACAATTCGAATTCGGTTGGCACACGAATCTCCGCGTCGGCAACGTCTATACCTATGCCGCGACCGGCTTCATGACGCGCTGGGGCAGGCATCTCAAGGACGACGTTGGACCGCCGTCGATCAAGCCCGGCTTTCCCGGCCTGCCGGCGTTCAACCCGAATCAAAGCCAATCCTGGTATCTGTTCGCCGGCCTCGAAGCGCGCGCGGTCGCGCACAATATATTCCTCGACGGCAATACCAACGTCGACAGCCACAGCGTCGACAAGCGGACGCTGGTCGGCGACCTGCTGGTCGGCGTTGCGTTGCAATGGGACGATGTCCGGATCGCGTTCAGCCAGATCCTGCGCAGCCGCGAGTTCGACGGCCAGTCCGAACGCGAGCAGTTCGGCGCGATAAATTTCACTTTGCACGTCGATTGATGCAAACTGGCGGCCGAATCGAAAGCTGGATCTAGCCTTGAATTCCGAGATCGAAGCGCGCGTCGCGCGGCTGCTGCATTGCGACATCCGGCGCGTCTTGCAGGGACGTCGTGTCGGGCTCGAAAAGGAAAGCCTGCGAGTCGCCGCCGACGGCGGCATCGCGCAGACCCCGCACCCGGCCGGCCTCGGCTCCGCGCTGACGCATCCATGGATCACGACCGACTATTCCGAGGCGCTGCTGGAGCTCGTCACCCCGCCGTTCCACCGCTTCGTCGAAACCCTCGCGTTTCTCGACGATACGCAGCGTTTCGTTTACGCCCAGCTCGACGACGAAATCCTGTGGGCGACGAGCATGCCCTGCGTGGTTGCCGGCGACGAAAGCATCCCGATCGCGCAGTACGGTTCGTCGAACGCGGCGCAGATGAAAACGACCTACCGCCGCGGCCTCGGCCATCGCTACGGTCGAATGATGCAGGCCATTGCCGGGGTGCATTTCAATTACTCTTACCCCGACGAATTCTGGCGCCTGTACCAGGATTTGCTCGGCGACGACCGCGACCTGCAAAGCTTCGTCTCCGAGTCTTACCTCGGCATGGTGCGCAATCTGCAGCGCTGCGGCTGGCTCGTGCCTTATCTCTTCGGCGCATCGCCGGCGATCTGCGCGTCGTTTCTCGGCGCGTCGCCGACCTCGCTCGAGAAATGGTTCGATTACTCCTACTACGCACCCTACGGCACGTCGCTGCGCATGGGCGATATCGGTTACCAGAACAGCAAGGAAGACGAGGCCGGTATCGAGGTCGACTATAACAGCCTCGCCGGCTACGTCGACAGCCTGACCTATGCCATCACGACGCCCTACCCGGCCTACGAAAAAATCGGCCTCCTGCGTGACGGCGAGTGGCAACAACTCAATACCAACATCCTGCAAATCGAAAACGAGTACTATTCGAGCGTGCGGCCCAAGCAGATTCTCGACGGCGAGGAAAAACCGAGCCTGGCGCTGAAGAAACGCGGCGTCGCCTACCTCGAAATCCGCTCGCTCGACGTCAACGCCTACGAGCCGCTCGGCATCAGCGAAGAGCAAATGCGCTTCCTCGAATCCTTCTTGCTTTTCAGCCTGCTGTCGCCGAGCGCGCCCTACACCGGCAACGAGCTCGCCGATATCCGCCACAACCTCAATCTCGTCGCCGAGCGCGGCCGCGCCCCCGACCTGCAGCTCGTGCGCGACGGCAAACCGGTGCCGTTGCGCGACTGGGCGCGCGACATCTTCGACGCGATGCAGGCCGGCTGCGACCTGCTCGACCAGGGTGCCAAGCCATATTACTGCGCCGCGCTGCAACAACAGCGCGACAAGATCGACGACCCGGATTTGACCCCGTCGGCGCGCATGCTCGCCGAGATGCGCGAGAATCGTGAAGAGTTCTATCACTTCGCGCTGCGCAAATCGCGCGAGCACCAGCAGTGGTTTCTCGAGCGCCCGCTGGAAGCCGAAAAGCAGACGCTCTACGAGACCGCCGCGCGCGAATCGATCGCTCGTCAGCAAGCAATGGAAGCTTCCGACGCCGTGCCTTTCGAGACGTTTCTCGCCGAGTATTTCGCGCAGACCTGACGCGCGTCAGGCGAGAAAATCGTCGCGCCAGACCCGGAAGTCGGCGTCGCGCGTCAACTCGGCGATCAGGTCGGGGTTCGCGACGCCGGTCAATTCGCCCGGCGGCGTGCCGTCGCGCAAGGCCTTGAGTGTCGAATACATCGCCTGCACCGCCGCCATGAACGGCTGGTGGCCCTGCAGGCTGATGCGCACGCCGCAGCCGGCGAGATAGTCCGGGTCCTTCAGTTCGGCGCCGGAACCGCCGAGCATGATCGGCGCGTCGACCTTCGCCGCGATAGCCTCGAGTTCGTCGCGGGTCTGCACGCCGACGAACATGATGCCGTCGACGCCGGCGTCGAGATAGGCGCTGGCGCGCGCGATCGCATCATCGACGCCGGTATGCGCGACGCAGCTGCTGCGACCCAGAATGACCAGCTCGGGATCCTGGCGCCCGGCGAGCGCGGCCTTCATTTTGCCGACGCCTTCGTCGAGCGAGATGAATTCGATGCGCTCGCTGCCGAAACGACGCGGCAGCAGCGTATCCTCGATCGTCAGGCAGGCGACGCCGGCGGACTCGAGCTCCTCGACGCAGCGCTTGACGTTAAGCGCGTTGCCGTAGCCATGGTCGGCGTCGACGATCAGCGGCAGTTCGCCGGCGCGGCAAATACGCTGCGCCTGGTCGGCGAATTCGGTCAGCGTCAGCACGATCAGATCGGGCGCGCCGAGCACCGTGTACGACGCGATCGAGCCGGCGAACATGCCGGCCTCGAAACCGAGGTCCTCGGCCGCGCGCGCCGACAGCGGGTCGAACACCGAGCCGGGATGGATGCAGCGCTCGCCGGCGAGGATCGCGCGCAGCTTCTGGCGTCTCAATGTCAGGTTCATGATGGATTCAACCGCTACGGAAAAGCCGGAGTATGCTACAGATCGGCGCGCGATCGTAGTCCCGGACCCGCCTGGATCGGAGGAGCGCTAGCCGCCGGCGCGGCGGGACTGTTCGGCCCGGGTTATCATCGGAGTCTCCCCGGTCTTGTTACCGTACATCAACCGGTCGGCGCGTTCGAGCAGGTCGTCGACCGTGTTGTCCCGATCCGGTTGCAGGCTGACGATGCCTTCGGAAAATCTGATCTCGTAACCCCGATTCGCCTCCCGATTGTATATCTCGACCCGCTCGCGGAAGCGCTCGACCGTCTGGTCGGCATGACGTGCCGGCGCATTCGTCAGCAACACGGCGAATTCGTCGCCGCCGAGCCGTCCGTAGACGTCGGAATCGCGAAACGTCTCGCCCATCAGGTAGGCGAACGCGGCCAGTGCGCGATCGCCCTCGGCGTGGCCGAAACGATCGTTGATCGGCTTGAACTTGTTCAGATCGAAGTAGACCAGCGAGACCGGCACCTGCTCGCGTGCGCACAGGCTCAGGCTGTTTTGTGCCAGTGAGATGAATCCGCGGCGATTGGCAATCCCGGTCAGTTCGTCGATTATCGCCAGGTGAAACGCGTTGATTTCGCTCTCCGCCATCTCGCCGAGATCGCGCAAGCTCCGGTAATCCTCTGGCTCGAGTCGGCGCGGCTTGCGATCGATCACGCACAGCGTGCCGAGCTTGCTGCCGCTCAAGTAACGCAGCGGCACGCCGGCATAAAAGCGGATATCGGGCGGACCCGTTACCAGCGGGTTGTCGGCAAAGCGGATGTCGTCGAGAGCGTTCTCGATGACGAAGATTTCGTCACGCAGAATCGCGTGGCCGCAGAAAGAAATATCGCGCGGAGTTTCGCAGGCGTCGAGCCCGACACGGGACTTGAACCACTGGCGATTCTCGTCAACCAGACTCACCAGCGCGATCGGCACGTCCATCACTCGTTTCGCCAGCCGCGTGAGCCGATCGAAGCGTTCCTCGGCTTCGGTATCGAGGATGTTCAGATCGCGCAAATCCTTCAGCCGGCGCTGTTCGTCGGCGGGAAGTTTCGGTTTTACCATAGAATCGGCCTTGGCCGGTTTACGGCCATCACCATGTTGGATCTGAATATCGGCGATCGCGGAATAAACTTGACTGGTTTGTGAAAGATTTATCTGCCGATGACATACCCGGTACCGCTTCAACGCATGCCCAGTCGCACCGCTTCGCGCGGCGCCGGAAACGCAGCCTCGAGCGCGGCGAGATCGTCGTCATCAAGGCGCAGTTCGATCGCAGCGAGATTCTCGCGGATGCGGCCGATTTGCGACGATTTCGGAATCACGACCGTGTCGGGCCGGTGCAGCAACCACGCCAACGCGACCTGCGCCGGCGTCGCATCGTGGCGTGCGGCGACGCCGGCGAGCGCCGAATCCCGCAGCATGCCGCTGGCCTGGTCAAGCGGCGAGTAAGCCATCAGCGGTACGCCGCGCTCGCGGCACCAGGGCGCAACCTCCCATTCGACCTCGCGGTGCGCCAGGTTGTAGAACACCTGGTTGCAGCCGAGCTGCGCCTGGTCCGCCGCCGGGATTTCCTCGAGATCGGCGAGATTGAAATTGCTGACACCAAAATCGAGAATCTTGCCCTGCGCCTGCAGTTCGCGCAGGCCGTCGAAGGTTTGCGCGAGCGGCACGCTGCCGGGCCAGTGCAGCAGGTACAGATCGATCCTGTCGCATGCCAGGCGCCGCAGGCTGCGCTCGCAGGCCTCGATGACACCGTTGCGGCTGGCGTTGTGCGGATAAAACTTGCTGACGAGATAGACGTCGTCGCGGCGGCCGCGGATCGCGTCACCGATGACCTGCTCGGCGCCGCCCTCGCCGTACATCTCGGCGGTATCGAGCAGGCGAATACCGAGATCCAGCGCGGCGCGAATGATGTCGGCCTCGCGCGCGAAGCGCTCGCGATGCTCGCCCATGCGCCAGGTGCCGAGACCGAACAACGGCATTTCGCGCCCCGACGGCAGTTTCACGCTGCGCATGCCCTCGGCAACGCCTGGCTATCGATTCTTGCCCTAGAGCGCACCGGACTCGCGCAGCGAGCGCGCCATGCCCTCGATGTTGAGTTCGCGCCACTGCTCGTAGGAGGCCCAGTCCTTGTATTTGTCGAGATCGAGGCCCTGTTTCAGATCGGCTACCGAAAGCCCGGCGCGCAGGCCCTCGAGCACCGCCGCGCGCAACTCGCGCAGGTAGCGCAGGCCCGAGGCGACGTCGGCCTTGTCGCCGACCGGCCCGTGGCCGCCGACGAAGACGTCGAAGTCGAGCGAATTGACGACCTTGACCTGCTCCATCCAGTGATCGACGTTGGCTCCCGGGAAATCGCGATAGAACAATCGCTTCGCGCTGACCGCGTCGACCACGAAGGCGACGTTGTCCGGGCGCACGACCATCGCGATCAGATCGGTGCCGTGACCGGGGCCGAGATAGGTCAGCTCGAAGGTCTTGCTGCCGACCACCAGGCTCATTTCGTCGCTGAAGCGGATCGTCGGCCGAACGCCATCGATCGCGTCGGGCGCGTTGGCCTGCGCGATGACGTTCGGCACGTCGCCATAGGCGCGTCCGCCGGACGCGTGATCGCCGTGGCTGTGGCTGTAGATCAGGTGGGTGATCGGTTGCGACGTCAGCTTGCCGATTTCGCGCCTGAGCCAGCCGGCGGCGTCGGCGTTGATCGGGTCGGTGACGACCACGCCGGCACCGGTAACGACGACCAGGTTGACATGGAAGCGGTTGCGAAACCGGTACAGGTCGCCGCCCAGCGGCGTGATTTCGCGCTCGTTGTCCTGCGCGACTAGCGGCGCAGCGGGCGGCAGGCAAAACAACGCCAGCAAGGCAATCGATAGCAGCTTTTTCATGGTCCTCCTCCTTGTGCAGGGCTCGCCGCCAACTGCGGCCGGCTCGCCTGCATCGACATGGGTAAATTGCGCATCATCCACAACAACAGCAACAACCCCGGCAGCGCGACCAGGGTCGAGATCAGGAAAAAATCGAACCAGCCGGTCAGCTCGACGACCCAGCCGCTCGACGCCGACAGCAGCGTGCGGCCGAAAGCCATGAACGACGTGAACAGCGCGAACTGCGTACCGGTATACGAGGTATTGCACAGCACCGACAGGTAGGCAACGAACGCCGACGAACCCATCCCGCCGGACAGGTTTTCGATACCGATCGTGAAGTACAGGAACTGGACGTCGTGGCCGGCGACCGACTGTGCCGCGTACATCAGATTCGACAGCATTTGCAGGATGCCGCAGCCCAGCAGGCTCGGCATGATGTCGTAGCGCTTGACGATGAGACCGCCGATGAATACCCCGAGCACGGTCGCGATCACGCCAAAGATTTTGCTGACCGTGGCCACCTCGGACTTGCTGAAACCCATTTCGTAATAAAACGGGTAAGCCATGACCCCGGCATAGGCGTCGCCGAATTTATACAACAGGATAAAGCCGAGGATTATGACCGCGGTACCAAACCCGTTGCGCTGAAAAAACTCGACGAACGGATCGATGACCATCGCGCGCCATCCCGGCCGTGCAGCGGGAAGTGCCAGCGCCGGGTTGCGCTGCTCCGGGTCCGGCGCCAGCACCGCGGCGATCATGCCGACGCCGACCAGCAGGG
>JBFFXR010000009.1:0-33368 GCA_041569645.1 Gammaproteobacteria bacterium
CGACATCGTCGAGGTATCGGGTTTATTTCGCAGGACGCCATGCTTGAAATTCATCCAGAAGGGCAAGGGAACTACGAATATCACCGGCGAGAAACTGTACGAAGCGCATCTCATCGGCGCGCTGAAAACGCTTGCGCTGGAGCATGATATTCATCCCAGTTTTTATGTCTGCCTGGCGGATGAAGCGGATAGCAAATACGAACTCTACCTGGAAACCAGCGAAGCCGACGAAACGCGGCAGCAAGAAATTTCTACCGCCGTCGACAACGCGTTGACCGAGCAAAACCTCGAATACAAGGCGAAACGCGCCAGCAAGCGGCTGAAGCAACTGGTCGTCAAGTTGCTGAAGCCGGGCACCTTCGAAATTTACAAAAAGAGACTGGTTGCACAGGGGCAAAGAGAAAGCCAGTTCAAGGTCATGACCTTGCAGTATTGCCGGGAAAATGATTTCCCCTTTGACGAACACCTGGTTGCCTGAGTGGGAACTGAAATGAATATCGTCGAAATTACGGTTCAACATTTGCAGATTCCGTTCACGGAAAGTTTCAGCCATGCATCGGCCGACAGGCAAAGGACCGACTCTTTGATCGTCAGGCTGACGCTCGACGACGGCACCCGGGGATACGGCGAATGTTGTCCGAGACTCTATGTCACCGGAGAAGGATGCCGGGATGCCGCGCGGTTCATCCAGCGGATCGCGGCGACGATCGCTTCGGATGTCCACGACTTCAGCGAGCTTCGGCAGTGGGTGATCGCCAACGAGCAACTCATCGATCGACATCCGGCCGCCTTCTGCGGGCTGGAACTCGCGCTTATCGATGCCTTCGCCAGGCGTCTCGGCTTGCAAGCCGAAGCGTTTTTCGATGTCGAGGTGCGCAGCGGGCGTCGCTTCAATTACTCGGCCGTCGTCAGTGGCGGCCCGCTCGAAAAGTCGCTGCGCATGATGCAGGCTTATCGATCGTTTAGATTCGACGATTACAAAATCAAACTGAGTGGCAATCTGGAGCTCGATATCGATCGAATCGAGCAGTTTATCGATCTGAGCCCGGCCAGCCGGTTGCGGCTCGATGCCAATAATCTCTGGTCCGATCCACTGGTGGCAGCCAGTTATCTGCAGCGATTGCCCGATGTTTTTTTCGCCGTTGAAGAACCGCTTGGGAGTAAAGACTTTGCCGGTTTGAGCCTGCTTCAGCGACTCGTTCGGAAAAAAATAATTCTCGACGAAAGCTTCACCTCGAGGAGTGATCTCGGGTTTCTGCCCGACGACAAAGACCGTTTCATTTTGAACGTCAGGATCTCGAAACTCGGCGGATTGATTCGCTCGAAAATGATAACCGGCATCGCAGAGCGCTCGGGTATCAAATACATCATCGGCGCGCATGTCGGCGAAACCAGTATTCTCAGCAAGGCGGCGTTAATCCTCGGCGCCGCGAACGGTGGCTCGCTGATTGCCCGGGAGGGTGCGGCCGGTGAATACCTATTATCCCGGGATATCTGCCGTCACTCGATCATGTTCGGTGACCTGGGCTTTTATCGGGACGATAACGACATCCCGGGGATCGGTTTCGAGGTCAATCAGGGTGAATTGAATCGGTATGTCTGTCTCGCGGCAGTCGATACCCGCGAAAACGTTGGCGCAGACTAGCCATGGAAACGCTCATCACTGACTTCGAAAATCTACCAATATGGTCGAAAGCGCTCTGGCTGGTGTCGTGCCTCAGCCTGGCCTGGATCCTGGAGTCGCTGATACCGCTGAGATCTTTCGACTACCGAAAAATACGGCACGTTTGTCTCAACCTGCGGTTTTTGCTGGTCATCATACCGATCAACCTCGGCTTCGGTTTGATTCTGGCGAGTACGGTTTTGTGGCTGGAACACTATCAGCTCGGGCTGTTCAATCAGTTCTCGATACCGCTTGTTGGCCAGCTGATCGTATCGGTGCTGGCGTTTGACTTGATTTCGCAGTATGGCACTCACGTTTGCCTGCACAAGGTCAGTTGGTTGTGGCGCCTGCATATGGTCCACCACAGCGACACGACGATGGATGCCAGTACCGGCACGCGCCACCACCCGCTGGACTATGTTTGCCGCGAGGCTACGGCATTATTGACGGTAATCGTTCTGGGCGCGCCGGTGGCGTTCTATGCAATTTATCGCCTGGCTTCGATTTTCTTTACCTATTTCACCCATGCCAATATTTGTCTGCCAGGGCCGGTAGACCGGGCCTTGTCCTGGGTGTTCATCACGCCCAATATTCACAAGTTTCACCACCACTTTCGGCGTCCCTGGACCGATTCCAACTACGGCAATATTTTTCGTTCTGGGACCGATTGTTTGGCACCCTGGTCTATGGCGATGTTCGGAATGTCGAGTTCGGACTGGATCAGCTGAAAGGGACGAGGCATCGAAAGTCGGTCGATCAGTTCTGGGCTCTGCTGAAATTACCCTTTGCTTACCGGTAGCAAATTGTCAACTTCGAAGGGGTCAGAGTCGATCGAAACCTGCACGGAATTAATCGATACTGACCCCTTTTAACCCGCCGATTGTCGCCATTGCGAGCCGCGAAGCAGCGAAGCGTTCTCCCGGGATTGGGCGGGGTGCGGGAGATTGCTTCATCGGCTGGCGCCGCCTCGCAATGACGCTCACCAAGCTGGCGCCGCCTCGCAATGACGCGGCGCTATTGATTCCGAGCCTTCAACTGCCCCACGGAAAGCTCCGTCGTGCGGGTAACCTGCCGGTGACCGGGTCGAGGGCCTCGGCGATGCGCAAGCCCTCGTTCCACTTGGCCATGCGCTCGGAGCGGGCGAACGATCCGACCTTGAGTTGCTTCGCACCCCAGCCGACCGCCAGGTGCACGATGGTCGTATCCTCGGTTTCGCCCGAGCGCGCCGAGACGATGGCTTCCCAGCCCGCCGCGTGCGCCGCGTCGAGCGCGTCCCTGGCCTCGGTGAGCGTGCCTGCCTGGTTCGGTTTGATCAGCGCGGTGTTGCAGGCACCGATGCGCGCGGCATGGCGGATGCGATCGGCCGAGGTGCAGATGAAGTCGTCGGCGACGATTTCGACTCGATCACCGGCCGCGGCGGTGAATTTAGCCATCGCTTCGTCATCGTGTTCTCCGAGCGGGTCTTCGATCGCGACGATCGGGTAGCGCTGGAGCCATTGCAATAACATTTCCGACAGGCTGTCTGCATCGATTTCCTTGTCGTCTCGGGCGAGGCGATAGTTGCCGTCGTGGCTGAAATCGGTGGCGGCGATGTCGAGCGAGATGCCGGCGTCCTCGCCGGGTATCAGGCCCGCGCCTTCGATCGCGCGCACGAGATAGTCGAGCGCCTGTTCGTTACTGTCGAACGCCGGCCAGTAGCCGCCTTCGTCGGCAACACCCTGTAACAATCCGGCTTCCTGCATGAGTTTGCCGGCGGCGAGATAGATCTCGGCGGTCCAGTCGAGTGCCTGAGTGTAGTTTTCGGCGCCGATCGCGATGACCATGAAGTCCTGCACGTCGACGCGTCGGCCGGCATGGACGCCACCGCCGAATATCTGGATTTCAGGCAACGGTAAAAAATAGTCGTCGCGGTCGCCGCCGAGATAGCGCCACGGCGGCTGCCCGGCGGCGGCGGCCGCGGCCTGCGCAATCGCCATCGAAGTTGCGATCAGCGCGTTACCGCCGAGGCGACTCTTGTCGGGGGTGCCGTCGAGCTCGATCAGCGCCTGGTCGGCGGCCGCCTGGTCGCGGGCATCGTGACCGCGCAGGCCGCCGGCAATCTCGGTGTTGACGATGGCGACCGCCTGCGTGACGTCGTAGCCGCCGAAGGCTGTGCCGCCGTCGCGCTTGTCGATTGCTTCGGCGCTGCCGGTCGAAGCGCCGGCCGGGGCGATGGCGCGGCCGACGGCGCCGCCGGCCAGATGGATTTCGGCCTCCAGGGTGGGACGGCCGCGGGAATCCCAGACCCGGCGGCCGATGACTCGAGCGATCTCGGTATTCAACGGGAAAGCTCCTCGCGCCAGGATTCGGCAATCGATTCAAGCTTCGACGGTGGCTTCAGCAGCAGCGGGCGGGCGCAGCGCCTGACCTTGTCCTTTTCGGATTCCTCGGTGATGTACTCGACCGGCGACTTGCCGTCGACGCGCGCGAGGAACAGGCCGGGCAGCAGGCTCGTCGCGCGCGCCTCGAGGCCGTCGGGCGCTTCCCAGGTGACCTCGCTTGAGTAACTCGCTGTCATCGCGCGAAAGCAGTCGAGAAAACCGTCGGCCGCCGCCGGCGTCCACAGGCATTTCAGCAGGAAATGGTTCAGGCAAAAGGCCAGGTCGAAGGCCGGATCGCCGATACAGGCGCACTCGGCATCGAGCAACACGGGGCCGTCCGGCCCGAGCAGGATATTCTTCGGGCTGACGTCGCCGTGGATCATCGTCAGCCGGGTCGCCGCGGTGCGGCGGCTCAATGCGAACAGTTGCGCTTCGAGGTCCGGATGCCGAACGGCGGTGGCTTCGAGATAAGGTTCCAGCCGGATTTGCTGAAATATTTCGGCGCCCGGGAATTGCGCCGCGATCGATTCGTCGCCGGCCGCGCCGGCGTGGATCCTGCCGAGCCGCGAACCGACTTGCGCCGCCACCTCGGGATCGGCACGGCCCTCGCGCAGTTCGGCTTTCCACAGCTTGTGCTCCGCGGGGTCGAGGTATTCCATCGCGCACAGCATCGCTGCGTCGTCGTGCGCGATAATCCGCGGCGCCGAGCCGGGTACGAGGTCGTTGGCGATCCGGTACCAGGCGACCTCGTAGCGATTGCGCTCGACCGGCGCAAACCAGTCCGCCTCGACCTTGAGCTTCGCCAGCGCCCGCTTGACGCAAAAACAGCGACCGTCGGCGCGAACTTTCCAGATATCGAATGATACCCCGCCGGTCAGGGCTTCGAACTCGGCGTCTTCGACGCCAGCGAGCAGCCCGAGATTTAGCAGGCTTTGCAGCATGGCGCGGTCGGGCGTATTCGAGGCTGGTTCAGGGGCGGGCATTTAAAGCTTGGATGTTCGGAGTATCCGCATCATAACCTGTGATCCGATTCGTCAAACGAATTAAAACCTGACGATCGACCGCCTGATCCATGGCAGCAGGTTGGCGTAACTGCAATTGCCTTCCTCGAGCAATCCGATCAGGAACGGGTGCGCCTCGCTTGCGTTCACTTCCAGCTTGTAGCCGTTCAAGCGAAAAAAGACATCCGTCGTGAAAAAAGCGATGCGCTTGTTTCCGTCGACGAATGGATGATTCATGATCAGGGATTCGAACAGGGCGGCGCCCATTTCGGTGAGGTCTTCGTAGTAACCGGTTTGCGGTCTGAACAGCGCGCTGTCCAGCAGGCCGAGGTCCCGGATGCCGGACTCGCCGCCGAATCGATCAATCAGTCTTGCATGGATCTCGAGCAATTCGTCTTGCGACAGGAATTGTACCGAGTCAGCGGGCAAGCAGTTTTCCCAGCTCTTCGTTCTCGTCCATCGAGGCCTCGAGGTGATTCATCACTTCCGGCCTGACCCGTTTGCGCTTGACATATTCGCGGATGGCCTCGGTCAACAGCCCGGAAACGTTCTGGTGGCGCTCTTTCGCCAACGCCTTGAGCTCGTTCCAGACAGCCTCGTCGACCTTCGAACTGATCTTGATGTTTTGCATTAGGGAACTATCGTCGACAAAACCTGACATGTCAAGTTTTGTCAGGTTCATAAATTAAAATGACGAAAAATGGGGGCGGAGATACCGCGATTAAACCGGCTTCGAAGTGCGACTCTGCTTTCTCACCGCACCCGGCGGCATGCCCACGACGCGTTTGAAGGCGCGATTGAACGCGGGTTCCGACTGGTAACCCACGCGTTCGGCGATCTTGCCAAGGGTGTCAGAGGTCTCGCGCAGCTCGCGGTAGGCGAGCTGCATGCGCAGGCCAGTCAGATACTGCAATATCGATTCGCCCACCAGCGCGGTAAAGCGCGCCGAAAATCCCGAGCGTGACATGCCGACCTCGCGCGCGAGCGTATCGACGCGCCAGCCGCGCTCGGGGTGCCGATGCATCAGCGACAGCGCCTTGCCGATCTGGCGGTCGTGCAGCGCGGCGATCCAGCCCCGCGCATCTTCGCGCACGCTCTCGATCCAGCTGCGAATCGCCTGGATGACGAGGATATCCGCGAGCCGGGTGATCACGGTTTCGCTGCCCGGCAGGCGTTGCCGCGCTTCCTCGGCGATGAAGCGAATCGTGCCGTGCAGCCAGCTGCCGTCTTCCGCATGCGTGCGCAGGTGTAGCATTTCAGGCAGCAAGCGGATCAGGCGGTCCGCGAGGTAAGGATCGAAGCGCACTCCGTAGTAAGTCACCTCGGACATTCGTCCGCCGCCGCCGAAGCGCATGATCTCGAAGCGGTCGCCGATCCGCTCGATCGGGATGTCCTCGAGCCGGGTGGTCCTGTCGCCCGGGTTGCCGCGCAATCTGTGGCGTCGGCCGCGCGGAATCAGCACCAGGCTGCCCTCCGGCATGTATACCGGCGACGCGCCGTCGAGCTCCAGCCAGCAGTGACCGGAGGTCACGACTTCGACGTTCATCACGCCGGGCAGGGCCGGGATTTCGATGCCCCATGGGTCGGTGAGCTCGGCATTGCAGTAGAGCACGCCGGTCAGTTGCAGCAACTGCAGTACTTCGCTAAGCGGATCGGAACTCGGCGGCAACTGCGGGTCGGTGCGCGGCTTCTCGCTCACGATATTCGATTACTTTGGACGATTGGATAATAACTTTAGAGGATTCGTGATTTTTTATCCAGACTGCCTGGTTCAAAATTCCTTGCATCGGCAACCGAAACGCTTGCCCATCAATGCCAAATTCGAACAGGAGACCGAAGCCATGCAAGACTCACCCATTCTGATCATCGGCAAAAATGCCAAAACCGGCTGGCGGGTCGACCGCCGGCTCAAGGCACTCGATTACCCGACCCGCGCGGTATCGCGCTCGACGTCGCCGGCCTTCGACTGGGAAGACCAGGACACCTGGCGTGCCGCCATGGCCGGCACCCGCGCCGCCTACATCACCTTTCATCCCGATCTCGCGATTCCGAGCGCCGAGCAGAGCATTCGCGACTTCGTCGCGCTGGCTGCCGAACTGGGCCTCGAGCACCTGGTGCTGTTGTCGGGTCGCGGCGAAGACGGCGCGCGGCGGGCCGAGCGGGTGCTCGAGGAAAGCGGACTCGACTGGAATGTCGTTCGCGCGAACTGGTTCATGCAAAATTTCAGCGAGAACTTCATGATCGAGGGGATCCTGAGCGGCGAGTTGATGCTGCCGGCCGGCGACACCGTCGAACCCTTCGTCGACGTCGACGACATCGCCGAGGTCGCGGTCGCGACGCTGACCCGACCCGAGCTGCGCAACCGCGTGTTCGAGGTCAGCGGCCCGCGGGCGATGACTTTTGCCGAGAGCGTGGCGGCAATCTCGCGGGTGACGGGCTACCCGGTGAAGTACACGCAGATCCCGATCGACGCATTCATCGACGGTCTGCGCAACCAGGGCGCTGACGATGACCTGCTATGGTTGATGCGCGAACTCTTCACCGTGGTCTTCGACGGCCGCAACTCGAAGCCGACTTCGGGTGTCGAGGAAGCGCTTGGCCGCCCGGCAACCGACTTCGACGAGTACCTGCGCAAGGTCATGGCGACCGGGGCCTGGATCCGCAGTGGCGTGCAGGGACAGGACTGACTCATCACCAATCAACGATTGCTATTGCGGAGAACCGAAATGAAAACGAAACTGGCGAAAACCCGGATCGCGCTGCTGCTAGTGGCGGGAGCCCCGCTGATCCTGATCGGCATCCTGATCCTGGCGTCACCGGCCGACTTCTACGCGGCGAACGACATCGACCTCGGCACCAGCGTGAGCCTCGTCAATGAGCTCAAGGCGCCGGCCGGATTACTGCTTGCCGCGGGCCTGTTCATACTGGGCGCGATCTTCGCGCGCAGCCAGGTCGACACGGCCCTGTGGTTGGCGGCCCTGATCTACCTGTCCTATGCCGGCGCGCGCCTTGCGAGCATGGCGATCGACGGCGTACCCGCGGCGGGCCTGGTCCAGGCGACGCTGATCGAAGGCATCGTCGGCGGCGCTTGCCTGGCGGCTCTCATGATCCGCCAGGTTCCGGCGAGGAGGGTGAAGTGATGTTCGATTCAATGATCTCGCTTGCGCTCACGATCGCGGCAATTGGCGCCGGACTCATGGCCGGCGTCTACTTCGCCTTCTCCGCGTTCATCATGCGTGCTTTCGATCGGCTGGGCGCCGCGCGGGCGGCGGACGCGATGAACGCAATCAACGAAGTCATCCTGCGCTCGTGGTTCATGGTGCTGTTTTTCGGCTCGACCCTGCTGTACGCGATCGTTGCAGCGTTTGCCGTGTTCGACCCGGATCTGGCCGGGCGCTGGATTCTGTTCGCCGCCGGTGCAGTTTACGTGGTCGGCATGTTTCTGTGCACGGTCGTGTTCAACGTGCCGCTCAACAACCGCCTGGCCGAGTCAGCCAGCGAAGACAGCCGCAAAGGCGTAACCTGGGCGCACTACCTTAAGCACTGGACGCGATGGAATCACTTGCGCGGGTTTTGCTCGCTCGCGGCGCAGATTCTGAGTATTCACTACCTGGTCAGCTTTGCGTGAAAACCCGTCGTTAGGGGCCGCGGCGACGGTCCCTCGGTTCGCGCATTCAAGCGAATGTCCGTCATGTCGCCGGGGAGTGTGCGGACTGCCACCGCGATCGAGGTTGCGCCTAGTAGTTGATCGAGATCCCGCACTCCGCGCCGAGCCGGGCGATTTCGTCCTCGATGCAACCGCCCCAGCTGCCGGGCCCACCGGTCCGGGAGCCGACGGCGAGGGTTCCCTGCCCCTGCAGCATCTGGATTTGTTGCTGGACGATGGCGTTTTGCAGGGTGGTGGCGACTTCCCGGTCGAGCGTGCTGGCAAGCGGTTCGCCGATAATTACCCGCACCAGCGCGTTGTCTTCGTCGAGCGCGATCTGCAGCAGCGGGAATCCGGTAAATTGCTGGTAAAGCGCCGAGATCTGAACCAGCAGGTTCTTGGCGATATAGGCGTCATCGAGCAACCCGTAAAGGCCATAGCTATCGGGAATGTAATCCTGCGTTTTCAGGAAATACTGCCCGACCAGTTCGAGCAACGGCATGACCTGCGGGGCGATTCCGGCCTGCTGCGATGCCAGTGCGCAGGCGTCCAGCAAATTTACAGTGTCCTCGACATAGCGGTTGGCCAGGTCCGCGTATTGACTTATCGCCGCATCGTCGAGGGTCTGGTTTTGCGCGGCGGCAATGGCCCGCATTCGCTCGGCGAATACCTCGTTGCTATGGGGCAGTGCCAATACCTGGGCAATTTGTTGCCGTATCAGTTGGGTCACCATTTGTTTGCCTCGCGGGATTCTGAATAGATATTCGTTACACCCGGCGATTCTAAACCTTTCTCAACGGCGAACAAGTTGCACGAGCAGTCATGACTTGATTGCGGGGCGGTGGCGATTGATCGCGCGGGTTCGAGTCGGGCCCCATATTTTCATTTTATGATGAGTCGGTCCCCATAAAGACAATCGTTTGACTGGTCCCGACTTGGTAGTGATACTGAACCATTACAACTCGATGGAACTTGCACGTCCGTCGTCGGGCGAGAGGGTCTAGTACCTGTATCTCAACCATAAGCAGGGAGGAGGTTATGGATTTCACGACGATTATCATCATTGTCATCGCCCTTTCCGTTCTCGGGGCCATCGGCACCGCCTTATTCTGGATCGGTGTCGTCTATTTCGGATACAAGGCGGTACAGAGCTACCAACGCGAGATGGACGCGATGATGATGAATTACTCGGCGAACCTGGCGAACCTGAAAAGCACCTACGGCAACCAGATACCGCCACAGGCGCAGCAGCAGGTTTATGCGCAGTACCTGCAAGCGCAAAACCAGTTGAACCAGTTCGACAACCTGTCGGCCCAGAAACACGATTTGTTCGTCAGCGACATGATGGGTCAGGCCTCTGCGGCTGGAATCGACGTAAGCAGCTGGAACTGAACGACGTTCCGGTTTTTTCGCGGGACTATCGGGCACTAGCGAGTGCTTCGGTTACGCCTGACACGGAGCTGGTCATGAACAGCCAGGAAATTTATACCATCCTCAAATCGGGCACGCCGGAACAGATCGAAGCCCTGATTGCCGACGCCCCGGACAGCCAATTCAAAGACGTCGCCTCGAGCCTGGCAACCTCGGGTAACGCGTCCTCCCTGGTTCTGGGCCTGACCAGCCTCATCATGGAGTATTGCCAGGGCAAGGATCCGAAGTTCGGTGCCGGCCTCGCCGAGGCCACGCATCGATTGGCGCGCGAAATTTATCTCGAGTATCCGGATCATGGTGGTTTGCTCGCCACCACCTTGAGCAACCTGGCAAGCCAGCATCTGAATGCGTTGAATTATCTCGGCCGTTCCGAAGACGTGCTGGTGGCCGCGGATGACTATCTGCCGATTTACCTCGAAATGAATGAAATGGAGAATTATCCGTCGCTCGGGCTGGCCAAAGCGGTCGCTTTGTTCAACTTGAATCGAATCGACGAGAGCAAGGCCTTGCTCGACGATCTCGATTGCAGCTTGAGCCCGGGCTCGCAGGTGGGCAAGACCGGTTTATTGAACAAGATCGACGCGCTCATGGGCAATGCGACGGAGATTACGCCGTCGAATGAAGACGTTTCCATACGCAGGTCCTTGCTGGATGCGCTCGATTCGACGGACACGTCGGTCATGGGCGATATGCAAGGCGTTTTCGATCAGCTCAAGTCCGCGCTCGGCGACGAACAGAAGCACCGGTCGCTGGACCCGAACAAACTATCGGATTTCAATCACTTGCTCGGCATTCTCGATGCCGGCGAAGCTATGTTGACCGGCGGTAGCACGGACGCGACCGAATTGTCGATGCGCAAGAAGAGTCGCGATGCCAGCGCAATATTTCATCCCGATGCCGTGACGCAACCAACCCCTGAGCAGTTGAAATCCAGTTTGTCCGAGTTCCATCGGATATACGAATGGGCCAGTGCCAATAACAGCAAAGAGTTGTTGAACGATGCCCTATGGGGAATGTACCTGTGCCATAGCCGGATGAACGATGATTCGAAGGCGGCGGATGCCCTGATCGAATTGCGCAACAGCCTCGAGGCGCAACGCGCCGGAATTACCGACCCGATCAAGCGAGCAGGTGCCTTTTCGACCTACTCGCAACTGTTCAACGTCTTGTGCGAACGGCTGTCGAAGTCCGGTCGGCACTTCGAACTGCTCGAATCGATGGAAGCTTCGAAAGGGCGCGCGATCGCCGATATCCTGACCGCCAAACTGAATCGACCGGTGCCCGATGCGGATGTCTATGGCGCGGTATCGAACCTGGAAAACCTGACCCGGACTCACCAGTTCAATTACCTGGGATTCTATCTCGATCGATTCGACGGCAATGCCACGGTCTACGCGGTCGTGATCGGCAAGGATGGCAACAGCTACGGTTCGGAACCGGTGGTGCTCGACGAAAAGTTGCTCGACGCGGCGCTCGAAAATCTCGATCCCGATCGATGGGGTCAACCGGGCTTTCGCGGCGCAAAGATCCCGCATGCCGCGGAGGTGCTGGCACCGCTTACGCGTCTGCTGATCGAGGTTTTCGACCAGGGTGTGCTCCAGGAAGGCGACCATATTTGTTACACCGCCGACGAGCAGCTCAACAATCTCCCCTTGCATTACCTGCCCTTCGGCGACGGATTGCTGATCGATTACTTCACGTTGTCGAGAATTCACAACGCCGCTCAACTGGGCATTCTGCTGGGGGAAGATCCCATACGGCCCGATCACGCCGAGGTCTTCGTGGTGCCGACCGAACAGGACACGAGGGGCAGGAACTGGGCCGAGTTCGAGCGCAATATAACGCATCCGTCAACGGTGCTGTCGGAGTACCTCGAAGTTCAGGTCGTCAGAGACGAGCAGGCCAGTCTCCAGTCGTTAAGCGATTACGATCTGCCGCGCGCGATCCTGCATTTTTCGACGCATGGCGTCAGTGAAATCGGCAGCAATAATCCCTACACCGGTTCGGGGCTGGTGATCAGCGACGGGACTGGCTTGCCCGACAAGGATCGAATTGCCGGGGGCGATTTCGGCTCGGTTCTGACCCCGCAAAAGCTGGTCGAGAGCAACATGGATCTGCACGACAGCCACGTGTCGATGATGGCCTGTGTCAGCGGTTTGTCGCGCGAAGGTCTTGGCGGCGATGCGCTCGGCCTCGAGTGGGCGCTGGTCAATGCCGGTGCACGAAGCGTATTATCCAGTCACTGGATGATCAGCGCGCGGCTCGCGGCCGAAGTTTTCGAACGGTTTTACCGGTTCTGGCTGGGCGAGAATCAAACCAGGGCGATGGCATTCCGAAATACGATAAACGCGTTATCGGAAGCCCATCCGGAGATAGATCGGCATCAGTGGTCGGCCTTCAGCCTTTCGGGTGACTGGCGCTGAGTTCGACGACGGGAGATTCGAATGACGACTGCACAACAAATTGTAAGCAACCTGGACGACAACCAGGCGATCTTGATGGTCAATAAAATTAACGACCGCATCTACGCTGCGGTGGACTATTCGACTATCGAGCAAAGCGCCAAAGGCGACGATCTCGGTAATGCCCTGCTGGAAATAAGCGATGACCAGATGAATGCCAGGATGGATGCCGATGATTCGGTGGCCGTGGCGAGAAGGTTCCTGGATTCGATCGCACGGGACGAGAGTCTGTCCTATCTGGTAATTGATGCCTGGGAAGAAGTTCAAAATGAAGACTCCATGTTCGTCGGAACGGTTATCGCAGTCGGGTTGGTTGTAAACCTGACCCTTTTCATGATTTCGTCGAAGATCAAGATCGACCTCGGCAACGTGACGATCGAAAAAGACAAGGTCGATACCGAGGCGGTCAAGGCGATCATGGAGCCCCTGTCGAAAGTCGCGGACGTCGCCGCGGTCAAGTAAAAGCCGGATTCCGAATTTCGTCAGGCTCCGGCCGAAGGGGCGGTCGGCTTCGATCTAAAATCAGGCCATACGATTGACGCTGTCGTTCGTTACGGATGTGATATGTAAGGTCTAACCCTTTTGTTTGCGACTCTGTCGTTTGAACGCTGACGCTGAGCCTGAACTGGTGCTCTAACCCGAACGCGCGATTGATGTTGAACTTCCTGCGCGTCGACATCGACTAAGACACAGATGTCGGCCGGGACGTCGCTGACAACAATGATCCCGAATTACTGCATTTCTGCGCCCAGGTCGATTTCGGAAGAGGTTTATCCATCGTTTCGACCAGCATGGGAGGCGAAGGCGAGTGCTGTTTTGGTCGTTGGATTCGAAGTGCGAGACGCACCGCTAGCGAGTAATATATCGGAGTTCTGGCGCCATCGTAGCTGGAATTGCTGGCGATGACGCGCTGCAATCGCGGACTGGAAAGTCAGCGTAAGCGCCGCTAACAATACGCACTGTTTCGGGAAATAGATGGAAATCGATACGCTCGACCTGAGCCAGGAGATCCGCGCGCAGAAGGCGCGCCTGGCCGAACTCGGCGTCGATTTCGCCGCGACTTTCCGGGATTTCTCTGCTTCGATGAAGGAGGAAATAGACGAGATAATCGCGTTGCGCGATAGCGGCGCAGCGGTCATACCGGAAATCGAATTCGACGCGTTCGCGCGCGGCGGCTTCAGCGAGGCCGATCGGCAACTGATCAGGCGCCGAGGATGCCTGGTCGTGCGCAACAACTTCCCGCAAGCCCTGGTCGAGGACTGGAACCAACAAGTCGGCGAATACATCGAGGCGGTGGGATATTACGACAACCCGGAAAAGGGGCTCGACAAGTATTTTTCGTCGCTGCAGACCGGCAAGCCGCAGATTTTCAGCGTTTACTGGTCGAAGCCCCAGGTACTGGCGCGCCAGCATGAAAACCTGGCGCTGGTAAGGCGCGAGCTGAATCGGCTGTGGCGCTACCAACACGACGGCGTGCGGGTGTTCGATCCGGACCGCGAGTGCACCTATGCCGACCGCGTGCGCCGGCGCGAACCGGGCGACGATTCGCTCGGCCTGCGACCCCATATCGATGGCGGTGCGGTGGAGCGCTGGCTGGAGAGCTACCGCTACCAGCCGATATTTCGCCACCTGCTCGCCGGCGACTGGCAAAAATACGATCCGTTCGATGCCCGGCATCGCACCGACACCCTGCAAATCGAGTCGCCGGCCGTGTGCAGCATTTTTCGCACCTACCAGGGCTGGACCGCGCTGAGCCGGCAGGGCCCGGGTGACGGCACATTGCAGTTGATCCCGAGCGCGCGCGTGCTGGGGTGGATGTATCTGCGCGCCCTGCAAGCGGATGTCCCCGCCGACGAGCTGTGCGGGGCGCAACCGGGTCGCGCGCTGTCCTGCAACCCGCAATGGCATCAACCGGTTTTGGCCGGACTGTGCACGATTCCGCAGATGAATCCCGGCGACAGCGTCTGGTGGCATGCGGACCTGGTGCACGCGGTCGAGGACGAGCACCGGGGCGAGGGGTACAGCAACGTGATCTACATCGGCGCCGCCCCCTGGTGCGAAAAGAACGCGAGCTTCCTGGACAAGCAGGCCAGATGTTTTCTGGCCGGCGAGAGTGCGCCCGATTTTGCCGCGGAAAACTACGAAGTCGATTTCCCGGGTCGAGCCGGCCCGGATGACCTGACGCCGCTCGGAAAGAAACAGATGGGCCTGGAGCCCTGGTAGTCCGGATCGCGCCGGGCCGACCGGACGCCTCGCGGCGGCGCTTCAGCTGCTGGCGGAATCGCGATCTTCAGCCAGATACTGCAGCGCCTCGGCGGAAAAGCGCTGCGGCTCGATGCCGAGTGTCACCAGGTCGTCCGGCGGGCAAGCGTTGCCCTCGAGCAACATGCGGATCTGGTCGCGGGTGATCGGAAAAGCCTCGAACCGGTCGAGCAGCGCCGCGGCCGCCATGACGCCGAGCGCCGGCGCCGGCAGCATCCATTTCTTGCGTCCGCGGGCCTTTGCCAGGCGGGTCAGGATTTCGCGCCAGGTTATCGTTTCGGGGCCACCCAGATGGTATGTCTGGCCGATCGTTTTCGGATCCTGCAGCGCCTTGACGAACGCCGCGGCCACGTCGCTGACGTGCACCGGCGACATCGGGAACCGGCCGGCATCGAGCGGCAACAATCCGCTGTGGAACAGCGGCGCGGGCAGCGGCGAGTCGATGATCTCGGCGCTCAGCTGGGTCGCGAACTCCATCCGTCCGCGCGGATCCCCGAACAGCACCGAGGGCCGGAATATGGTCCAGTCCAGGTCCTTGTCCTTGAGGTGCAATTCGGCGTTGTACTTGGTGCGCTGGTAAGCGGTGCCGTCCGGCTTGACGCCGTTGGCGCTCATCAACAGGAAGCGTCGCACGCCCTGCGCCGCGGCCGTGTCGATGACCCGGCGGGCGGCCTCGTCCTGCAGTTTTTCGAACGTGATCCCGCGATGCGGAAACGCGCGCAAGATACCGATGTTGTAGATGACCGCATCGCTGCCGTCGACGACCTTTTCGATCGCGTCGGTGGCGTCGATATCGCCGTTGACGAGGATGCAGCGGTCGCGATGTCGAACCTTCGATTCGCTGCCTTCGCGCACCAGCAGCACGGGTTGCATGTCGTTGGCAAGCAGCGCGTCGACCAGGTAGCTGCCGACGAAGCCTGTCCCGCCAAACAGGCCAACGCGTCGGATCGGGGAGTTTGGTGATTTTTCGGCTGGCATTGGGACCTCTCGGGTTGTCCCGGTGGTACGGGACACCATTATGATCGGTTCACGTTCAGAGTCGAGGCCGCAGTCGACTCGATTCGGGAACGGGATACCCTATTCGGGAACTACCGCCGCAATACCAGTATGACTTCCGCGAATTGCACGGTTTCGTCCTTGATCCGGCCCTGCTCGGCGAACACGGCCAGCGCGGGATAGGGTTCGGGCAGCTCGGCGAGATTGGGGTCGTCCTTGAACAGGATCAGCGAAATCAGTTTCGGATAGCCGGGATGGGTGACCACGACGTGAATATGCCGCGCGCCCCAGACGCCTGGGGCGCCCGGGATGTACCCGGGCAGGGCGGTCGTCACGCCGAAGCCGCCGTCGGGCCGGGTGCGCAGCCGGGTGCGGTAGCGATCGGGGTGCACCTGGCCCAGGCCGTCGGCGTGCCAGAGCTCGACCTGGGCATCGGCTATCGGTGCACCGTCGGTGTCGAGCACCCGGCCGCGCAGTTGCAGCCGCTCGCCCGGATCGCCTTCGCGCCATAGATTTCGGGATTCCGGCGCTTCAGGCTGGTAATAGATCCCGATACTGGTTTCCTCGGTGGGCGGCATCGGCCCGCTTTGGGCGTCCACGGCCGCGCTCCAGGTGGCCGCAATGGACGTCACCGCGAGAATGCCTGCAACGAATTTATGCCGGATTCGGTTGTCGAGAATTAACACGGGATCGGGTTTGCAGATTGCTTCGTCACTTCGTTCCTCGCCATAACGCGTTGATCGGGAATTGCAGGATTGTATCAATCGAGCAAGCCCGTGGGCGATGCAGTGAAGATCACCCGGTCGCGGCGGTTCGCCGAGCGCGTTGTGTCGCCGATCGGGGGTATCCGTTAGACTGGTCGCGCATGAAATCGAACCCGAAGCAGGGTAGACCGAACAAATTCTCGATGATCCCCAAAACCATAGTCCTGGCCGTTTTGTTCGCGCTTCTGCCGAGCGAGGCTGCTTTCGCCCATGCCGAGCGAACGCAGATCGACGCGGTCACCGAAGCGGCGTTTCGTACGGGCCCGATCAAGAGCTTCATGCTGCAGCGCGACGGCGAGCTGCTGATCGACGCGCATCGCTCGGGCATGCGCGCCGATCGCGCGACCAACGTCAAGTCGGTGGCCAAGAGTATCGTTTCGCTGCTGGTCGGTATCGCCATCGATCAGGGACATTTGCGCGGGGTACAACAACCCATCGGCGAATTCTTCCCGGACTATTTCGAACGCCGGCCCGATCCCGTCAAACAGGCCATCACGATCCAGGATTTGTTGACGATGCGCGCAGGCCTCGCCTCGACCAGCCGGCGCAATTACGGGCGCTGGGTGCAAAGCGACGACTGGGTCGGGTATGTCCTGGACCAGCCACTCGTCGCGCGGCCGGGCGGCGGGATGATCTATAGCACCGGCTCCTCGCACCTGCTGTCGGCGATACTCACGCGGGCCACCGGGACGAGCACCCGCGAGTTCGCCGTGCGCCACTTGTTCGAGCCGCTCGGCATTACGCTCGGCGGCTGGGACCGGGACCCGCAGGGTTACTACTTCGGCGGCAACAACATGGCGCTGTCGCCGGCGGCGCTGTTGAAGCTCGGCACGATGGTCATGAACGGCGGCGTTCACGACGGTCGACAGATCGCGCCGCGCGCCTGGATCGCCGAGTCGATGCGGGTCTATACCCGTAGTCGTTTCAATCCGTACGACTATGGCTATGGCTGGTGGCAACGCGAGTTGCGCGGCTACACGGTGCAATTCGCCTGGGGCAACGGCGGTCAATACCTCGTGATGATCCCGGAGCTGAAAACGGTCGTCGCGATCGCGTCGCGCAGCGGCGGGCCGGTCGCCGAGAGCCGGGCCAGCCGTCGCCGGCTGTTCGCGTTCATCGAAAACCGGCTGATCGATTATCTGCAGCAATAGCGGTGCCGGTCGACGCCGCCTATTCGAGGCGTCGCTTGAGCGCGGCGACCTCGGCCTCGAGGTCGGCAACGCGCTGCTCGAGTCGCGCCAGGTCGCCAGCGCCGGATCGTTTTGTCGCTGGCCTGGGCCGTTCGGCGACGGCCGCAGCGTCGACTTCGCCGGCAAACAAATGCATGTACTCGGAATCCTTGCGTCCCGGCGCGCGTGCCAGTTTCACCACCAGCGGATCGCCCTCGCGTTCGATCAACGATTCGAGCGCCGTTTCCACTTCGCGATTGTCGGCAAATTCGTGCAGGCGGGTAGCGCGCGTGCGCAGTTCTCCCGGCGTCTGCGGGCCGCGCAGCAGGAGCAGGCAAACGATCGCGTATTGCGCCGGATCGAGTCGCAATTCGCTGAACGACGTGTTGCAAAACCGATGCGAGTACTTTTCGGTGCCGCGCCTGGAATCGGCCTCGACGCGCAGCTGGTGTCGGCCTTCGAGCAGGCGTACCGTGCTTTGCACCGTGCCCTGCGACAGGGCCATCACCGGGTCGCGCGAACTTTTCTGATTACAGGCATTGGTCAGCGCGTTCAGCGTCAGCGGATACTGGTCGGGCGTGGTGACGGCTTTTTCCAGCAGGCAGCCGATCACGCGGCACTCGTTGGCGGACAAATTTTGCGGCAGCATTGGACACTCGGGCAGGCTTTCTACGAGGCGTTATTCTAGAGCCTTTTGTGGCAAGCGAGGTGATTCATTTCCAGGGTCTATTGCTTTTCCATGGCGGAGAGCTTCGTCGCCAGGCTCACGATCGAACTGGTGATGTTCGAGGACTATCGCGCTCGCCGGCAGGCGCGACAAAGCCTGTTCGGGTGCGTCGAGGTCCTCTACAATCGCGGTCAGCGGCACGCGGCGCCGGCCCGGTGGAACATGAGCGGCATGAAAATAAAATTCGACTGGATCTCGGCGCTATTGATCGGCGCGTTGATCGCGACACTGATTGCGTTCTTCGCGGGGGTTTTCCCGTATCCTTACGGCTGGATCGTCATCACGGCACTGCTCGTGTTCCGCCTGAGCGCTGTACAGCAGAGGAAAGAATGATCGCCAGCAGCCGGGGACGCGCGCTGGCGGAATCGAAGGATCGAGGGATCGGACAGGAATGGTGCTTACTTATGCCCAGATAACGGCGTCATTGCGAGCTGCGAAGCAGCGAAGCAATCTCCCGGGATTAGGCAGGGCCGGGGAGATTGCTTCGTCGGCTGGCGCCTCCTCGCTATGACGCTGTGTCCTGGTCACAAGGGCAACCTAAGGTAAGTGCCATTCGGTGCGGACAATATTCTCTCCATATTGTTCAAATGCGCCTGCGGGCCATCGAGCACGTACCAACTGAATTGTTTACGATTGACAACAACCCGATTCGAGAACCGCACGATGAGCAATGACGACTACACCCCCCCGAAAGTCTGGACCTGGGACAAGGAAAGCGGCGGCACCTGGGCCGGCATCAACCGCCCGATCGCCGGACCGACTCACGAACAGGAGCTGCCGGTCGGCGACAAGCCGATACAGCTTTATTCGCTCGGCACGCCCAATGGCATCAAGATCACGATCATGCTCGAAGAGTTGCTGGCGCTGGGCAAGACGGATGCGGCCTACGACCTGCACAAGATCGATATCGGCAAGGGCGAGCAATTCGGTTCGGGCTTCGTCGAGCTCAACCCGAACTCGAAGATTCCGGTGATACTCGATCAGTCGAAATCGCCCGCGCATTCCGTCTTCGAGTCCTGCGCGATCTTGTTCTATCTCGCCGAGAAATACGGTGCTTTGCTGCCGCGGGATGCGGCGGAGCGCATCGAGTGCCTTTCGTGGCTGTTCTGGCAGGAGAGCAGCGCTTCGTTCCTCGGCGGCGGCTTCGGTCATTTTTACAAGTACGCCCCTTACCCGATGGAATACCCGATCAACCGCTACGCAATGGAAACCAAGCGCCAGCTGGATGTGCTGGACCGTCACCTGGCCGAGCGTGAATACATATGCGCGAGCGGCTACTCGATCGCCGACATCGCGATCTGGTCGTGGTACGGGCGATTGGCGCTGGGTAAAGCCTACGATGCGGCCGAATTCCTGGACACGGCTTCGTACGAGCATGTATTGCGCTGGGCGAATCTCATTCAGCAGCGAGAGGCGGTAAAGAAAGGGCTGGCCGCCGCGCGGTAAGATTTTCCGGCCTCACGTCGGATCCCGGACGGTCGTCATTGCGAGCTGCGAAGCAGCCAAGCAATCTCCCGAGTCCTAGCGGAGCCCGGGGGCTTGCTTCGTCGGCTGCGCCTCCTCGCACTGACGCGCTGCGGGTCTGACCCCTCTCCGGCCCCGGGTTTACTCGTTTCGATTTGGACAATCCGGGCCGTATCGATTCTAATTTGTGCGTGGGAAATACCCGGAACATTTGCCAGTGAAGCCGCCATTGACGCTCGAAGACCTGCTTGTCGATTGCCGCGGCGGCCGAGGCGAGCACGATCGGGAACTGCTTGCCGCGATCGAGGCTAAACTCGCAACGCACCGAGCGGCGCTCTTGCGCGATACCGGCATGTCTAAACTCGCCGAGATGGCCGACTGGGCGGAATTTATCGGCGCGCCCCAGATGGAGTACAAGTACGGCGCCGGGTTTCGCACACCGCAGGGCGCCGGTGTGCTGTCGGTCGGCAACGAGCCGCCGCATACGCCGGTCGAGCCGCACAACGAGATGGCCTACTGGACTTTCTATCCGCGCCGCGTGCTGTTCGGCTGCGAGCGCATTCCGGCGCGCGGCGGCGAGACCGTGATCGCTGACAACCGCAGGGTCACCGAAGACTTGCTGCCGACCGCGGTCGGGCAGAGAATTCTCGCCCGCGGCATCCGCTACGTCCGCAACTTCAGCGATCGCGAGCGGCCGGATAGCCTTCCGAGCACCAAGCACTGGCAGGACAATTTCGCTTTCGAGACCCGCGATGAACTCGAGCGCTACTGTGCGGAAATGCACTGGGATCTGCTGCAGCGCGACGACGGCTCGGTGCAGGTGTCCTACCCGGAGCAGGGCTACGAATACGACCCGGTCAGCGGCAACGATTTGCTGTTCACGTCGATGACCCGTCTCGGCCGCGCGTTCGACGACTGGCCGCCGTTCGACCGGCTGCCCGGCGAGCAGCGCCCGTATCACCTGACCTATGCCGACGGCGGTGATTTCAGCACCGACGATCTCGCGACGATGGACGCGGTGTTCGCGCGCTATTCGATTCCGATTACCTGGCAGCCGGGCGACATCGCGATCCTCGAGAACATCGCCTGGACCCACGCGCGGCCGCCCTACGAACTCGCCGCCGGCGAGGAGCGACTGATCGGCGTGCTGATCAGCGAGCCGGTCGAGCGCCGCCGCATCGTGACTTTGCGGCAATAGCTTTTGTTCACCGGGTAAATCCTGCTACGGCATTGCCGGTGTTGCTGAGCATGATTTCGGTGATTTGGTCGATCGTCAAGAGATTGCCGGGCCACTGCTGCTGCTCATTGACGGCCGGACAAATGAAGCAGGACGATCGTCGGCTGATTTTGAGGATTGCCAACGCGGCATTTCGTAACACGGCTAAAATCGTCCGTTTTTGCAGGAATGGGCTGGGCGATGTGCCTGAGTTAGGGCAAAAACGAGCCGAGAGGCCAGACAACAGAGCGCTTCAGTTTTGACTGCAGATCGGAGTTAACGGTAATCCGTATCCAATTGCCCAATCTGGTTCCTCGCTACGCTTACGGGTAAACTTGCCCGCAGCACCCACGGTCCGACGACTAGAACATGTATACAGGCGCCTTCACGGTCGGGGTTATCGGCCACCGCTATCTTGGCGATGAATCGAGCGAATTATTCGTCAGGACATGTTGCCATCGCCTGCTTTCCGGACTCAGGTATCGGCATGGGCGTGTAAAGGCGATATCTGCAATGTCCGACGGCGCCGATAGCGTTTTCGCACAATCCGCCATCGCGCTGGGCATCGAGTTGGAATCGGTTATTCCGTTTTCCGATTTCGAATCGGACTTTGCCGACGAAAGGTCACGCGAAAGGTTCAAGGCACTTCGTGCCAACGCAGATCGCGAAACAAGGGTAAATTTCCTCGGTCGGAGTCCGTCTGCATACCGAAAGAGCATGGAATGGCTCGTCTTCAAGTCCCATTTGGTTGTCGCGATGTGGAACGGCGACAAAACTATAACCGCGGGCGGAACCTGGGAATCGATTTTGCTATGCCAGGCGTTTGACAAGCCTTTGATTCGAATCGATTCGAAAAGCCGGACCATGAGTGCTTTATCGGGTGACAACTCCTATTCATCGTCTGTCGATCGGTCAGGTGTCAGTCGTGCCACGAAGTCCGAATATTCGTGAACGAATCTGCGTCAAAAGGCCTAACCAATAGAAACATCGTCATTCTTGTCGTGTCGGTGTTTCTGTTGATGCTGTCGGCTACTTTTGGCGCGCAGTATCTAATCGAGCGGGATATTGCCGTATCGAGCGAAAAACTGGACGACCAGAAAGCAAAATACGAGATCAGTAAACTCGACGCCGAAATCAGGCAAATTAGGAGCGATACTGCCGGGAGCCTGTTCTGGCTGAAGCTGATTGCGCTGTTCGTAACGGTTGGGGGAGCCGTCGGTGGTTACCTGGTAGGACAAAGCAGGACTACGCACGCAAGAATCGATTTCGAAGATCGGAAAAACGTCGACGAAGTGTATCAATCGATTGTCCGCGAACTGGCGGACGAATCGTCGATACTGAGAGCCGCCGCGGCAGTCAAGCTGGGATCGGTGCTGAAATCGTTTCCGACCGAATGGAATGTCAGCGCGGTCCGCAAGCAACAACTGATCCAGTTGACCAAGCAGGTATTGGCCGCGGCGTTGTCGATCGAGAGGGATGCCAAAGTATTGAAGACCTTGACGATTAACCTCGTGCTGCATAAACCCGAGTCGGCAAACGGTTTTGCGATTGTCAGGGAGATGGATTTATCGGGCGCGAAGGCAGAAGACGCTTACTGGGCCAGATGCAACTTCGAATACGCCGATTTTTACGCCGCTGATCTGAGACGTGCATCCTTCAGAAAATCCATTCTCACCGGCGCGCAGTTTCGGGAAGCCGATTTGTTTGATGCCGTGCTCGCCGAAACGGTTTGTGTGAATACCAATTTCAAAATGGCCGACCTGAGAGGGGCGTCGCTTGCTAATGCCGAACTGGACGCGAGCAATTTTTCCATGGCGAAAGTTCACGGGGTCGAGCTAGAAGGAGTGACCACGAATAACATTCCTGAATGTCAGGTCGATATTTCCGAGCAGGGCGACGGAAGCCGGCTCTTGTCGGTCAGCGAATGGCTACTGAATGTTGGTGAAAATCGACTAGATTCGAAGAAAATTTAAGGAAACTTGGTTTTGCATTGTCAGCTATTCGCCCTCGGTGCAGAAATCTGGAGTAGAATCCCGCTGTGCCCGAACTCCGATCATACCTAATTCTCTGCGCGTTAGTGCTAAGTGCCTGCGCGACGCGGCCGCCCGGCATCGGCGACCCGATCGACTGGTCGAGACTGCCTGACTGGGACAGGGACAATCATGGTGACGTCTGGGCGGGATTTCTGAAGGGTTGCGAAAAGCTCGGCCACGCGCACTGGCGCGCGGTGTGTGATCTCGCCGCCGAGCGCGGAAACCTGAGCGATGCCGAGGCCAGGGAATTTTTCGAAAAGCATTTCGAGGTCCGGCCGGTCTTCGCCGAGGACGGCGAGACCGAGGGGCTCATCACCGGCTACTACGAGCCGCTATTGCAGGGCAGCTTCGAACCATCCGACGAATACCGCTATCCGCTCTACGGCGTGCCGGACGATTTGCTGATCGTCGACCTGGGTGCCGTTTATCCGCAGCTGAAAAAAATGCGTTTGCGCGGCAAACTGGTCGGCAACAAGGTCGTGCCTTACTACGATCGCGCGCAGCTGACCGACGATCCGGATTTATTGCGCGGCGCCGAGATCCTGTGGGTGAACAGCCTGGTGGACAAGTTCTTCCTGCACATCCAGGGTTCCGGCCGCGTGCAGCTCACCGACGGTTCCATCGTGGCGGTGGGTTACGCCGGGCAAAACGGTCACCCGTATCAATCCATCGGCCGGGTCCTGATCGGGATGGGCGAACTGGAACGGGAAGAGGTCACGTTGTTCACGATCAAGGACTGGTTGCGGGCCAATCCCGATCGCCTGCACGAAGTACTGGCGAAAAACCCGAGCTATATTTTCTTCGAGCTGCGTGACGGCGAGGCCGAAGGCCCGCTCGGCTCGCTCAACGTCGCGCTGACGCCCGAACGCAGCATCGCCGTCGATCGCAGCGTGATTCCGCTGGGCGCGCCGGTCTGGCTGCAGACCACGCTGCCGGACGATGAAGAATCGCCGTTCGCCCGGCTCATGCTGGCGCAGGATACCGGCGGCGCAATCAAGGGCCACGTTCGCGCGGATGTCTTCTGGGGCCAGGGCTCCGAAGCCGAGAAACTGGCGGGGGAGATGAAACAGCAGGGTCGGCTGTTCGTCTTGCTTCCCAGAGGCTACCCGATCACCGAGTGATCGAAATCCTTGCGACTGTCCAACGGTTCCGCAGTTGGATCAACGGTCACCCGAGTCGATTGTTGCCGGGCCCGTCAAGCATTCCCTCTGAATACCTCGATCAGGCTCGAGTTGTCCTGCTCGAGATAGCCGGCCGCCGACGCACGCTCGTAAAGGCCGAGGATGAAATCGGGCAGTTCGGTGTTGATGCCAAGGTCGGCGGCCAGATTGCGGATGGCGGCAGCCGCCTCGATCGAAGTGCCCACCGTGGCCGCGATATCGTCGCTGTAATTGCCGCTGGCGACGACTTTTGCGAGGTGCCGGGCCCGGTCGGCCTCGGGAAACATGCCGGCGTACTCCGACAACGCAACGCCCTCGGACTCGCAGATGTGAATGCCGTAAACGATCGCGACCGTGTTCGCCACCAGTCGCGAGACGACCGCCATGTCGAGCGCTGACGCGGCGCCGATGGTCGAGCCCAGGTAACGGACGTCGCCGCCCAGGCAACCGACATGCGGCGCACAATCGTCGTAAACTTCGCGCGGCCCCGCGAACAGCAGTTGTCCGTCCTCCTCGCCGATCGACGGCGGGTACACCATGATCGAGCCGTCCAGATAGCGCCCTCCATGCCGATTGGTAAAGGCTTCGGCATCGCGGGCCTCGGCCGGCGTTCCGGTACTGAGTTGTACGACGGTACGATCGGCCAGCAACGGAGTGATTTCGGGATCGTCGAGCAACGCGCGGGTGTTGGCATAGCCGTGGATGCAGACCAGGATACGCGGGCTGGCCTCGATCGCCTGTTTCAAGGTGTCGGCAGCCGTGGCCCCTCGCGCTACCATGGCACCGGTTTTGCTGCCGGTGCGATTCCAGACGGTCAAGTCGCATTTATTCTTCAGCAGGGTCAGCGCAATCGCCGACCCCATGGCGCCCAGTCCAACCAGCGTCAAATCGCTCACGTTTGTTCTCCGGCTCTCGATTGAGCGTCCCAAGATAGCAAAAAGCCGGTTCGATTACCCTTGATATGGGAGTGAGAAACGTATTCGTTGGTCGCGCAGATGCGAGTTAACTGCGGTCGGCCCTCGAATCACGGGGTCACCGGGCTTTCGACCCTGATGCCCTTGAGCAACTTGCCGAGCACGTCGGCGCCGGTGATGATGCGCGGCGCTTCGTCCCAGATCAGTACCGCGTCGTAGTCGATCGCGGCGTCCTCGACGCCGCTCGAGCTCGGGATGCTCTTGAGATAGCTGATCACCTCGCCGATGGTCTTGCTCGAATCACGGATCACCAGCGGACGCCGGCAATAGTCGTAGATGTCGTAGGGCTTGTCCTGGTCTAGCAGCGCCGCGCGCAGCGCGCCGTCGGCATCGAGCAACAGCAGCGGGTTACCGTCCATGTCGGCGAGCACGACCCAGTGGTGGCCGCTGGCGTTGACCTTTTTCAGGAACGGGTCGCTGACGTTACGTTTTACCTTCGGAATCAGCGGCAGGTCGATCTTGGTCGGCAGCCGGATGATCGAGTTTTCGTCAACCGGTTCACCTTCCTCGGTTACCTTGACATCGTCGATCGCGAGGAAGTTTAGCGCGCCGCGGCCTTCGAGGTGATCGAGTTCCGCCTCCTCGGCGTCCATGTGCGCGCGAATCATTGTCACCAGATCGCGCTCGCCGAGGTAGTCGATGCCTTCCTTGCCGAGCCAACGATCGAGTACCCATGCGCAGGGTCGCGCCACCGGGTAGAGCAGGTACTGGTAGAAGCGCAGTACCGGCGACAGCAACGACGCCATCATCAGCGCGTTGCGCGAGAAATAGGCCTGCGGCATGATTTCGCCGAACAGCGTGATGAACACGGTCGAGAACGCGAACGCGGCGACGCCCGCCATCACCGAATCCGACAGCAGCGTCAGCAACACGTTGATGCCGACGTTGCCCCACAGGATGGTCGTCAGCAGAAAATTCGAATCCTGGCGCCGTTCGAGCACCTTGGCGGCACTCTTGTTGCCCTGCTTGGCCTCGACCTCGAGCTGTAGCCGGCTCAGCGAGAAAAACGCCAGGTTCAAACCGGAAAACATCGCCGATTGCGACAGGCAGAACACGATACCGATCCAGGCCAGCGTATCCAGGTTCATGTTGGACAGGTACTCCATACGGGCAGGCCTCGGAGAGATGCGGGAGGGAAGCGGGATGCTACTGGGTTTGCGGGGGATAATCCAGACGGCGCGATGCGATTCGTCGTCGCGGTCGCGAATGCGTCAGCCGCTATCGAATTCGGCGATTGCCTCGGCAAGTTCCGCCGAAGCCAGCTTCATGCCAGTGGATTCGGCCAGCTCGTAGAGGTGCTGTAGCTCGTCGCGGATCGACTGATCCCGCGGGCCGCGGCCGAGCCTGGCAAATGCGCGGCCCCTGGCGATGACGAAGTCGGTGCGCGGCATGGGTTCGGCGCGGGTGTAGTCCTCGAGCGCCTGCGCGTATCGCTCGACCTCGTCCCATTCGCGCTGATCGCGACATATCTGCATCGCCATTTCGTTGAACGCGGAGTGATTGTGGCTGACGCAATAGCCCTGGAGCAGCGTCTCGGCCTCGGTCATCAGCGCGCGACGATGCTCGACCTCGTCGGTCGATAACGCCAGCGTGCCCAGAATATTGGGGCCGTAGAACGGAGCTACCTCGGGCGTTTTGCGCAAGATTTCGAAGCTTTCCCGCGCAAATTTCTGCGCTTCGTCTCGCTTGTTCAATAGCATGAGGATGCCCGATAGCGAGCACAGGCACATGACCAGCATGTTGACCGATCCCAGCGTGCGCGCGATTTCGAGCGCTCTTCTCGACGAGAATTCACCGTCGTCCAGCCTGCCGGCTTCGGCCACGATGTAACCCCGAATCGAGTGGTTCAACAGCTCGGCGCGCAAGTCGTGCGTCTTCAGCGCCAGCTCGACGCCCTCGTCGGCCGCGGATACGGCGGCCGTTAAGTCCAGGCCCCAGTAATGCAGCTCGGCCAGCATCGGTAAATTGGCCGCGAGCACCCGACCGAAACCATGACGATGCGCGAGGTCGATGCACTGCGTGAAATATCCCTTCGAGGTCCGCAGATGTCCGCGACTGAATTCGACGTCGCCGAGGCCGCTCAGTGCCTGGGCTTCAAGCTCTGACGCGCCCGCCTCGCGGGCGTATTGCAGCGCCCGCTGATTCGCCTCGTGGCAAGCCTCGATATCGCTCCCGAAGAACAGTAAGCCACCGCGTAATTGAAAGATGCGCGCGAGCTCGAGCGTCATCGAACGGGCCGTCGCAATGGTTTCCGCCGCCGCGAGCGTTTCGATCAGATCAGCCTGGGCGTCCTTGAGTGCCAGTCCTTCGGCGAGACCGAGCAAGGCGCGGCATTGGTTCGGTTTGTCCGCCGCGAGTTCGGTGGCGCGTCGGTAAGCTTCGGTCGAATCGTCGATCGCGCCGATGGTGCGCAACTGCTCGCCTTCGAGGCAGGTGAGTGCAAAGCGTTCCACTTCGCCGGCGATCTCGAGACCGCGACGGGCGAGCTGCAGTGCCCGTTCCGGCCGATTGAGTCGCGACTGTTCGCGCGCGGCGTTGACGTAGGCCTGTGCCGCGGCCGCGTCGCCGGCATGATCGAGGTGTTCGGCGTGCAATCCCAGATCCCGTGTGCGATACCATTCGGCCGCGCGCCGATGCAAGCCGACCCGTTGCTTTTTGATCAGCGACGCATAGGTGCCCTCCTGGATCAGCGCGTGCGCGAAAAGGTAGAACTGATCTTCCGGCCGCAACAGGTGACGTGCGATCAGCTCGTGGCAAGTGTAGTCCGGTTGCTCGATCAGGTAACGCAAGGCGTCGGGGTCGAAGCGCTGGCCGAGCACCGAGGCGGCCTGCAGCGCGTGCTTGTCGTCGTATTCGAGCTGATCGAGACGCGCGAGCACGAGGCTCTTGATAGAGTCGGGTACACTCTCGCCGGCACCTTTGCCGACGCTGAGCAACAGCTGTTCGAGGAACAGCGGGTTGCCGGCGGCGCGCTCGATACAGCGCTTGACCAGGTCTTCGCTGACGTCGATGAAGCCGGAGACGAGCTTGATCGCGTCGTCGCGGCGCAGCGGGCTGAGATCCCAGGTAACGATCGGCACCTCGCCGGCAAGCGCGCGCCAGGTCGCATCGAGCGGGTCGCCCTCGGCGCGCGAGGTCAATACGAGCAGGGTCGGGCACTGCGACGCCGCCGCGGCGAGTCGCGCGAGGTAATCGAGCGTGATGTCGTCGGCCCAGTGCAGGTCCTCGACGACGACGAGCAGCGGCTGGCGCGCGGCGAGACGAGACAGCAGTGTCAGCACCACCTGGCGCTTGCCTTCCTTGCGCACGCGTTGCTCCATCGCGTTATAAAGGATCTGCAACTCCGCGGATTGCTCGAGGTCGAGCAAATCGTTCAGGTAAACCCGGCTTTCGCGCTCGACGAGACCGCCGGATACGGCCCGCTCGAGCGCGGCTTCGCGCTCGCGTTTGCCGCTGCCCGGCGCGATCCCGAGCAGGCTGCGGACGAGTGACGGAATGGCTTCCTGCCCCTTACCGGCACCGAAGTCGAGCACCAGTGCCTTGTGGCTCGCGAAGCCGCGCCGCCTCGCCTCGAGAGCCATTTCCTCGGCCAGCCGCGACTTGCCAATGCCGGCCTCGCCGCGCACGAACACGACCTGGCCGGTGCCGCTCTCGAGGCACGCCTCGAGCAGTCCGGCAAACTGCGCCAGCTCGGAACGGCGCCCGAACATCGGCTTGCGGCGGTCCGCGAGCCGAGTCTCGGCCGCCGAGCGAATAGCCAGCAGGCGATGCGTCGTCACCGGCGCCGAGACGCCCTTGACGCTGATGGGCGACTGTTCGCTGGTGTCGATCAGGTCGCCGGCGAGCGCCCGCGTCGATTCGGTGATCAGGATCGAGCCGGCCTCGGCGGCCTGTTCCATGCGCGCGGCGAGCGGCACGGTCGGACCCGAGGCGTCGTACTCCGGCTTGTCGTGGTCGTCGCCGACCTCGAGCACGACGACTTCGCCCGAGTTCAGGCCGACCCGGATTTGCAGCCCGACGCCGAACTGCTCCTGCAATAGCCGGCCGTAGCGCGCGATCTCGGCCTGCATGTCGAGCGCCGCGCGGCAGGCTTCGAGCGCGTGGCGCTCGCTCGAGACCGGCGCGCCGAACATCGCCATGATGCCGTCGCCCATGAAGCGGCACACGGTGCCGCGATGGCGTTCGACGGCCCGGCACATGAGCTGCGCGGCCTGGTACAGGCGATCGTGGGCGTCCTCGGAATCGAGTTTCTCGGTCAGCGCGGTCGAGCCGACGACATCTGCGAACAGCATGGTCACCGGTTTCAATTCGCCGGGCGTGCGCGCCCAGACGCTGGTGTCCGCGACACTCGACCCGGGCAGGCTGCTTGCGGCGTTGGCAGCTTGCGCTGCAACCGGGGATGGGTTTGCCGGCGTGGGGGTATCGCGGCGCAGCGCCCCGATTGCCTTTAGAATTTGCTTGCGATGTCCCAGAGCGCCGACGCCCAGCTCCTTCAGGTCGGCATCGCTCAACTCCGCCAGCAGATCGAACTCGACCGCATTGTCGGCGAAAGCCTGCGCATACTGGCCGAGCCCCAGTTCTTCGAGCCATTGAGCGACTCTGTCTGGCATAGGTAGGTTTCGGTCGTCTCCCGGTGGCACAGTATACCGCTCGTGACGCCGGAATACCCCGCCGACCGCGCCGGTACGAGCCCGTGGCGGTCACGCTCGGCGGGTTGCTCCGGACGCCGCCCAATGGTTGTCCGATTCGGGTATCATCTGCGCCTCGAAACTCGTAATTCGGCATCGCCACCGCATGGACTCGACCTTTACCATCGCCACGGACGCGCCACGCCTGTCGCGTTCGCCGTGGCGCTTCGCGCTGCAGTTCTATCTGAAGTCGCGCTATATGCTGGCGGCGATCTTTATCTTCGAGGCGGCGCAGGCGGCCTGCACGATCCTGTTACCGTACGCGATCAAGGAGATCATCGACGCCGTCACGCTCGCGCGCGACACCGGTGCGGACATTTTCGTTGCGACCCAAGACGCGCTGATCCTGTTCGGCTTGCTGAACCTCGGCATCGTGCTGTTCAGCCGCGCCAGCGGCGCGATGCTGGTCATGACCGGCCCTTACCTGCGCCGCGAGATCCGGCGCACGCTGTTCAGCTACCTCCAGCACCATTCGCACCGCTACTTCATTTCGCAGTTCGCCGGCTCGCTGGCCAATCGCATCGCCGAGGTGTCGATGAGCTGCATGCACACGCTGTGGACGATTGCGTTCGATTTTTACCCGCTGCTGATCAAGTCGGCGGTCGCGCTGATCGTGCTGTTCAATGCCAGCGGCGAACTCGCGCTGACGCTGAGCCTGTGGCTCGGCGTCTATATCTACGTCTCGTACCTGCTCGCCAAGCGCTGCCGGGTCTACGCACAGGATTTCGCCGAGGCCCGCGCGGTGGTCACCGGCAAGATCGTCGATTCGGTGACCAATGTCATGAACGCGAAGATGTTCGCCCGCCGCCAGTACGAGGAAGACTACCTGACCGACTACCTCAATCACGAGGTCGATCACGCGCTGCGCACCTACTGGTACATGGAGAAGCTGCGCTGGTTCCAGTACGGCGCGGCGATGGTACTGATGGTCGCGATGGTCGGTTACGCGCTCAAGATCTGGGCCGACGGCGGCCTGACGGTAGGCGAATTCTCGATGGTCGCGGGGCTTGCGATCATGCTGATCGAGGCCGCGCGGGGCTTGAGCCGCACCTTCCTTGAGTTCTTCGAATACCTGGGCAACATCAGCGACGGCGTGGCGGTGTTCGTGCAGCCGCACGAAATCGTCGACAAGCCGGACGCGACAGAACTCACCGTTAGCCGCGGCGAGATTGTCTTCGACGACGTGTCGTTTTCCTACCCCGAGGGGCTCGCGGTTTTCGAGCAGCTTTCCGTTGCGATCGAGCCGAAGCAGCAGGTCGGCCTGGTCGGCTTTTCCGGCTCGGGCAAGTCGACTTTCGTCAATCTGATCTTGCGGCTGTTCGAATGCAACGCCGGCGCGATCCGGATCGACGGCCAGAATATCCTCGACGTCACCCAGGACAGCCTGCGCCGCAGCGTGTCGATGATCCCGCAGGACCCGCAGCTGTTCCATCGCTCGCTGATGGAGAATATCCGCTACGGCCGGCTCGACGCGAGTGACGAAGAGGTCGTCGAGGCGGCGCAGAAAGCCCACGCCCACGAATTCATCCTGCAGACCGAATACGGCTACGAATCGCTGGTCGGCGAGCGGGGCGTCAAGCTGTCGGGCGGCCAGCGCCAGCGTATCGCGATCGCGCGCGCGATTCTTAAAAACGCGCCGATCCTGATCCTCGACGAGGCGACCTCGTCGCTCGATTCGGTCACCGAAAAGCGGATTCAGCAGGGCATGGTCAACCTGATGCAGGGCCGCACCGTGGTCGTGATCGCGCACCGCCTGTCGACGATCGCGCATCTCGACCGGATCCTCGTGTTCGACGACGGCCGCATCGTCGAAGACGGCAGCCACGAGGCGCTATTGGCGAAGAGCGGCCACTACGCCCGCATGTGGAACATGCAGGCCGGCGGCTTCCTGCCCGAAACCGACGAGACCTAGCCAACACCCGGAGACTGTCTCGTCGCTTCGCTCCACGGTATGCCGGGATTTATCGACATTGCGAGCACAGCGATGCCGTCTTTGCCGGGTCAGGCAATATCAATTCGGTACATAAAACGGGCCAAAAAGAGCCGATGACAATTGCAATTAAAACTCGACTGTCGCCGACTCCTTTTATCTAGTCGGCAGACTCAGGCTTCGGCCGGGCGAACGCTTTGGTGAAGTCGATCGGGATCGGAAACACGATCGTCGTGGCGTTCTCATTGGAGATGTCGTTGAGCGTCTGCAGGTAACGCAATTGCAGGGTCTGCGGATTTTTCGACATGACGTTCGCCGCCTCGAGCAGCTTCTTCGAAGCCTGCAGCTCGCCTTCGGCATGAATGACCTTGGCCCGGCGCTCGCGCTCGGCTTCGGCCTGTTTGGCGATCGCGCGGATCATGCTCTCGTTGAGGTCGATATGCTTGATCTCGACATTGGTGACCTTGATACCCCACGAAGCCGTCTGGTCGTCGAGGATAGTCTGAATATGTTCGTTCAACTTCTCGCGTTGCGACAGCATTTCATCGAGGTCGTGCTGGCCCAATACCGAGCGTAATGTGGTTTGCGCGAGCTGGCTGGTGGCCTCGAAGAATTGCTCCACCTGAATGATCGCGCGCTCCGGATCGACCACGCGGAAGTACAGGACAGCGCTGACCCGCACGGTCACGTTGTCGCGCGATATAAGGTCCTGGGTCGGGATGTCGAAGGTGACGACGCGCAGGTCGACCCGCACCATCTTTTGAATGAACGGGATGACGATGATCAGCCCCGGCCCCTTGACCTTCTGAAAGCGACCGAGGAAAAATATTACGCCGCGCTCGTATTCCCTCAGGATGCGAATGGCCGAAGCGAGAATTGCCGCGAGTACGATCGCGGGCACCAGGAATTCGATTAAATACATGTTCATTCCTCCTCCGAGGATTTTTCGGCTGGTTCGACGGTCAATACCAGTTTGTCGACGGCGGTGACGCGTACCTTTTGTCCCGCTTTGAGTGGAACGCGGGTTTCCGCGATCCAGTTTTCGCCATCCAGGTCGATCCGACCGCGCGTCTCGAATGCTTCACGCGCAGTGCCGATATGACCGATCATGTATTCCCCGCCGCTGACCACCTGGGTGCGCCTGAGCGTGGCGAATCGCCGCAGAATCCATAGCATGAAGCCGGCGCCGACCAGGGCGGTGCCGCCGATTATCGGGATCGACACGGCCAGGTATTCGTCGTCGAACAGCATGATCGAGCCGACGGTAAACGCGGCGACGCCGCCGATGCCGAGGATGCCGCCGCTGGTGACAAATATCTCCGCGATCATGAATGCGATACCGATGGCGAGCAGCGCGAGCGCGGCATAATTGACCGGCAGCACCTGGAAGGCGTAGAGCGCGAGCAACAGCGAGATCGCGCC
>JBFFXR010000010.1:0-32875 GCA_041569645.1 Gammaproteobacteria bacterium
CCGCGCGCCGAAATGTCGGAGTACGCACCGCGCCTGATTACCATCCGTATCGATCCCGAAAAGATTCGCGACGTCATCGGCAAGGGCGGCGCGACGATCCGCTCGATTACCGAGGAAACCGGCGCGACGATCGAAGTCGACGACGACGGCGTGGTCAAGATCGCGTCGGTCGAGAAGGCCGCCGGCGAGGAGGCGAAGCGCCGCATCGAACAGGTGACCGCCGAGGTCGAAGTTGGCATGACCTACGAAGGCAAGGTCGCCAAGATCATGGATTTCGGCGCCTTCGTCAACATCCTGCCCGGCAAGGACGGCCTCGTGCACATTTCGCAGATCTCCGACGAGCGCGTCGAAAACGTCAGCGACAAGCTTTCGGAAGGCGACATCATCAAGGTCAAGGTGCTCGAGGTCGATCGCCAGGGCCGCATTCGCCTGAGCATGAAAGCGGTCGACGACAACGAGGCGGCCGCGGTCTGACCGGTCGCATACGGCGTCACGAAAAAGGGGGTTTAGCCCCCTTTTTTAATTGGTCTCGGCCGCGCACGACGGTAACAGCGCCGGCCGGGCGGGTCTCAGATCAGCTTGAAGACCGCGCTGCAGTAAGGGCACTTGGCCTCGCCACCGTTCTCGCGCACCGGGATGTAGACTCGCGGATGCGAATTCCACAGGCTGGTGCCGGGCAGCGGGCAGTGAATCGGTAAATCCCCGGGCGTGACCTCGATTGCGGTCTTGGCGTTCGGCGTCGAATAGCCGGACTGTTCGGCGGCGGTGTCTGGATTGACCATCGGGTTCTACTTGACGAAGGTAAGCAGGTCGAGGTGCTTTTCGTTGCGGCCGTGGACGAGGTCGAAGTAGTCCGATTGCAGATCGGCGGTGACCGGACCGCGCGAACCCGTGCCGATGGCGCGATTGTCGAGTTCGGCGATCGGCGTGACCTCGGCGGCGGTGCCGGTGAAGAAGGCTTCGTCGGCGACGTAGATCTCGTCGCGGGTGATGCGCTTTTCGACGATCTCGAGCCCGCGGTCGGCGGCGAGGGCGAATATGGTCTTGCGGGTGATGCCGTTGAGCGCGGTCGTGACCTCGGGCGTGTAAAGCCTGCCGCCCTTGACGACGAAGATGTTTTCGCCGGTGCCCTCGGCAACGTAGCCTTCGGGGTCGAGCAGCAGGGCCTCGTCGTATCCGTCGCGCAGCGCCTCGCCGAGCGCGGCCATCGAGTTGATGTACTGACCGTTGGCCTTGGCCTTGGTCAGCGCGATGTTCGGATGGTGACGGGTGTAGGACGAGGTCTTGATGCGGATGCCCTTCTCGAGCGCTTCCTTGCCGAGGTAGGTACCCCATTCCCAGGCGGCGACGATGCAGTGCACGCTGAGATTGTCGGCGCGCAGGCCCATGCCCTCGGCGCCGTAGAATACCATCGGCCGGATATAGGCGCTGTCGAGTTTGTTGTCGCGTACCGCGGCGACCTGCGCATCCATCAGCTCCTGCTTGCTCCAGCCGATCGCCATGCCGAGGATCTTGCACGAATCGAGCAGCCGTTCGGTGTGCGCTTCGAGCGCGAAGATCGCCGTACCCTGGTCGGCGTGGTAGGCGCGCACGCCCTCGAAGCAACCCATGCCGTAATGCAGCGTATGCGTGAGTACGTGCACGGTCGCTTCGCGCCACGGCACCATCGCGCCGTCGAACCAGATAAAGCCATCGCGATCGGCCATCGTCATCGTCAGTTCTCCTGCTCGCCGAAACATTCGTTCCAGCATTTGGTCACTTGCTCGAGCTCGGCTTCGATGATCCCGGCATCGACCTCGGCGGCCTGATTCTGCAACACCGCCTGGTGCAGCAGGCGGTGATATTTTCGGTAGATTTCGACCAGTTCCGCGGCCGGGGCCGGAATGCGGTTCGCGCGCAGCAAAGCGTTGAGCAGGCTTATGTTATCAGAAGTCAAACAATCGGTGTCAAGACTATTTGCGTACCGCAGCACCCAGTACTGGACGAGAAATTCGATGTCGACCATGCCGCCGCGCGAATGCTTGAGATCGCGGCGGTCGTCTTCGGGCGGCCGCTTGTTGCGGTATATCCGCGCGCGCATCTCGGCGACGTCGGCGCGCAGCCTGTCGGCATCGCGTGGCTGTTGCAGGATTTGCGTGCGGATTGCACCGAAGCCTGCCGCCAGCGCCGCGTCGCCGGCGACCGGCCGCGCGCGTACCAGTGCCTGGTGCTCCCAGGTCCAGGCCTTTTCCCGCTGGTAGCGCTCGAAAGCCTCGAGCGACGATACCAGCAAGCCCGACGAACCCTCCGGCCGCAGGCGCGAGTCGATTTCGTAGAGCTTGCCCGAGGCGGTCAGGACGCTGGTCATCGAAATGACTTTTTGCGCGAGACGCGGAAAATAGACCGAGTTTTCGATGCACTTGTCGCCGTCGGTCTGGGCTTGCTCGCCGCTCGAATCATGGACGAATATCAGGTCGAGATCCGAGCGGTAATGCAGTTCGCGCCCGCCGAGTTTGCCGTAGCCGATGATCGCGAACCCGGCCGCGCGAAGCTCGCCGTCGAGCCGGTGACGCGGCACGCCGTGACGCGCCTCGAGGTCCTTGCGCGCCAGCTCGAGCACCGCGGCGAGCACGATTTCGGCGAGATCGCTCAGGTAATTGCCGACCGCGAGTTCGTCGATTTCGCCGGCCAGCTCGGCGCCGGCGATGACCAGCGTCTGTTCGCGTTTGAACAGGCGCAGGCTGTCGAGTTCGAGCTCGGGATCGCCCTCGACGTTGGCGAGCTGCAGGCGCAGGCGCGCCTCGAGATCGGCACGATCGAAACGGCTGCGGTCGGGCCGCTGAATCAGGTTTTCCAGCAGCATCGGGAAGGAAGCGACCTCGGCGGCGATCCAGGCGCTCTTGTCGAACAGTTCGCCGAGCCGCTGCAGCAGCGCCGGATTCTGACCCAGCAGTTCGAAATAGACGCTGCGTCCGGCGATCGACGCGAACAGCCGCATGAAACGCTCGAACAGCGAAGGCTGGTCGGCGCTGAACTGGATGCCGGCGAGCAGGTCGGGTAGCAGGCCGTTGAAGCGTTTCTTGGCGCGCGCCGACATGTACCCCCAGGCCTTGGAAGCGATGAATCCATCGAGTTGCGCGGCGATCGCGGCGGGTTCGGCGACGCCGCTGGCGGCGATGAATTCGGCGCGCCGGGCGTCGCCGGCCGGATCGAGCGAGTCGTCGAGCAGCGCGTCGGGTGATTGCCCGGTTTCGCGCTTGAACAGCGCGTTGAAAAAATCGCCTACCGCGTCGCGATGTTCCTGCAGAGCCGTCTCCAGCGCTTGCCAGTCGGCGTAATCGAGGCTTGCCGCGATCCGTCGGCGACGCGCCGGATCGATGGGCAGTTGGTGAGTTTGCTCGTCGGCAAACATCTGGATGCGGTTCTCGAGCCGGCGGAGGAAGACGTAGGCATCATGCAGCGCGTCGATTTGTTCGCGCTCGACGATGGCTTGCGCGGCGAGCGCGTCGAAACAGGCGAAAATCTGGCTGCGTCGCAGATGCCGGTTGCGGCCACCCTTGAGAATCTGGAAGGCCTGCACGCAGAATTCGATTTCGCGAATGCCGCCCGGTCCGAGCTTGATATTGTTGCGCATGCCGCGGGCCCGGGCCTGCGCGTCGATCTTGTCCTTCATCGACGCGAGCCCTTCGAATACGCGGTAATCGTGGTAGCGACGATAGACGAAGGGCTGCAGTATTGCCTCGACGGCCGCGCGTTCGGACTTGCGGCCGCTAATCACGCGCGCCTTGACCATCGCGTACTGTTCCCACTCGCGGCCGTGCAGCTGGTAATAGTGTTCGAGCGCCGCGTGGCTGAGTACGACCGGGCCGGAGTCGCCCCACGGGCGCAGGCGTAAATCGACGCGGTAGACGAATCCGTCCTCGGTGTTGTCGCTGAGCACCTGGGTCAGTTGACGCACCAGCCGGCTGAAGTATTCCTGGTGACTCAAGCGGCCGTAGCCTTCGAGCTCGCCGTCGCTGTCGTAACAACAAATCAGGTCGATGTCGGAAGAAAAATTCAGCTCGCGGCCGCCCAGTTTGCCCATCGCGATGAGGTTGAGCTGCATCGCTTCGCCGCGCTCGTCGACGGGCTGGCCGTGCTTGGCGGCAAGCTGCCGGTTGCAGGCATCGAGCGCGGTCAGGATCAGCCGATCGGCGAGATCGCTCAGGTACTCGAGAATATCGCGCAGCGGTCGATCGCGAACGACGTCGAGAAAAATAATCGTGACGAGTTTGCGATGGCGGTAATGCCGCAGTTCCCGGCGCAGCTGATCGAGATCAACCCGGTCGTCGGGAGCGGGCTCGATAATCGGCTCGTCGAGCGTGAATTCGGTGAGCGCGAGCAGCTCGTCGAGCAGCGCGGGGTCGCGTCGCAACTGGCGCAGCGCGTAGTCGCTGGCGACGGCGAGACGCTCGATATCGCGGTAGCGGTCGGTTTCGACGGCGCGCGTCGCCAGTGCCTCGCGGACCGCCTGCCAGTCGGTGTCGCCGTCGCCTAGCAGGTCGCCGAGATCGCCGCCGCCGGTCATGAGGCTGGCGCTGAATTTAAATGCAAACTATTATTATTCACATTTGTATTTATCGGCATTAAGCTTTGCACCCGTTTCCGGCTGGCTGCTTTCCACTTGAAATACCGACCCGATGCCGGCTCCCGGAGCCCGAGCATACTAGAATTTGGCGCGCGTCGCGCGAGCGGCAATGAGCGCGCGGCTTGAATCGCCGCCACTCGGCGCCGCCGCACGCGCCGGTCGGGCGTCGTGGCTGCAGCGATTCTGGACGCCGGGCGTACTGCTGGTCGCCGCGTTGTTCAGCCTGCCGATCTTCACGATCGCGAGTTTCATCCTGCATCCGGCCAACGAGATCTGGCGGCACCTCGTCGACACCGTGCTGGCCGAGTACCTGGTCAATTCGGCGCTGCTGATGCTCGGGGTCGGCTGCGGTACGCTGCTGATCGGCGTCGCCTGTGCCTGGTTGACGAGCGTTTGCGTGTTTCCGGGCAAGCGCCTGTTCAGCTGGGCGCTGCTATTGCCGCTGGCGTTCCCCGGCTACATCATCGCCTATACCTATACCGGGATGCTCGATTTCGCCGGCCCGCTGCAAGGCGCGTTGCGCGATGCGACCGGCTGGGGCTACGGCGACTATTACTTTCCCGAGATCCGCTCGCTCGGCGGCGCGATCACGATGCTGTCGCTGGTGCTTTATCCTTACGTGTACCTGCTCGCGCGCGCCGCGTTCCTCGAGCAATCGGTCTGCGTGCTCGAGGTCAGCCGTACGCTCGGCTGCTCGGTGTGGGCAAGTTTTTACCGTGTCGCGCTGCCGCTCGCGCGGCCGGCGATCGTCGCCGGTCTTTCGCTGGCGCTGATGGAGACGCTGTCGGATTACGGCACCGTTGCCTATTTCGGCCTCGACGTTTTCACGACCGGTATCTTCCGTACCTGGTTCGGTTTCGGCGATGCCGCCGCCGCCGCCAAGCTCGCCGCGATACTGCTGTTGTTCGTGTTCACGCTGGTCGTCGTCGAACGCGCGTCGCGGCGCCAGGCGCAGTACCACCACGCGACCTACCGCTACCGCAACCTGCCGCAGTACCGCTTGCGAGGCTGGCGCGCGGCGGCGGCTTTCGCGCTGTGTATCGTGCCGCTGGGTCTCGGCTTTCTGCTGCCCGCGGCACAGCTCGCGCTGTGGGCGATCGATACCTACGCGCAAATGGTCGACGCGAGCTTTGTTCGCCTCGCCCTGAACTCGGTCATGCTGGCGCTGACGGCCGCGCTGCTGGCGGTCGTCGTCGCACTGTTTCTCGCCTACGGCAAACGCCTGCTCCGTTCGCCTGCGATCAGCGCGTCGATTCGCATCGTCGCCACCGGTTATGCGCTGCCCGGCACGGTGGTTGCGGTCGGCGTCATCATCCCGTTTGCGTGGTTCGACAATACTCTCGACGGCTGGATGCGGGAACGGTTCGGCATCGCCACCGGCTTGTTGCTCTCCGGTAGCCTGGTTGCGCTCATGTTCGCCTACCTGGTGCGTTTCCTGTCGGTGTCGATCCAGTCGGTCGAGTCCGGCCTCGCCAATATCAAACTGTCGATGGACGACGCTGCGCGCTCGTTGAAGCTGTCGCCGGGTGAGATTCTGTGGCGCGTTCACGTGCCGTTGATGAAAGGCACCTTGCTGACCGCGCTGCTGATCGTGTTCGTCGACGTGATGAAAGAATTGCCGGCGACGTTGATCTTGCGCCCGTTCGATTTCAATACCCTGGCGGTGCGCGCCTACGAACTCGCCACCGACGAGCGCCTTGCCGATTCGTCGACCGCGGCGCTGGCGATCGTCGCGGTCGGTTTGTTGCCGGTCGTTTTATTGAGTCACAGCATCTCGACTTCGAGGGCCGGATCGTGACCGCGCGGCTCGATGTCGATTCGGTGGACGCCGGCTACGGCGATTTGCAGGTGCTCGAGCGCGTCAGTTTCTCGCTGGAGCCGGGACAGATCGGTTGCATGCTCGGACCGAGCGGCTGCGGCAAGACTACCGTGCTGCGCGCGATTGCGGGCTTCGAGGCGGTCTGGAACGGACGCATATCGATCGACGGCGATGAGGTCAGTTCGCGCCGCGTCAACCTGCCGCCGGAGCGACGCAACGTCGGCATGGTGTTCCAGGATTTTGCGTTGTTCCCGCACCTCAGGGTCGAAGACAACGTGCGCTTCGGATTGCGGGGTCGGCCCGCGCGCGAACAGCAGGCGCGAGTGCGGGAAATGCTCGCGATCGTCGGCATGCCGGCTTTCGCCCAGGCTTATCCGCACCAGCTGTCGGGCGGCCAGCAACAACGCGTGGCGCTGGCGCGCGCGCTGGCGCCGCGACCGGACATTCTGCTCCTCGACGAGCCTTTCTCGAGCATGGACGTCGAGCTGCGCGAGCAGCTGGCGCGGGAAGTGCGCAATATCCTGAAACAGGAGAACACCACCGCGATCCTCGTCACCCATGACCAGCATGAAGCCTTCGCGATGGCGGACACGATCTGCGTCATGCACGAAGGCCGCATCGAGCAGCAGGGTAGTGGCTACGACCTGTATCACCGGCCGGTCAATCGCTTCGTCGCCGATTTCGTCGGCCAGGGCGTCATCATTCCGGCGACCGTCGAGGACGCGACCACGGTACGCACCGACCTCGGCCTGATTCGCGGCCGGGAACCGCTCGACGCCGCGCCGGGCACCCCCATCGACGTACTGATTCGCCCCGACGACGTGCTCCACGACGATGCCGCCAGCGAATCGGCTATCGTCGTCGAAAAGGCCTTTCGCGGCGCGGATTTCCTCTATTTTCTGCGCATCGACAGCGGCCTCGAGGTGATGTGCCTTGCGCCGAGCCATCACAACCATAAAATCAACGAACGCATCGGCATCCGGCTCGACGTCGATCACCTCGTCACTTTTGCTCGCAGCGAGACCTGATTATGTTCACCAAGATCCTGGTTACAATTGTCGTCATCGTCGTTTGCATGTGGGTGCTGGCAAACCGTGCCGCCGGCCGCACGCAATTGCGCGAGATTCCCAGTCCGGCGGTCGAGCGGCGCAAGCGAATTTTGCTGCAGGCCGCGTTCGCTTTCATGGCCCTTATGGTCGTCGCCGCGGGGGTGATTGTTTACCTCGAAATCCAGTAAGGTCGACAACGTAAGGTAGTTGTCGGAGGCTACGACGGGACAGGAACCGATTTCCCCGGCTGTCGGACCCGACGTTGAAAGCGCGGCTAAAGTTGACGCTACAGGGGTATACGGGAAATCGGAACCTGATCCCGATCCTGTCCGGAGGAGACCCGGCGCCTGGCGATCTCGGGGTTAGCCGATGCGCGGTTTGAGCGCGGCCATGACCGGCTCGATGTCCGACGACGGCACGCTCACGAGCAAGCCCTCGTCGCGATAGAAATCGATCAGCGGCGCGGTTTGCTGCTGGTAGACCTGCAGCCGGTTTTCGATCGCTTCCTCGGTCTCGTCGTCGCGCTGCAGCACCGGGCCGCCGCAGACGTCGCAAACCCCGTCGACCTTGGGTGGGCGGGTCTTGACGTTGTAGATCTCGCCGCAGTTGCTGCAGGTGCGGCGCGTCGTCAGGCGGTCGATGATGACGTCGCGCGGGATGTCGAGCTCGAGCGCGCAATCGAGTTCTTCGCCAAGCTCCTCGAGCAGCACCTTGAGCGCGCGCGCCTGGGGCAGGGTGCGCGGGAAGCCGTCGAGCAGGTAACCGCGCTGGCAGTCTTCCTGTTGCAGGCGTTCGCCCATGATGCCCATAATCAGTTCGTCGGAGACCAGATCGCCAGCTCTCATCGCGGCCTCGGCCTGCTTGCCGAGTTCGGTGCCGGCCGCGACCGCCGCACGCAGGATGTCGCCGGTCGAAATCTGCACCGAGCCGTCGTAATCCATCAGGGCCTTGGCGATCGTACCCTTGCCCGCGCCGGGCGGTCCCAACAGAATGATTTTCATGCGATTCCCCGAATTCGATATGTTATCGCGTGCCATTCTCCGGGTTTGTCCGGCAATGGCAATACGTGCCGGTCAAATCTGATCTTCGAATCCCTGCAGGCTTATCGTCAGGTGACGGCGATGCGGCCGGTAGCGGTGCTCCCACAGGTAAATGCCCTGCCAGGTGCCGAGCGACAGGCGGCCGTCGCGCACCGGCAGCGTGACTTCGGTCTGGGTCAGTACCGAGCGGATGTGCGCCGCCATGTCGTCGTCGCCTTCCTGATCGTGACGGTAGGCGGGATCGCCGTCGCGCACCAGCCGGGCGAGGTAGTTCTCGAGATCGTGGCGCACGTCGGGATCGGCGTTTTCGGTGATGATCAGCGACGCGCTGGTGTGGTGTATGAACAGGTGGCATAGTCCGCGCCCGATGCCCGCGGCGCGCACCACGGCCGCGACCTCGCCGGTGATATCGAGGGTCGCGCGACCGGCGGTTTCGACCGTGATGACTTCCTGGATGAACACCGCCGTCAGATCGAAACCAGCATGGCGGGTTCGACCCGATCGCGAGGGTCGAGCACGGTCGGCGCGAGAAATCGGTCATCCGGCTCGGGGTAGTCGAGCGTGAAGTGCAGACCGCGGCTTTCGCGGCGAGCGAGCGCGCTGCGAATAATCAATTCGGCGACGACCACGAGGTTGCGCAACTCGAGCAGGTCGGCCGACACCTTGTAATTGCCGTAATACTCGTTGATTTCGCTTTTCAGCAGCTCGCTGCGATGCAACGCCCGCGCGAGTCGCTTGTTGGTGCGCACGATACCGACGTAGTCCCACATGAATCGGCGCAGCTCGTCCCAGTTGTGCGAGACGACAATGTCTTCGTCGGAGTCGGTCACCTGCGATTCGTCCCAGCGCTCGAGTCGCGGCTGCGCCGCGCCGAGGTCGATTTCGGCGGCAATACTGCAGGCCGCGGCGCGCGAGAACACCAGGCATTCGAGCAGCGAGTTGCTGGCCATGCGGTTGGCGCCGTGCAGGCCGGTATACGCGACCTCGCCGACCGCGTAGAGATGGGCGAGATCGGTATGTCCGGCAAGATCGACCATGACGCCGCCGCAGGTGTAGTGCGCGGCCGGCACGACCGGGATCGGCTGGCGCGTGATGTCGATGTCGAACTCGAGGCAACGCTGGTATATCGTCGGAAAATGCGCCTTGATGAAGGCGCTGCCCTGGTGGCTGATGTCGAGGTAAACGCAGTCGCTGCCGATGCGTTTCATCTCGTGGTCGATCGCACGCGCGACGATATCGCGCGGCGCGAGCTCGGCGCGCTCGTCGAAGCGCGGCATGAAGCGCTCGCCGTTCGGCAACAGCAAGCGCCCACCCTCGCCGCGCACCGCTTCCGAAATCAGGAACGACTTGGCCTCGGGGTGATACAGGCAGGTCGGGTGAAACTGGTTGAATTCCATGTTGGCGACGCGGCAGCCGGCGCGCCAGGCCATCGCGATGCCGTCGCCGGTCGAACCGTCGGGATTGCTGGTGTACAAATAGGCTTTGCTCGCGCCACCGGTAGCGAGGATGATCCGGCGCGCGCCGAAGACGTCGACGCGCTGGTTGTCCAGATTGAGCGCGTAGAGACCGACGCAGCTTTCACCGTCGCGGATCAGGTCGATCGCGATGTGCCGGTCGAATATGCGCACGTTGTCGCGCTCGCCGACATGTGCCTCGAGGGTTTGCTGCAGGGCCTTGCCGGTCGCGTCCGCGGCGTGCACGACGCGACGCCGGCTGTGGCCGCCCTCGCGCGTCAGGTGGAAGCCGCTGCGGCTGACTTCCTGGCGGTCGCGCGAGAACGGCATGCCGAGATCGGCGAGCCAGTCGATACATTCGCGGCCGTTGGCGGCGACGAATTCGACGACCTTGGGATCGCACAGCCCGGCGCCGGCCTCGAGCGTGTCGCGCGTGTGTTGCTCGATACTGTCGTCGGGTTCGAGCACCGCCGAGATGCCGCCCTGCGCCCAGTAGCTCGATTGCTCGTCGTGCGGCGCCTTGGCGAGCAGCGCGATATCGAGTGACGGCGGCAGGTGCAAGGCCGCGCTGAGGCCGGCGGCGCCTGAACCGATGACGATGACGTCGTAGTCGTATTGCTGGTTCATGCGATCTCCCTACGCGGCAAACCGGATCGAGTATAGTGAATTTCGCTGCCGGCCAAAACCTCGGCGGCGGTCGAACTTTTTATAATATAATCAGTCCTTATCTCGGATTTCACGAGATAAAAAATTGTTATCTCCGAAATCGACAATCAAACCAGGGTAATGAATGGGGACTGATCTGCTTGATGCAGAGTTGGTGAAACGGGTACAAGCGGGAGACACGGGAGCCTTCGATATACTGGTCCAGAAGTACCAGCACAAGGTGATCAATCTGATCGGCCGCTTCGTTGCCGACCAGGCGGAGTGCCAGGATATCGCCCAGGACGCCTTCATCAAGGCGTACCGCGCGATCGACAGTTTTCGCGGCGACAGCCAGTTTTATACCTGGCTATACCGGATCGCGGCGAATACGGCCAAGAATTACCTGGCCTCGAGGGCGCGCAAGTCTCCGGCCTACGCGGTCGACGTCGACGACGCCGAGCATTACGAGGGCGAATCGCGGCTCAAGGAGTACGCCAATCCGGAAAGCATGTTGCTGACCGAGGAAATCGAGGCGACGGTGTTTCGCGCGATCGAGCGGTTGCCGGACGACCTGAAATCGGCGATTACGCTGCGCGAAATCGATGGTTTGAGCTATGAAGAGATTGCCGAAGTCATGAATTGTCCGATCGGCACCGTCCGATCGCGAATTTTTCGCGCCCGCGACGTGATCGACAAGGAACTTCGGCCGCTGTTAGAGTGACTAAGTACCAGTTTTGAAAAACCTTAAAAATTTTGATGGTTTGACGCGAGAACGAATAATGAAAGAAGACGACGAAAAACTGGCCCCGCTGCTCGACGAAGAGCCGGGCGGGGTATCCGCGCCGGCGATCGACGCGGTGATCGACGACGTCAACCTACAGTACCGGCTGCGACGCTATCGCCTGATCGGCGAAGCGATGCGACGCGAATTACCGCCGGCGATCGACACCGGATTCCACGCCAGTGTCATGGCGCGGATTCGCGAGGAGACGCGCGAAGCGCCGGCGCGCCGGCCGCGTGCCGCGTCGGCCGGCGCGAGCCTCGGTCGCTGGCGCCCGTTCGCCGGGCTCGCCGTCGCCGCGAGCGTCGCACTCGTCACCGTCGCGTTGTGGCAGCCGCTGTCGCAAACGACCGACCCGTCGGGCGCTACGCTGGCGGCGAGCGATCAGGCGCGTGTCGACAGTCTCGCCGGCCGGCAAGCGCCGGGCATTGCGGTACCGGCATCGACGCAATTTCAGCCGCTGGGCTTGCGCTGGAAGGTCGACGGTGATGCGCCCGACCTGCAGCAAAAGCTCAATGCCTATCTGGTCAACCACACCGAGTATTCCAACTCGGTGCAGGGTCTGATACCGCAGGCCCGGGTCGCCGGATTCGATGCCCGGCAATAGCCGCAGACCACGTCTTGCGGGGTCGCCGCGGCGCACCGTCGTGACGGTGTTGCTGACGTCGCTCGTCAGCCTGCCGGCCTGGGCCGATCCGGCGATGGACTGGGTCCAGCGGATGTCCGATGCGATGCGCAATCTCAACTATCACGGCGTATTCGTCTACATGCACGAAAACCAGCTCGAGAGCATGCAAATTTCGCATCGGCGCGATCTCGGCGGCGAAAAGGAACGCCTGATCTCGCTCAATGGCGAGGCGCGCGAAGTCATTCGCGACAACCAGAACCTGACCTGTATCTGGCCGTCGAGCCGCAAGGTGGTAGTCGATTCGTCGCGCAAGAACAGCTTTTCGCCGATTTTCATACCCGACGACATCGCGCGACTGGAAAAATTCTACGAGCTCAAACTGCTCGGTGAGGACCGCGTCGCCGGCAGCGAGACCGTCATCGTGCACATCGATCCGCGCGACGAATTTCGTTATGGCATGAAATTCTGGATCAACTCGAGCAACGCGCTGATGATGAAGTCCAGCCTGCTCGACGAAAGCGGCCGCGAGATCGAACAGGTGATGTTTACCAGCCTGACCGTCTACGACGACCCCGCGGAACTCGAGTTCGACACGATGCCGCAGATCGACGACAGCTACACGCTGGTGCGGTACCACCGTGGCAACGGCGATGATGCCGACGATGGTGACGACCTCTGGCAATTGGCCGCGGCGCCGCGTGGATTCTGGCGCGAATCGGTACTCAAGCGCCGGATGCCGGAAAGCGGTCAAACCGTTCGCCAGATGGTGTACACCGACGGGCTCGCCTCGCTGTCGATTTTCATCGAGAAACAGGGCGATGGCGCGCACCAGGGCGGAACCTCGATGGGTGCGGTCAACGCCTACATGCGTCTGCTCGCCGACCACTCGATCACCGCGATCGGTGAAGTGCCGGCGATCACGGTCCGACAGGTTGCCGAGGCGGTAACCTATCGCGGCCAATAAATCGCCCGCCGGCCTACTTTCGCGGCCGCTTTATACCTATAATTCACGCATGATTACCGAACGGGCAATCGTTCGCCAGACGAATGGCGCGCAGGTCGAGCTGGAACTGGAGCGCGAATCGAGTTGTGGCGGTTGCGAGCTACGCGATGGTTGCGGAGTCGGTGCGCTTGGCCGCTTGCTGGCGCGCCGCCGCAAGTCGCTGCGCATCGACACCGAACGGCGTCTCGAGCCGGGCGATCGGGTCCTGCTCGCGTTGCCCGAGCGCGCGCTGGTCAGGCTCAGCCTGCTGCTCTACGGCCTGCCGCTTGCCGGTCTGCTCGGCGGCGCGTTGTTGCCGGGGTTGCTGTGGCCAGGCACGGCGGATGCCATCGCGGTATTCGGCGGCGCGGCCGGGTTTTGCGTCGGCTGGAAGTTCGCCTCGCGGCGGGCGGCCGGCCTGCCGCGCGACGCGCTGCTGCCCGCGATCGTCGACATCGAGGTGAACCCGGCGAATCGATCCGGGTCTTAATCCTGTGACTCATCAATCTGGAACCTGTAACGCATGAACTTTCTCAACCGGACGATCCAGGCCGCGATTCTGGTGGCGCTCGTCAACTTACCGATGGCCGCGCATGTCGCGCTGCCGGACTTCGTCTCGATCGTCGAGGACGCCAAGGATTCGGTGGTCAACATCAGCACCAAGACGCGGGCGAAGCGCAGCAGCAAGCGCGACTTCAAGCTGCCCGACATTCCCGAGGATTCGCCCTTCGGCGAACTCTTCGACAAGTTTTTCGATCCCGACGATTTCAATCGCCGCCGCGATGCCGAGTCGCTGGGCTCGGGCTTCGTCATTTCCGAGGACGGCTATATCCTGACCAATCACCACGTCGTCAGCGGTGCCGACGAAGTGATCGTGCGCATGGCCAATCGCAAGGAGTACGTCGCCAGACTGATCGGCTCGGACGAAGCCTCCGACGTCGCGGTGCTCAAGGTCGAAGCGGATGACCTGCCGGTACTGAAGTACGGCAATTCCGACGACCTCAGGGTTGGCGAATGGGTCCTTGCGATAGGCTCGCCGTTCGGCTTCGACCATACGGTAACCGCCGGCATCGTCAGTGCCAAGGGCCGCAGCCTGCCGAGCGACAACTACGTACCGTTCATCCAGACCGACGTCGCGATCAACCCGGGCAACTCGGGCGGCCCACTGTTCAACCTCGAAGGCGAGGTTGTCGGTATCAATTCGCAGATTTACAGCCGCACCGGCGGTTTCATGGGCCTGTCGTTCGCGATCCCGATCGAAATGGCAGTCGATGTCGCCAACCAGATCAAGGAAACCGGTACCGTGTCGCGCGGCTGGCTCGGCGTTTTGATCCAGGAAGTAACTCGCGAACTCGCCGAATCCTTCGGTATGCAAAACCCGCACGGCGCGCTAGTCGCCAAGGTCATGGACGATAGCCCCGCGGCGGCCGCCGGCCTCGAGGTCGGCGACGTGATCGTCGAGTTCAACGGCAAGAAGGTCCTGCGCTCGAGCGCGTTGCCGCCGCTGGTCGGCCGCGCCAAGGTCGGCAAGCGCGCCGAGGTCGTCGTGATCCGCGATCAGAGGCGCCGCAAGATCGGCGTGACCATCGCGCAATTGCCGACCTCGATCACCCAGGCCGCCTACTCGCCGGACGCGAGCGAACGGGCACAGGAGTCGGCGCTCGGCATGAAGGTCGAAAAACTCGGTAGCGCGGCGCGCAAACGGCTCAAGATCGACAAGGGCGTCGAGGTTGCCGAGGTCGACGAGTTCGGGCCCGCCAGCGAGGCCGGCGTGCTCAAGGGCGACGTGATTACGATGATCGACAATCACGAGATCGCCAGCGTCGGGGACTTCGAGGATATCGCCGCCGGGCTAAAATCCGGCAAGTCGGTCGCGCTGCTCGTGCAGCGGCGCTCGGGCCCGGTATTCCTCGCGATTCGTCCCGAAGCCGAAGACGGCTAAAAGCTCAGCGCCGATTGCAACTGACGCTATACTATCGCGAACAATGCGAGCTTTGTGACGCGATGCGCAAGGCGCTCGTCGCGTTTTCGAAGCGTCATCGGCCACTCGAGTGGCGCGAAGTCGATATCGATCGTGATCCCGAGCTGATTCGCCGCTTCGACGCGCGGGTTCCGGTCCTGTGTCTCGACGAGCGCGAAATCTGTCATTTCTTTTTCGATGAATCGGCATTGCTAGCCGCGCTGGCTTTGACGTAAACTTCGCGGGTTTTAAGCAGCGTCCGGCCGGTTCCGGGGGCAGGGAAGGACCCGCATTCTACCGGCCGAGGCGGCATCGCAGGCGCATGGATTCAATACGCAACTTTTCGATCATCGCCCATATCGATCACGGAAAATCCACCCTCGCGGATCGCTTCATCCAGCTTTGCGGCGGGTTGGCCGATCGCGAGATGGCGGCGCAGGTGCTCGATTCGATGGATCTCGAGCGTGAACGCGGCATTACGATCAAGGCGCAGAGCGTATCGTTGTCCTACCGTGCGCGCGACGGCAAAGACTACATGCTCAATTTCATCGATACCCCCGGGCACGTCGACTTCTCCTACGAAGTGTCGCGATCGCTGGCGGCCTGCGAGGGTGCGTTGCTGATCGTCGACGCGTCGCAGGGCGTCGAGGCGCAAAGCGTCGCCAATTGCTACACCGCGATCGATCTCGATCTCGAGGTCATACCGGTGCTCAACAAGATCGATCTGCCGGCCGCCGATCCCGACAAGGTGCGGCGCGAAATCGAAGAAATCATCGGTCTCGACACCAGCGATGCGCTCGCAGTCAGTGCCAAGACCGGCGAGGGTATCGAAGAACTGCTCGAACAAATCATCGCCAAAATACCGCCGCCGCGTGGCTCGACCGACAACAAGACCAAGGCGTTGATCATCGATTCCTGGTTCGACCCCTACGTCGGCGTAATTACGCTGGTCCGCGTCGTCGACGGCCGAATCGCGCCGAAGCAAAAAATTCGCATGATGTCGAGCGGTCGCGAGTTTCTCGTCGAGAAGGTCGGGGTGTTCACGCCCAAGCGTCGCGATACGGCAGCGCTCGCGGCCGGCGGCGTCGGCTACGTGATCGCCGGCATCAAGGACATCGAGTCTGCGCCGGTCGGCGATACCATCACCCTGGCGCGGGATCCCGCGGACACAGCGCTGCCCGATTTCAAGCAGATCCAGCCGCGCGTCTTCGCCGGCCTGTTCCCGGTCAATTCCGAGGATTACGAGGATACCCGCGAAGCCCTGCGCAAGCTCAAGCTGAACGATGCATCGCTGCATTTCGAGCCGGAAACTTCGCAGGCTTTGGGATTCGGATTCCGCTGCGGCTTTCTCGGTCTGCTGCACATGGAGATCGTGCAGGAGAGGCTCGAGCGCGAGTATACCCTCGACCTGATCACCACCGCGCCGACCGTCGTCTACCAGGTCGAAACGACCGCCGGCGAGACGATCGAAATACACAATCCGGCCGACTTGCCGCCGGTCAACAAGCTCGAGCGAATTCTCGAGCCGATCATCCAGGCCAATATCCTGCTGCCCGAGGATTACATCGGCGCGGTCATCGCCTTGTGTATCGAAAAGCGCGGTACGCAGAAAGACATGCAGTTTCTCGGCCACCAGGTGTCGCTGGTATTCGAGCTGCCGCTGTCGGAGGTCGTGCTCGACTTTTTCGATCGCCTGAAGTCGGTCAGCCGCGGCTACGCATCCTTCGACTACGAGTTTCTGCGCTTCGAGCCTTCCGACCTGGTCAAGCTCGACGTACTGATCAACGGCGAACGGGTCGACGCGTTGTCGTTGATCGTACATCGCAGCAATGCCGAGTACCGCGGCCGCGAACTCGCGTCGAAGATGAAGGAACTGATACCGCGGCAGATGTTCGACGTCGCGATCCAGGCGGCGATCGGCAGCAACGTCATCGCGCGTACCAACGTCAAGGCGCTGCGTAAGAACGTGACCGCCAAGTGTTACGGGGGCGATGCCACGCGCAAACGAAAATTGCTTGAAAAGCAAAAAGCCGGTAAAAAGCGCATGAAGCAGGTAGGCAGCGTTGAAATCCCGCAGGATGCGTTTCTCGCAGTACTAAAGGTGGAAAATTGATCACAGGACCGGGGCGCGTCGATCGTGCATTTTGATTTCGAGTTGCTGCTTCTGATCCTGACCCTGGTCAGCGGTCTGGTCTGGTTGCTCGACTGGGCGCTGTTTGCACGCCTGCGGCAACAGCCGTCGATGAGCAAGACCCCTGCCGAACCGATGGTCGTCGAGTACTCCAAGGCGTTTTTCCCGGTATTGCTCGCGGTGCTGCTGCTGCGTGCCTTTCTCTTCGAGCCCTTTCGCATCCCGTCGGGCTCGATGATGCCGTCACTGCTGGTCGGCGACTTCATTCTCGTCAACAAGTACGCCTACGGATTGCGTGCGCCGGTCTGGCACACCCCGCTGACGGCGGGCGAACGGCCCGAACGGGGGGACGTGGTCGTTTTCCGCTTTCCCAACGACGAGTCGCAGGATTACATCAAACGGGTCATTGGTTTGCCGGGAGATCATATTAGTTACTATAATCGAAGGTTAAAGGTCAACGATAAACCATTGAAAATCGAGAAAAATGGCATCTATCGGGGTCTCGGTGACGGCAACGGCATGCTCGGCGCCGGCGGCTGCGATCGGGTCGGCGCACGCTGCGAGGTCTACGTCGAACAAATCGGCGATTCCCGCTATACCGTGATGACCAATCCGGACACGGCTTACAGCCTGAACGGCGAGATTTTCGTTCCCGAGGGGCATTATTTCGTCATGGGTGACAACCGCGACCACAGCAACGACAGCCGGCACTGGGGTTTCGTGCCCGAGCGCAACCTGGTCGGACGCGCCGACTGGATATGGATGCATTGGGATTTTCGCAGTAACGGGACCGGTTTCGACTGGTCGAGGATCGGCACGGAGATATCGAACTGAGGAAGATGCGATGAAGAGACAAACTCCAGGCAGCCGCTCGCAACGCGGCTTGTCGTCGGTCGGTTGGATCGGCGTGGTCGCGATTTTCGGCCTGCTGGTGATTACCTTTTTCAAGGTATTCCCGATTTACTACGGGAATTTCAAGGTCAAGAACGCGTTGAAGGGGCTGGCCCAGGATTCGACGCTGGACGTCAAATCCAAGCGCGCGATCTGGGAGTCGCTGCAAAAACGCTTGTTCGTCGACGAAGTTCGCTCGGTCAAGCGCGAAGACGTTACCATCGAGCGTGCCGACAACAAGACCACCGTCACGATCACCTACGAAACCCGCGACAATTACATCGGCAACCTGTTCATCGGCGGGCGTTTCGTCGAGAGCGTCACGATCGATCGGTGAACGCGGACCGGTTTTTCGCCCTAACCGAATACCGATTCGAGAACGAGGACTTGCTGCGCCAGGCGCTGACGCATCGCAGCTATTCCCGCGGCGGCAACAACGAGCGACTCGAGTTTCTCGGTGACAGCGTTCTCGGCCTGATCATATCGCGACAAATCTACGCGCGCTTCGGCGAGGCAAGCGAAGGCAAGCTCAGCCGCATGCGCGCCGCGCTGGTGAAAAAGCAGACCCTGGCCGAAATTGCCCGTTCGATCGACCTCGGCGATTACCTGAATCTCGGCGGCGGCGAACTGAAGAGCGGCGGCTACCGCCGCGAGTCGATTCTGGCCGATGCCCTCGAGGCGATCATCGCGGCGGTGTATCTCGATGGTGGCGAAGCGGCCGCCGAGCGCGTCGTATTGGGCCTTTACGACGAGCGCCTCGACGCGCTCGACGATGCGCAGCAACTCAAGGACGCCAAGACCCGCCTGCAAGAATACCTGCAGGCGCGCGGGATGGATTTGCCGAGCTACAGCGTCGATGCGACTTCCGGCAAGGCGCACGACCAGACGTTTACCGTCAGTTGCAATCTCACCGAGCTGGGATTGCAAAGCGTCGGTCGCGGCTCGAGCCGCAAGCAGGCGGAGCAAAAGGCGGCGCAGGAAATGCTGGCGAGACTCGAGCCATGAGCGACGGGTATCGCTGCGGGCACGTCGCGCTGATCGGCAAGCCAAATACCGGCAAGTCGACGCTGATGAACGCGCTACTCGGCGAGAAAATCAGCATTACCGCGCACCGGCCACAGACGACCCGCCATCAAATCCTCGGGATTCTGAGCGGCGGCGACTACCAGTGCATCTTCATCGATACGCCCGGCCTGCACGACGGTCGCAAAAAGGCGATCCATCGCTACATGAATCGAGCCGCGACCAGCGTGCTCGACGACGCCGACGTCATATGCATTCTCCTCGACGTGACCGACATCGACGCCGAGGATTCGCGAATCCTCACGCGAATCGGTACGCGCGAAAATGTTCTTGTGGTGTTGAACAAGATCGATCGAATCGCACGCGATGCCTGTTTGCCGATCATGGAGCGAGTCGCCAGCCTTGCGCCCGGACGCGACATCGTTCCGATTTCGGCGCTCGAGCGGGACAACCTTGATTCATTGCTGGCGCTCATCCTCGAAAGATTGCCGCCAGGTGCGCCGATCTATCCCGACGATCAGCTCACCGATAAATCGATGCGCTTCATGGCCGCCGAGATCGTCCGCGAAAAACTGTTTCGTGCGCTCGAGCGCGAGCTTCCTTACTCGATCACGGTCAATGTCGACCACTACGTAGACGACGCGGATATGACGCGAATCTCGGCCACCATCTGGGTCGAACGCCGGTCACAGAAGGCCATCGTCATCGGCAAGCAGGGTGCCGGGCTAAAGCAGGTCGGTTCACTCGCGCGCGCCGACCTCGAAAACCTGCTCGGGCGCCGGGTCTACCTGCAATTATGGGTCAAGTTACGCGAGGACTGGGCCGACGACGAGCGTTCGCTGGCCGCGTTCGGCTATTCCGATGCAGACCCGGGTCACTGATCAGCCGGCTTACATCTTGCGGCGGCGCGAGTGGCGCGATACCAGCCTGATACTCGACGTGCTGACCCGCGAACACGGTTGCGTCAGCCTGCTCGCCAAGGGTGCGCGCCGCGCGTCGCGCCAGGCCCGCTACGAACCTTTCGTCGCACTGTGCCTGGGTTGGAGCGGGCGGGCCGAACTCAAGACGCTGACCGCAATCGAGGCGGAAACCATGGACGTCGACGCGCGTAACTATCTGCCCCTGCTGTACGTCAACGAATTGATCTCGGCGCTGTTGCCGCGCCACGAAGCCGACGAGGCGATCTTCGACCTCTACGGTGAACTGCTGGCGCGCGCCCGTGAACCGATCGGCGAGCCCGAGTTGCGGCGATTCGAACTCGCGCTGCTGCGGCAGCTGGGATATTTCCCGGACATTTCCTGCGACGCCGAGAGCGGTCTGCGAATCGATCCGGCCGCCAGTTATCGATTCGAACTCGGCACGGGATTCGTCGCTTGCGACGCCGCGGCGCGTGGCGCGGTGGAAGGCCGGACGGTGCTCGACTGGCACGACGACTGCTACGACGAGGCGCCGGTTCGTCGCCTCGCCAAATCGGTGCTGCGCGCGACGATCGACTGTAACTTGCATGGAAAAACGCTAAAATCGCGCGAGGTTTACGCACAAATTGCGAGGCGGAAATGAGCAACCCGATTACGCTCGGGGTCAATATCGATCACGTCGCGACGCTGCGCCAGGCGCGCGGCACGCGTTTTCCGGATCCCGTCTACGCCGCGCAAATCGCCGAATACGCGGGCGCCGACTCGATCACCTTTCACCTGCGCGAGGACCGGCGCCATATCCAGGAGCGCGATGCGCTGCTGCTGAAGCAGGTCGTCAATACCAAGCTCAACCTCGAGATGGCGGTAACCGCCGAAATGCTCGACTTCGCCTGTGAATTTCGCGCCGAGGACGTCTGCCTGGTGCCCGAAAAACGCGAAGAGCTGACCACCGAGGGAGGTCTCGACGTCGCCGGCCAGCTGGAACAACTGCGCGCGGCCTGCGCGCGCCTGGCCGAGGTCGGCACGCGCGTATCACCGTTTATCGACGCCAGCCGCGAACAAATCGATGCGGTCGTCGAATGCGGTGCGCCGTGTATCGAGATACATACCGGGCACTATGCCGATGCCGATGGCGCGGAGCGCGACGCACTGCTCGCGGGCATCAACGAGGCAGTGGCCTACGCCCACGGACGTGGTCTACAGGTCAACGCGGGCCACGGATTGAACCGGCATAATGTCGGACCGATTGCCGCCAACCCGCTGATCACCGAACTCAATATCGGTCACTCGATCGTCGCCGACGCGGTGTTCGTCGGCCTTGCCCGGGCGGTCGCGGACATCAAGCAGTTGATGCTCGAAGCCCGGGCCCGGGGCTCATGATCGTCGGCATCGGCGTCGACATCGCCGAGACGTCCCGATTCGAAATCCTGCTGGCGCGCTACGGTGAGCGTTTCGCGCGGCGGGTGCTTACCGAGGCCGAACGTGCCGAGTTCATGCGCCGGCAACAATCGGCAAATTATCTTGCCACCCGCTTCGCCGCCAAGGAAGCCGTGGCCAAGGCGTTCGGCACCGGTATCGGGCGCGAATTCTCTTTCCAGTCGGTACAGATCGACAAGGACGAACGGGGCCAGCCGCGGTTGCGCTTTCTGGCCGCCGGCGAGCGTCTGGCCGCGCAACGCGGAATCCGCAATGCCTTGCTCTCGCTCTCCGACGAAAAGCACTACGTCGTTGCGATGGTCGTGCTCGAGGCCTGAGCCCGGCGCTGGTTGGCGATTTGTGACCGGTTGATTGGCGGCTCAATCGGGCTCGGGCTGCGCCGCGCTGCGCAAGCCTTGCAAATGCGCCTCTACCTCGGCGACGATCGCGTCGAGTTCGGCGGCAATTTCGACGATTAGTTCGGCCTCACCGGTCGCGTCGTTGCGCGCAAGGCACTGCTGCAGCGCCAGTACCGAACGGCGCAATCGTGGCAGGCTGGCATAGCAGGTAACGCCGTGCAGCTTGTGCGCCAGCGCGCCCAGACGTTCGCGATCGCCGGCTCCGTGTGCCTTGAGCAACTGGCCGCGGTGGTCGGGGAGATCACGCTCGAGAATCTCGAATATTTGCCTGAGCAAAGCGGGATTGTCGGCGGCCAGCGCCAGCGAGCGCGCCGGGTCGAGCGAGCAATCGGCCGTTGTCGATTTGTCGGTATCGTCCGGCAGCGCGGCGACGGCCCGCGGGCCGGCACCGTCCAGTAAGGCGCGAAATCGGGATTCGTCGATGGGTTTGCCGAGAAAATAATCGAATCCCCGTTGCAGCAAACGTTCGGCTTCGCCATCCATGATATTGGCCGTCAGCGCGACCGCCGGCGTGCGCGCTGCCGGTTTCGCCGCGCGCATCTGACTTAACAGTTCGACCCCGTCGATGTCCGGCATCTGAATATCGAGCACGACGAGATCGAAGTCGGCCTCGCGATAGCAGCGCAACGCGGCGTCGCCGTTGTCGGTCTCAGTGACTTGGTGACCCCACAGGCTGATCAATTCGCTGGCGAGTTTCAGGTTGACCGGGTTGTCGTCGACCAGCAGCACCCGCCGCGCCGCGCCGGTCGGAGCCGCGGGCGGCGACAATCGCGGCGACTCCTGCGTGGCAGGATCGAGGAGGCGCGCCAGCGCGCGGCTGGTGTTGATGACCGAAACGAATTCGCCGGCCGCGTGAATTTCCGCAACCCGGCCCGTATCGTAATGCATCAGAATGATACGCGTTGCGGCCGGGAAATCGCCGCTCAAAATCGCGTCGAGGTCGAGCCCGAAATGGCGCAGGTCGAAGACCAGAAAATCGGTATGAGGCAGACAGCGATGCAGGCATTCGCGCACCGCGTCTACATCGGTGGTCGCTTCGATCAGGCTGCTTTCGACATCGACTCCGGCACGCTCGTAGAGCGAGCGGGTTTCCATCAGACAGAGTTTATCGGCGGCAAAAATCAGCGCTCGCGGCGTCGCGCTCGGGTCGGCCGGCGAATCTGGCCGGCCTTTCTTCAGCGGCAGGCGCAGTGTGAACTCCGAACCCGCACCGGCTGCCGAGCGCATCGCGATATCGCCGCCCATCAGCGTCGCCAGATTCTTGCTGATGACGAGGCCGAGCCCGGTGCCGGTGAATCGCCGGCTGTCCGAACCTTCGATCTGGCTGAACGCCTTGAACAGTCGCGCCTGGTCGGCCGGGGAAATTCCGATGCCCGTGTCCTCGACCGAAATCGCGAGATCGATCTCGGCATCGCTTTCCGATTCGATCTGCACCCGGATCGCGACCCGGCCCTCGTCGGTAAATTTGATCGCGTTGCCGATCAGGTTGAGCAGAATCTGCTTCAGCCTGAGCTTGTCGCCGATGACCCGGCGCGGGGTGTCGCTGTACAGGATCAGATTCAGGTCGATATCCCTGGCCAACAAGTTGATGAACAGAATATCGCGGGTTTGTTCGATGACTTCGTAGAGATCGAATTCCTCGTCGACGAGGTGCAGTTTGCCGGATTCCATTTTCGAGAAATCGAGGATTTCGTTGACGATATTGGTCAGGTCGGCGGTCGACTTGAGCACGATATCGACGTAGCGCCGCTGGGTCGCATCGAGCCTCGACTGGCCGAGCAAGCTGATGAATCCCTTGATGCCGTTGATCGGCGTGCGGATCTCGTGGCTCATGTTGGCGAGAAACTCGGACTTGATCCGGTTGGCTTTTTGCGCCTCGTCGCGCGCCAGACCGAATTCGCGGTTCTTGGCTTCGAGGTCGGTGATCGCCGCGTTGAGTTGCTGGGTCGCCTGCTGAATTCGCAAATTGAGATGCCGGCGATGGGCTAGCAAGGCCTGGGTCATGCGATTGAAGCCCATTTGCACGGCGCCGATCTCGTTGCCTTCGACGGGTTCGATCGGCTTGCCGAGCTGGCCGGTCTCGACGTCCTTGAGATGATCGACCAGCCGGTAGATCGGTCGCGTGATACGACGGCTGACGAGCGTCACGACCACCACCGCCATGATCAGGATCGCGGCGAAGAACAGGATCGAATCGGTGATGATGCGCCTGGCGGTATGCTGCAGTTGCGAACGCGACAGGTAGAGGTGGACCCAGCCGACGGTCTCGACGCGCTCGACTGCTGGTGCGCCGGTTGGCACGATGCTCTGCGAGCGGATTGGCTGGCGCAGGTAGCGATAGTCCGCGCTGGCGCGAGGATCCCAGGCTGCCGATACCGCTTCGGCGACGCGTCGCCCGGACTGATCGAAGACCGCCGCGCGCACGACTTCGTCGTGATCGATCGACTGCTCGAGCAGGTAGCGAAGCTGCGCGTCGTTGCCGCTGAACATGTTGTACTCGGACGCCCCGGCAATCTGCTGCGCGATGATTTGTCCCTTGCTTTGCAGCAATTCGCCGGCTTGCTCGATGCTGCTGTCGATGTGCCGGTAGGTAAACAGCAGATCGATCAGGACCACCGGGATCAGCGTGGTCAGCAGGATTTGCGATTGAATGCCGAGCGGACGCATCAACCCGGCTCGTTCAAAGATTTACGATCGAAGCGCGTGGCTGCCGATACGGTCCTCTGGCACGGCGGCCCCGACGAGATTGCCGATCCGGATTCTGCTTGCACGCCTGTTCTCCGCTGTCGAGAAAATCGCTTATCGACGATTCGCCATTCCAGTAAACTGTAGAAATCCCGGCAATACCATTTCGACCTGGCGACTTGTTATTCTATGTATCCGCAGGATTATATCGGAAATACCCCGTTGGTCACGCCGCGACGCCTGGGCGCCGGGTCTACCGCTGGCCGGATAATCACGCTCGGGATCCTTGAGCAGCTGCGCCGGGCCATCGCGCGACGAATCCGCCGGAGCCGCAAGCACAGTCACGCCCTGCGGTATCTGCCGACCGTTGACCATCGGCGCGAGACCAACTGAGCCGCGATGAACGTTTTCGTCTTCGATATCGAGACGATACCCGACATCGAGGGATGCCGGCGGATCTACGATTTGCACGGGCTTTCGGACGACGATGTCGCGCGCGCGGTGTATCAACTGCGGCGGCAGCAATCGGGCGGCGAATTTCTGCGCCACCACCTGCACCGCATCGTCGCCATTTCGGCGGTGCTGCGCACCGCCAGGCAGTTCAAGGTCTGGTCGCTGGGCGACGAGGATTCGGACGAAAGCGACCTGTTGCAGCGTTTCTTCAGCGGTATCGAACGCTACACGCCGCGACTCGTTTCGTGGAACGGCGGCGGCTTCGACCTGCCGGTGATTCATTACCGCAGCCTGCTGTATCCGGTCGTCGCCGCGCATTACTGGGAAACCGGACAGAACGACAACAATTTCCGCTTCAACAACTACCTGAGCCGCTACCATGAACGCCACACCGACCTGATGGATGTGCTCGCCGGCTACCAGCCGCGGGCCAGCGCCGCGCTCGACGAAATCGCCGCTTTATGCGGTTTTCCGGGCAAGATGGGTATGAGCGGCGCCAAGGTCTGGGATGCCTACCAGCGCGGTGAGATCGCGTCGATTCGCAACTATTGCGAAACCGACGTGCTCAATACCTACCTCGTATACCTCAATTACGAACGCAATCGCGGCAATCTCGATGCCGAAGCCTATCGCGTCGAGTGCCAGCTGGTGCGCGACGAGCTGAAAGCCTCTGACGCGCCGCATCTGCTCGAGTTCGAGTCAGCCTGGGTCGATGGCGCGGCGTAGGCGCGCCGGCCGACTCGGCGAACCGCTGGTAGTCGACATCGAGACCCTGTCGCACGAGGGCCGCGGCATCGCGCGCGTCGACGGCAAGACGGTTTTCGTATTCGGCGCGCTGCCCGGCGAGCGCGTGCGCATTCAGATCAGGGGGCGCGCGCGCCAGTTCGACGAGGCCGAAGTCGTCGACCTGCTCGAAGCATCGCCGGAGCGAGTCACGCCTCGCTGCCCGGTTTTCGGCGTTTGCGGTGGCTGCGGTCTGCAGCATGTCGACGGCGATCGCCAGGTCGCGATCAAGCAGCAAAGCCTGCTCGCGCAGATGGCGCACGCCAGCGTAGACGTCGGCGAGATTCTGCCACCGCTGCGCGCCGCCGCCTGGGGTTACCGCGACAAGGCGCGGCTGGGCGTAAAGTACGTCGCCGGCAAGGGCCGCGTGCTGGTCGGATTTCGCGAACGCAATTCGTCGTACATCGCCGACATGCGGCGCTGCGACGTGTTGCTGCCGAGAGTCGGCGAACGGCTGGATGCGATCGCCACGCTGATCGACGGGCTCGACGCGCGTGCGCGAATTCCGCAGATCGAAGTCGCCGCCGACCGTGAACACGTACAGCTCGTGTTTCGGCATCTCGATCCGCTGTCGCCGGCGGATCGCGAACGGCTCGCCGAATTTGCCCGCGCGCAGGATTATTACGTACAGCTGCAACCGGGCGGCCCCGACAGCGTGCAAAATCTCTTCCCGGACGAGCAGGTCCTCTACCTCGAGCCGCTCGCCGACGGCTCGATCCGGATACCTTTCCGGGCGCTCGATTTCGTCCAGGTCAATCGTGCGATCAACCAGCAAATGGTCGCCCAGGCGATTCGTCTGCTCGGGCTCGAAGCCGGCGACCGGGTGCTCGACCTGTTTTGCGGGCTCGGTAATTTCACCCTGCCGATGGCGCGCGACTGCGCCTCGATCTGCGGTGTCGAGGGGGACGCGGCCATGATCGATCGCGCGCGCGACGCGGCACGCTCGAACGGGGTCGACAACGTCGAATACTTCCGCGCCGACCTGGCCGCGCCCGATCCGGCAAGCCCCTGGATGCGCCAGACCTGGGACAAGCTGTTGCTCGACCCGCCGCGTTCCGGTGCGCGCGAGATCGCCGTCGACATCGGGCGCTTCGACGCGCGCCGCATCGTCTACGTATCCTGCCAGCCTTCCAGCCTGGTGCGCGATGCTGCTATTATCCGCGATCAGGGTTACCGCCTGACCCATCTCGGCATCATGGACATGTTTCCGTCCACCGCGCACGTCGAATCGATGGCGGTTTTCGCCCGCTGAACCGGGGAGCAAGCGTGAAAATCGTCAGCGCCGTAATCAAACCGTTCAAACTCGATGACGTGCGCGCCGCGTTGTCGGAAATCGGTATCGCCGGCATGACTGTCTGCGAGGTCAAGGGCTTCGGCCGGCAAAAAGGTCACACCGAGCTCTACCGCGGCGCCGAGTACGTCGTCGACTACATTCCCAAGGTCAGGATCGACGTCGCCGTCGACGACGATCGAGTCGACGCGGTCATCGACGCGATCGTCGAGGCCGCGCGCACCGGCAAGATCGGCGACGGCAAGATCTTCGTCACGCCGCTCGAGGCCGTTGTGCGCATCCGCACTGGCGAAACCGGCCCGGCAGCGCTTTAGAATCGATTGACAGAGAACTGGCGTCCCCGGCAGGATTCGAACCTGCAACCTACGCCTTAGGAGGGCGTCGCGCTATCCAGTTGTGCCACGGGGACGCGGTGCAGGCGATTCTAGCAGCTACCGCCCGATTGGCGAATCATTCCTGGTAGTAGTAGTCGTACTTGACCAGCAGGTTGCGCATGAAATTCCACGCCTCGCTGTAGGTCAGGCCGCTGTCTTGCGGGATGATAATCTTGACGTAGAGATCCGTGCCCTTTTCGGCTTTCAGCCGGCCGAGGCGGCGCTCGACCTCGGCTAGCGTGAGGCGGCTGAACTGGCCGCCCGGCTCGCGGTAGCGAATGATGTTGCCGTTCTCGCCCTTGACGTAGTAGACCTCGGCGATGTACTTGCCCCTGGCGCTGCGCGCCGGCTTGATCAGCTCCTCGTACTTCGATAAGACCGTCTCGTAGTCGCCCTTGAGAGTCAGCAGTTGCTGATTATAGGTCTCGATTTCCTGGTTCAACAAAGCTTTCTCGCGCACGAGTTCGGCCTTTTCGTCGGTCAGTTGGGCGATGTTTCGTTGCTGTCTTTCGCTCGACGCGACGAGTTGATCGATCTGTTCCTGCGCCACTGCCAGGCGCTCGCGGGTTCGCTCGCCGGCGAGTTGCTGTTGCGCCAGCTGCTGCCGGAGATCCGCCAGCTGCCGCGCCAGATCCTGATTTTGCGCCGTCGTCGCATCGATTTCGAGATTGGCGGTTTCGAGCCGCGCGCGGGTCTGCTCGAGCGATTGCCTGAGTTCGGCGCTGTCGCGCTCGAGCGCGGCGATGCTCGAATCGCGCTCGCGGATATCGGCCTCGGCAGCGGCGAGTTCCTCGTCGCGCTTCATCAGCCGCAGGCGCAGGATCGAGTTGGCCTGTTCGGCGTTGGCGAGCCGTTCCTCGAGGGTGATGTTTTCCTGGGTCGTCGACTCGATGATTTGCGCGGCGATGCGCTCGGCGGCAACGCTTTCCTGCAGCTCGGCGACCAGCTGCCAGTTACGCACGATCAGCAGGCTCGTCGCCATCAGGAAGATCAGCGTGATGACCATCATGACGTCGGTAAACGACGGCCAGAAGCTGTTCTCGCCGCCGATACCCGCGTGGCTGCCGCCGATCGGAGGAAAGTTCGCGTGCATCGGCCTAGCCCGGACGGCTTTCCGGCGGCAGGCGGAAGCCCTCGCGCAGGATTTGCTTGATGCCGTCGATTTCGGCGCCGAGCGCGTCGAGCTGGTCGCGGTTGGCGGCGATATTCTGTTGCAGCGCGAGCGCCGAATCGTGGTAGACCTCTTGCGTCAGCCTGAGATGGTCCGCGGCCTGTACGACCGATTCGAGCAACTCGTTGATCTGGTGGATGATGTCGGACTCGGTCTTGACGTGCTGCGGCAACAGGTACACCGAGGTCAGATGCTCGACGCCGCTGAGAAAATGGGTTTGCACGTCGGCGAGCCGGGTATAGAAGTATCCGAACACCAGGTAGGCGATTATCGCGGTAATCGTCGTCGACAGCGCGGTGGACATGCCGTGAATCACGAGCCCCATTCCGCCTAGGCTCGCGTCGGCCGAGTCGAGCAGATCGGAGGCGCCGAGCAGCGCAATCGACAGCGCGACGATAGTGCCGAAGACGCCGGTCAGGATCAGGATGTTGTTGATGAAACGGATCAGGCCGAAGCGCGTCGCCTCGTCGGCGTTGAGCATCGCCGCCAGCGCGCCGTGATTGATTTCGCCGCGCGCGGCCTGGATCGAGCGCATCGTCATATGCCGCCTGGCGACCACCGAAGCGGCCGGCAAACCCTCGAGCAGGTCGGTCTTGAGTGCTTCGACGTTGTTGACGAACAGCGCGATTGCCGCCTCTTCGCGACGGTAGCGAAGCAGGTGATAGAGGATATTGCCGAGGCCGATGACGAGCAGCGCGAGGATCGCGCTGTTGATGACGATGCCGGTGTCGGTCAGCTGGTTTTCGAAGTAAAACGGGTGGATCAGATCGTAGTTCCAGCCGATCAACACGACCGAGGCCACGACGACGACGCCGAACTGGATGATGATCCGGGAGCTGAGGCTCGTGAGCAGGCGCTGCATATCCATGGTCGGGATCTCTGGCGGTTGATCTGCCCGGCGGGCGCGGCAGGCTTGGCTCGGCTATTGAATAATGTTTTCCGGTCGAAGTCAAAGCGCCGCCACGACTCCCCGAAGTGGCATGCTCGTAATGGTAAAACCCGATTAAAAACAGTAATATGAACGGTCCCGATAAGAAAAGGCAGGGTGGATATCGTGATACTGGCTACCGTCTTGCGACGCTTTTTCCACCACGGCAGGCTGACGATGATCGATGCGCGAGGTGAACGCCATCGCCTTTGCGAACTCGACGGCCCGACCGTGGTCTTTCGACTTACCGACACTGCGACCGAACGCAAACTCCTGCGCTGCAGCTCACTCGCCTGGGGAGAGGCCTACATGGATGGCGGGTTGATCGTCGAGGAGGGGAGTCTCGCCGGGTTTCTCGAAATTCTCGAGCATTCCGACAAGCGCTTCGATGCGACCTGGATTGCCGAACTGCGGCGCCGAATCTACAGCATCATCGCCGCCGGCGCGCATTACAACCCGATCGGCCGGGCGCGGCAAAACGTTGCCCACCACTACGACTTGTCGGCCGAACTCTACGACCTGTTTCTCGACGCCGACCGGCAGTATTCCTGTGCCTATTTTCGCACGGGCGACGAAGACATCGATACGGCCCAGTTGCTGAAGAAACGGCATATCGCGGCCAAGCTCGATATCAAACCGGGCATGCGCGTACTGGATATCGGCTCCGGCTGGGGTGGGCTCGGTCTCTACCTGGCAAAGCAGTTCGATTGTCAGGTTACCGGCGTGACCTTGTCCGAGGAGCAGCTCAAGCTGTCGCGCCAGCGTGCCCGGGAAGCCGGCCTCGACGATCGCGTCAGCTTCGAGTTGCGCGACTATCGCACGCTCGACGAGCGCTTCGACCGGATCGTTTCGGTCGGAATGCTCGAACACGTCGGCCAATTCCAGTACGGCGAATACTTCCGCCAGGTCCGCGATCTGCTCGAATCCGACGGCGTCGCGTTGATCCATACGATCGCGCGCATGAACAAGCCGCGGCCGATCAACGCGTGGATTCGCAAGTACATATTTCCAGGTGCCTACCTGCCATCGGCGTCGCAATTGACCCGCGCGATCGAGAATAGCGGCTTGTGGCTGACTGACTTCGAGAACCTGCGCCTGCACTACGCCGAGACGCTCGCGCGCTGGCACGAGCGTTTCGCCGCCAATCGCGCGCGCGTCGCAGAACTCTACGACGAACGATTTTGCCGCATGTGGGAACTCTATCTGCTCGGCTGCGAGGCGACCTTCCGCTACCTCGACATCACCGTGTTCCAGCTACAGATCACGCGTGACGTGGGCGCCTTGCCGATCACCCGCGACTACATGTACGAAGTCGAACGCGAACTCGCGCGCAAGGATCGCGCGACGGTGACCTCGATACTCCGCGGCAAGCGCCCGCAGCGCAAGCGCGCCGACAGCGCCAAAACGGGCTAGCCTGCATATTGCACGAAGGCGGCACAAACTGATCTGCAATATAGTGGATATCTATCACTCGAATCAGATCGTCATCGTGCGGGGGTAGTTTGTACCTGAACGAAATCAGGAAAAATCTGGCTGCCAATCTCGAACGATCCCCCTTGAGCCATAGCTACGGCTATGGCTCAAGGGCGATCGTCCGATCTTGTTTGCCGGGACGCCGGACCGCAGATTTCCCCTGAGTTTCGTTCCCTCCATGCAATATGCAGGCTACGCCGGCCGCCGGTCAAAGCATCTGCTTGCGCAGGTGATTGATCAGGTCGATGCGCGTGATCAGTCCGTAGAAGACGTCGCCCTCGGCGATGATCGCGACCTTGTCCTGCTTGAACAGGTCGACGATGTCGTCGATCGACGCGCTCGGCGGCATCGTATCGAGGTCTTTGACCATGACTTCGCCGACCGCCATCTGGAAGCTGTCCTTGTCCTCGTAAATGCCGAGCAGGATGTCCGATTCGTCGATCAGGCCGACGATGTGGCCGTCCTCGACTACCGGTAGCTGCGACACGTCGAACATGCGCATGCGCTTGTAGGTCGTGATCAGGTTGTCCTCGGGCGTGACCGTAACCATGTCGCCGCTGTCGGTCGGCCGCGCGATCAGGTCGCGCAGGTCACCGTGGGATTCGCGCTCGAGCAAGCCCTGGTCGGCGAGCCACGAGTCGTTGAAGGACTTGTTCAGGTACTTGTTGCCGGTGTCGCAGGCGAATGTCAGCACGCGCTTCGGCTCGGTCTGCTCGCGACAATAGCGCAGCGCCGCCGACAATAGCGTGCCGCTCGACGAACCGGCGATGATGCCCTCGAGCCGCAACAGTTCGCGCTGGGTCGAGAAGGCTTCCCGGTCGGAGATCGCGTAGGCCTTTTTCACCAGGCTGATGTCGCAGATCGGCGGCAGGAAATCCTCGCCGATGCCCTCGACCAGCCACGAGCTTGCCTTGGGGGTCTTGCCGGTATTGATCGTGTCGGCGAGGATCGAACCGACCGGATCGGCAACGATCATTTCGAGATCGGGCAAGGTCTCGTGAAAAAAATGTCCGAGGCCGGTTACCGTGCCGCTGGATCCGACGCCGACGACGACCGCATCGAGCCTGCCGTCCATCTGGCGTAGGATTTCGGGCCCGGTCACGGTTTCGTGGGTCTTCGGATTGTTCGGATTGGAAAACTGGTCGATGAAGAACGAATTCGGGATTTCGGCGGCAAGGCGCTTGGCGTAGTCCTGGTAGTACTCGGGATGGCCTTTTTGCACGTCGGAGCGGGTCAGGCGCACGTCGACGCCCATCGCGCGGATGTGGCGGATCTTGTCCGGGCTCATCTTGTCGGGGATGACCAGTATCAGCTTGTAGCCTTTCTGCGCGGCGACCAGGCCGAGGCCGAGGCCGGTGTTGCCGGCGGTTGCTTCGATGATCGTGCCGCCCGGCTGGATCTTGCCTTCCCGCTCGGCCGCCTCGATCATGCACACCGCGATTCGGTCCTTGATCGAGCCGCCGGGATTCTCCGATTCCATCTTGACGTATAGCTCGCAGGGGCCGGTATCGAACTTGCTGAGCTTCAATATCGGTGTTTCGCCGATCAATTCGAGCACGGATTTGACGATGGTCATGGTCGCTCCTCCTGCGGCCTGATTTAAAAACGCGAACCAGTATAACTGACGCGGTAGTCGGACAGCGCAAGCCACTCGGGATCGATTTCTATTCCCCAGCCGGGTGAGTCGGATATCCCGACCTGGCCGCCGACGATATCGAAACCGGGATTGAATATACCGCGCTGCCACGGATAGTAATCGAGCCCCTCGATCGAGTACTCGACGTACTTTCCGGCGTTGTCGATCGCCGCCATGAAATGAATCGAAAACAGCGTTACCAGCGACAGGTTGGCCGAATGCAGCGTGCACGGCAAGCCGGCTTTGGCGGCTCGCTCGGCGACTTCGAGCGTGCGTGTAATCCCGCCCATGTAACAGATGTCGGGCTGCACGACGTCGAC
>JBFFXR010000011.1:0-32792 GCA_041569645.1 Gammaproteobacteria bacterium
ATATACCTCCAGGGCGCATAGCGGTTGACCATGTTGTTACGACAGGTTCTTGATCGTGCCCTTCGGCAGTACCGAGGTAACCGCGTGGCGCTGGACCTTGACTTCGACGTTTTCGGCGATCTTGCAGGTCAGGAAGTTTTCGTCGACTTCGATGATCTTGCCGAGCAGCCCGCCGTTGGTGATGATTTCGTCGCCCTTGCCGAGCGCCTCGACCATGTTCTTGTGTTCCTTGGCCTTTTTTTGCTGCGGGCGGATCAGCAGAAAATAGAAGATACCGAACATCAGCAGTAGCGGCAGGATCAGCTCGAATATTCCCGCCTGCTGCCCCTGCGCGCCTTGCGCCAGCGCATCACTGATAAAAAAACTCATGTCAGAAACCTTTACTTTGCGATGTGGTCGGGGACCCCGGCCCCGAAGCGGCGCGTATTATGGCACTCGGGCGTGCAACTCACAAGGCACAAGCCGTTCGACGCTTGTCAGGCATCGGACTGGTAGCGGCGGTAAAAGTTCGCGCCAAATTCGTCGAATCGACCGGCCTCGATCGCGTCGCGCATCGCGCGCATCAATTGCTGGAAAAACCACAGGTTGTGCATGGTGTTGAGCCGCGCGCCGAGGATTTCGCCGCACTTGTCGAGGTGCCGCAGGTAGGCGCGCGAATAGTGCCGGCAAGTGTAGCAACCGCATTCGGCGTCGAGCGGGCGCGTGTCGTCGGCATAGCGCCGGTTGCGGATCCGCAGAATACCGTCGCGGGTGTACAGGAATCCGGTCCGCGCGTTGCGCGTCGGAATGACGCAGTCGAACATGTCGACGCCGCGACGAACGCCCTCGACGAGATCCTCGGGCCGGCCAACGCCCATCAGGTAGCGCGGCTTGTCCGGCGGCAGCACCGGAATCAGCGCATCGAGCGTGGCGTTGCGCTCGTCGGCGGTCTCGCCGACCGACAAGCCCCCGATCGCGTAGCCGTCGAAGCCGATGTCGAGCAGCGCGGCCGCCGATTCGAGCCGCAGGTCGACATCGACCCCGCCATGGACGATGCCGAACAGCGCATTCGGATTGTCGCCGAAAGCCCGTTTGCTGCGCTCGGCCCAGCGCATCGAGCGCAGCATCGCCTCGCGCACCGCCGCCGGCGGCGCCGGGTGTGGCGCGCACTCGTCGAAGCACATGACGATGTCGGCGCCGAGGTCGCGCTGCACCTGCATCGAAACTTCGGGGCTGAGAAACACCTTGGCGCCGTCGACTGGCGACGCGAAAGTCACGCCCTGTTCGTCGATTGTACGCATCTTCGCGAGGCTGAAGACCTGGAAGCCGCCCGAGTCGGTCAGGATCGGGCCGTGCCAGTGCATCAGATCGTGCAGGTCGCCGTGCTTGCGCACGATCTCGGTGCCCGGCCGCAGCATCAGGTGAAATGTGTTGCCGAGAATGATTTGCGCGCCGCTGTCGATCAGTTCCTCGGGCGTCATCGCCTTGACCGTGCCGTAGGTGCCCACCGGCATGAAGGCCGGCGTATCCACCGGGCCGCGCTCGAATTCGAGGCGCGCGCGCCGCGCGCGACCGTCGGCTGTCAGCAGTTCGAAGCGCATCACGCGGCGCGCCCGGCGATGAACATCGCGTCGCCGTAGCTGAAGAAGCGGTATTCCTGCGCGATCGCGTGCGCATAGGCGCGCCGGATCAGTTCCCGCCCGGCAAAGGCGCTGACGAGAATCAGCAGCGTCGAGCGCGGCAGGTGAAAATTGGTCAGCAACGCGTCGACCACGCGAAACTCGAAACCCGGTTTGATGAACAGGTTGGACTCGCCCTGCAACGGGCGCAGGCGGCCGTTCGCGGCGGCCGTCTCGAGGCTGCGCACGACGGTCGTGCCCACCGCGATCACGCGCTTGCCGGTCGCCCGCGTCGCGTCGATCTCGGCGCACACCGCGGCCGGCACGTCGACCAGTTCGGCGTGCATGATGTGGTTGTCGATATCTTCGTCGCGTACCGGCTGGAAGGTGCCGGCGCCGACGTGCAAGGTAATGTGCGCCATACGCACGCCCTGCGCCTCGAGCTCGGCGAGCATCGCCGCGTCGAAGTGCAGCCCCGCGGTCGGCGCGGCGACCGCGCCGGGTTTGCGCGCGTACACGGTCTGGTAGCGCTCGCGATCGCCCGCCTCGGCGTCGCGGCGGATATAGGGCGGCAGCGGCATGTGGCCGTATCGCTCGAGCAACTCGAGCCACGGCTCGCCGTCCTGCCACAGGACGAACAAATCGCCCTCGCGCGCCTGCAGTTCGCATTCGATGCAGCGCTCGAGAATCAGCCGCGCGCCCGGTTTCGGCGCCCGGCTCGCGCGCAGATGCGCGAGCAACCTGTGCTCGTCGAGTACACGCTCGACCAGCACCTCGACCTGGCCGCCGCTTTGCTTGCGCCCGAACAGGCGCGCCGGGATCACGCGCGTATCGTTGAACACGAGTAAATCGCCCGGCTCGACGAGCGCGGTCAGGTCGCCGAAGACCCGGTCATCGTAGCGATTGCGTGCCGGGTCGACGCTGAGCAGTCGCGAGTCGCCGCGGTCCTCGAGCGGCGCCTGTGCAATCAGGTGCTCGGGAAGCTGGTAGTCGAAATCGCTGAGTCTCATCGGCCGCGGCGCAGGCTGAAAAGCGCGCATGATACCGGAAAGCATCCGCCGCCGGGCAACTTATCACCGCCACAGGCCTCATTCCGGTCGCGACGGATTTTAGCTAACCAGCTGATATAACTGGGTTGATTCGAAGCCCGATGCGACCTGGCACTGCGTGCTCGAGACCCGGCAAAGCCGGAATCGCGCGCCAGCTTCGGCCGCAGGCAGCGAAACGGTCGCGCCCGGTGCGCGCGGCCGCGCTATTGTGCCGGCCGGAAGCAATGCTATAGAATGCGCCCCTCGCTGCCGGGGTGGCGGAACTGGTAGACGCGGCGGACTCAAAATCCGCTGGTGGCAACACCTTGGGGGTTCGAGTCCCCCCCCCGGTACCACGTCCCTCCCCCAGATCCTGCGTCGCGCCGCGGCGCTTCGCCCGTCGCCTCGCTACCCCCGGACAACCGCGGCCAGCGCGCCGAATTCGCGACGGCGGTCCGGTCCGCGCCGACTGCTTTTCCGTCAGTAGTCAAATCTATGTAATCTATTGATTTAAAAAGCTAATTTTGTTTCACGTCGAGATGGCGCCAGGCTGGCTCCCGGTCTTCCAATACGCGCCATCGCGCGCAATTTGCGGTTGCGAGCCAGCGCGCCAGACGCGGCTCAATTCGCGTCGAGGAAAGCCCGCACCCGGTCTGGATGATCGGTGAACACGCCGTCGACGCGCTGCTCGCGCAGCAGGTAGCCGAGCAATTCGTCGAAGCCGGAAACGAAGTCCGGTAGCGCGTCGGCGCGCAGCGTATACGGGTGCACCCGCAACCCGGCGGCGCGCGCGTCGGCGACAAGGCTCGAGAAACGCGGCGCGCCGGCAGCGGTCTTGCCGAGCAGGATTTGCCGGTACCACGGGCCGACGCCGGCGGCGTAGGTCGCAACCTCACGCAGGCCCGCCGGTGTCCTGAGGCGATCGTAATCGGTGCGCGAATCCGGCCACCAGCGATTTTCGCCGATCAGCTGGATCAGCGGTATGCGCGTCACGGCGCCGGCGCGGATCCGGCGCAGCGTCGGCGCGTCGAAACACTGGATGAAGACGCGGTCGGTCGCATCATGATAGCCCGCCGCGTGCAACTTCGCGATCACTTCGCCGGCGACATCAAGGCCATGGCGCGCATGCCATTGCGGCGCCTTAATTTCGACGTAAACGCCAGTTGCGCGATGGTTGCTGCGGTTAAGGCCGCGGATCAACGCCAGTTCGTCGGCCAGCGAATGGATGCGGAACAACCTGGCGCCGTTCGGAAACCGGCGCGGATAGCGTGGCCGCCCGTCGTCGAGTCGCACGCGCTCGTGCACGACGAGTCGACGAATCTCGGCATAGTCGAAATCGACGACGTAATGCCGGCCGTCGGCGCGCGCGCGTCCGGGAAAGCGCGCGGCGACGTCGGTCATCGCGTCCAGGTACAGGTCATGGAACACCACCGCGACGCCGTCGCGGGTCATGACGACGTCGGACTCGATGTAGTCGGCGCCCTGCGCGTGCGCCAGCGCCTTGGCCGCGAGCGTGTGCTCGGGCAGGTAGCCGGACGCGCCGCGGTGCGCGATGACGAGCGGTTCGGCGGCCAGCGCCTGCGCCGCGAACAGCAGTATCGGCACGAGCAGCGCGGCGCATCGGTGGCAAGATGCAGGCATGAGGCGACGATACCGCAGTCGTCCGAATAGGCCAATCGCCGATAAAAAAACCGGCCGGGGCGCGAGCCCCGACCGGTGTCGATCATTCGGTCGAGAAGACCGGAGCCGACGAGCGGCTCCGGCATCGATCGGCAACTATGCCGCTTTCGACTCCTTCTCCTTGTGCTCGAGCGTCGCGCCGCTGCGACCGATTTCGATCGTGCGCGGCTTCATCGCTTCGGGCACTTCCTTGACCAGGCGAATGGTCAGCAAGCCGTGCTTCAGCTCGGCGCCGTCGACTTCGATGAAGTCGGCAAGGTTGAATTTTCGCTCGAAAGCACGATTGGCGATGCCGCGATAGAGATAGTTTTTCTCTTCGCTGTCATCTTCCTTCTTGCCGCGAACGCGCAACACGCCGTTTTCGACCTGGATGTCGAGCTCTTTTTCCTCGAACCCGGCCACCGCGAGGGTAATCGCGTAGCGGTCTTCACCGGTCGACTCGATGTCGTAAGGCGGATAGCCGACGGCTTCCTTCTGGCTGCGCAGGGCGCTGTCGAGCAGGTGGCCCATACGATCGAAGCCGATGCTGTTGCGGTACAGGGGAGTCAAATCAATACCAGTCATTTCTATCAATCCTCCGTTTAGAAGCAATTTACAAAGGTGGCGCCATTCTGCTCTGAGACCTGACGTCCACGGGCTTCAAGATGGGATCGGTCAGAAATTTTTCAAGGGCCGCGGCGCCACTCAGGCCGCCTTGCGGTCCTCCAGCCACTGCAGCAGCTGTCTGAACGGCAGCGGGCGCGAGACGTAGTAGCCCTGTACCTGGTCGCAGCCAACCCCGGCGACGAGCTTCCAGTCGTCCTCGTCCTCGACGCCTTCGGCGACGACCTTCATGTCCAGCTTCTTCGCCAGCAGCACGCTCGACTCGAGAATCGCGCGCGCCGAGGCTTCACGGCTCGCGCCATGGACGAAAGCGCGATCGATCTTGAATTCGGCGAACGGGATGCGCTGCAGTTGCTCCATCGACGAATAGCCGGTGCCGAAATCGTCGATCGACAGCCGGAAACGCTTCAGCGACAGCCGGCTCAGAATGTCGAGCGCGACCGACAGGTGCTCCATCAGGCGACTCTCGGTGATCTCGAAGCTGATGTTCGACGCGTCGAGGCCGGTCTGCTCGATGATCCCGGCCATGCGGTCGGGCCACTCCAGGTCGGTCAGCGTATCGACCGAGATGTTGATCGCGACATTGAGTTCGTGACCCAGTTGCTTGAGCTGGCTGGCGTAACCCAGCGCCTTGTCGATGACGACGTCGGTAAGGGGACCGATCAGGCCGTTCTCCTCAGCCATCGCGATGAACGAGTTCGGCTTTATCAGCCCCATGCCCGGGTGATCCCAGCGCACCAGCGCCTCGACGCCGACGACTTCGCCGCTGGCGATGTCGACCTTGGGCTGAAAATAGGTATCGAGTTCGCCGCCGTGGATCGCCTTCTCGAGCTCGGCGAGGCTGAACGCGTCGACCAGCATCATCGTGCCCTCGGCGCGAATCTGGTCGAGCTGGTCGAGCAACTCGCTGATCTTGGCCGGCGTGGCCGGCTTCTCGAGCACGCCGAGCATGTGCAGATCGTGTTCGATCGCGAGTTTTTCGACGGTCCTGAGAATCCGCACGTCCTCGCCGCTGGTCAGGATCAGCGAGCCCTCGTAGTCGCGCTGCGCGAGGTGGCGAATGAACTCGACGCCGTCCATTTCCGGCATGTTCAGGTCGCAGATGATGACGTCGATCTCGTCGCGATTCTCGGTCAGCAGGTCGAGGGCCGCCGGCCCGGACATCGCGTTCAGCACCTTCGAGATACCGAGGTCGTTGAGCATCACGGTCGAAACCCGGTGCATGATGTAATCGTCGTCGACCAGCATCAGCTTGAGGCTGAACTGGGTGATGTCTTCGTCGTCCTCGGGCTCGGGCAGGCTGAAGCCGGTGACGTCCTCGCTGGCCACCGCGACGTCGACCGACTCGTCGAGCAGCGTCTCGATGTACTTGCGGGCGAGACTCGCGAGCGGCTTGAGGCGCGGAAAGATATCCTCGATGCGCTCCCAGTTGGCCTCGCGCGCGGCGCGTTCGAGCTGCTCACAGGCCTGCCCGAGGGCCAGCGCGCCCATGCTGCGCGACGAAGACTTGAGCTTGTGCGTGTATTCGACAATTTGCTCGTCGCTCTTCCAGGCGAAGGCTTGCTGCAGTTCTTCCATCGCCGCGGGCAAGGCGTCGGCGAAGCTGCGCAGCAGGCGGTTGTGCAATTCCGGTTTGTTGCCGGTCGACTGCGCCAACACGTTGAGGTCAATCGGTTCGACGAGGTCCGCCTTCGGCATTTCGGCTTCGGCTTCGGGCGAGGTCTCGCCGGCCGAATCCGGGCTCCATTTTTCCAGCGCGTGGCGTAAATCCTCGAGCTCGACGGGCTTCGAGATGACATGATCGACGCCGGCTTCGAAACACTTGCGTACGTCGGCCTCGAGCGCGTTGGCGGTGATCGCGATGACCGCGGCGCGCCGTTCCTCGCTGTCTTCGAGCAGGCGAATCTCGCGCACCAGGTCGTAGCCGTTCATCTCGGGCATGCGAATATCGGTCAGCAGCAGATCGTATTGCCCGTCGCGCCAGCGCGTCAGCGCGGTCGCGCCGTCGATCGCGTAATCGGCCTCGTAGCCCAGAATGCCGAGCTGCGCGGCCATCAATTCCTGGTTGATCAGATTGTCCTCGGCGACCAGGATACGTGACCCGCCGCTACCGGGCAGACGCGTGACGGTCGCGTCTGTCTGCTTGTCCTCGACCAGCGTCGCGCCGAGTTCGATCGGCTCGAGCACGACCCAGAAAGTGCTACCCTTGCCCGTCTTGCTCTCGATCTCGAGCTCACCGCGCATCAGGTCGAGCAACTGGCGGGTGATGACCAGGCCGATGCCGGTGCCTTCGACGCCGCTGAACTCGGCGCCGAGGCGGTTGAACGGCTGGAACAGTTCCTTGATTTTTTCCTTCGAGATGCCATGGCCGGTATCGCGCACGCCGACGCGCAATTGGCCGTCGCCCGACGGCTTGCCGATCACGTCGATCATGCCGCCTTCGCGGTTGTACTTGACGGCGTTGGTCAACAAATTGAGGAATACCTGCTTCAGCCGGATCGAGTCGGCCATGACGTTGACGCCATCGAATTCGGAAGCGTCGAAGCGAATCTCGATGTCGCGATCCTGCGCCAGCGGCGCGACCCAGTGAACGCTGTCTTCGAGCACCTGGCGCATGCCGACCGGTTCGAGCGATACGTCGACCTCGCCGGCCTCGATGCGCGACAGGTCGAGGATCTGGTCGATCAGCGACATCAGATGCTTGCCGGCACGATTGATCTCGGTCGCGTTGGCGAGGTGCTGCTCGCCGAGCGTGCGATCGTAAGCGAACAGCTGCGAAAAACCGAGAATCGCGTTCAGCGGCGTGCGCAGCTCATGGCTCATGCTCGACAGAAAATCGGATTTGGCCAGGTTGGCCTTTTCCGCCGCCTCCTTGGCTTCGATCAACGCGGCCTCCGACTCCTTGCGCGCGGTGATGTCTTCGTGGATCGTGATGACGCGCTCCCAGGTATCTTCGAACCCCCTGACCAGCGTCACGATCGATCGCGTCTGGAACAGCGAGTCGTCCATTCTCGAATCTACGCGCTCGGCCTCGTACCAGCGGGCGTCGCTCGCCAGCGCGGCAAACTCGGCGGCGTAATACTCTACCCATTGCGCGTCCCACCAGTCGTCCACATCGGCTTCGGCCTCGAGAAATTGCTCCTTGGACTCAGCCTCGTGCATCCGCAACAGCGCTTCGTTGACGTTGGTGATCCGGGTTTGTCCGACGAGTTCGCGCAGCAGCTTGGGATGGTCGAGAAAATGCTTCTCGAGATCGTCGACCTCCCGGAACAACAACTTGTCGACGACCTTCTTGACCTCGCTGTAATCCTCTTCCTGGACGCCAAGAGGCAATTGCGCAAACAGCGAGCTGTAGCGTTTCTCGCTTGCCTCGAGCGCGCGCCGCGCGGCCTCGGACTCGGTGATGTCCTGCACCATACCGAAGGTCGACACGAGCTTGCTCGCGTCGTCGAAGACGCCCTGCTCGTACTCGCGCAGCTGGCGAACCTCGCCATCGTCAGTGACGATGCGATAGTCGAACACGTGGATCTTGTCCCGCTCGAGCCGTTTGCTCGAATCGAGTTCGGCGAGATATCGCTCGAGATCGTCGGGATGGACGAACCGCTTGAAGTCGTCGCTGCGGCGAAACACCTTTTCGACCCGTTTGCGGTCGACGCCGAAGATATCGGCGAGCTCCGGCGAAAAGAATATCGGCCGATCGTCGATTTCGTCCCATTCCCAGACGCCGATATTGAGCATCTTCGACAGCGCGTGGCTGCGATCCTCGCGGAAGCGAATGATCGCGCGCGCCTCCTCGAGCTGGCGCTCGAGATCGGCGATCTCGTCGCGCAATGCCTGCTCCGATGTCCCCTTACCGGGCTGCTGCTTCGACTTCTTGGCCAAGTGATTGAACTATGACGATACCAAGCTATAAGTATAGGAGGGAAATCGGAGAACTTCCCTAGCCACTTCATTCATTTGTGACCGCAATCGCGTTGGCGAAACAGGGCCACCGCCGGCTAGCATTGCGGCTATCGACGACAATTTGGGGTAACCATGAAAAGTCTGAACTATTCCAGCATCACCGCCGCGCTGCGCCGGATTCACCGCGCCAAGGCCGAATCCGACGCCACCGGGGTTCCGGTCAAGGAGCTGCTCGATCAGGACCGCGAACTGCGCAAGCGCCTGCATCGCGAGCGCGCCGAGCAGCGTCAACGGCGCGAATTCCTGCGCGCGGCCGGCGGCGCGCTCGGCGCCGGGCTGCTCGCCTCCTCGCCGCGCGCCTTCGCCAACAACGGCGGCGGCAACAACAACCAGCCCAGCATCGCGATCGTCGGCGCCGGCGTCGGCGGCCTGCGCACGGCGCATCGCCTGCAGCAATACGGAATTGCGTCGACAGTCTACGAGGCCAATGACCGCGTCGGCGGCCGCATGTATTCCAACGATCAGTTCTTTGCCAACGGTCGCGTTGTCGAATGGGGCGGCGAATTCATCTCGACCGAGCACAATGCGATCCGTAACCTCGCGCACCAGTTGAACCTGCAGCTCGAGGATGTCAACAAGCTCAGCCTCGGCGACGAGGAGACCTACCTGATCGAAGGCGATATGTACACCGAGGCCGATCTGATGGACGAATGGGTCGGCGGAATCTACGACACGATGAAGCGGGCGCAGCAGGATGCGCCGTGGCAGCCTTTCTACAACGCGTATAATCCGGAACATCAACGGCTGGACAATCTCGACGCCATCGATTGGATGGAAAGCCCTGAGGTCGGGTATTCCCGCAGCCACTGGGTACACAAGCTGCTGCTGGCCGACCTGATCGCCGAGTACGGAATCACCGTCGGCAACTCGGCATTGAACCTGATCTACCTGCTGGCCTGGAATACGCACAACTCCGGCGGCCTGCCGTTGGCCGGCACCGACGAGCGCCTGCACGTCGTTGGCGGCAACGACCTGATACCCAGGCGCATGGCCGAGCAACTGCCCGCCGGCTCGGTCGAACTGGAGCGCAAGCTGGAAGCGATCAGCGGCAGTATCGACGGCCCCTACACGCTGAGCTTCGACTCCGGCGCCGACGTCGAGTGCGACGTGCTGGTGCTGTCGCTGCCGATGAACCTGATCAGGGATATCGACATCGATCCTGACATCTGGTACGGCTTCTCGCCGGAGAAAAGGACTGCGTTCCTGTCGGCGCCGGATGCCAACGTGTCCGACAACGGCAAAATCATGATGGAATTCAACAGTCGTCCCTGGGACGTAATTCGCGAGGTCAAGCCCGGCCAGACGGTGCACCAGGCGGCGCGCGCCTACTCGTTCTCCGGTGCAACGGAAGGCAGCTACTCTGGTTTCATTTCTACCTGGGAAGGCGAGCCCGGCAACCCGTCACCACTCGGAGTGCTGGTCAATTACAACGGCGGTTACGAGGCGCGCAATTTGCATCCGGCCAGCCCGCTTCACGGGGTTGCCCGCTCCAGAGATGTCGACCGGGTGCTGGCGCAGGCCGAGTTGATCTGGCCAGGCATTGGCGCCGAGTACAACGGCAATGCTCTAGTGTCGAACTGGATCGACGACCCGTTCGCACGGAGCGCCTTCACGTCGCCGTCGGTCGGAACGATGACGGGCTGGTGGGGCGCGCAGTGGGAGACCGAGGGCAACATCTACTTCGCCGGCGAAGCCTACGACGTCGAATTCTGGTCGTACATGAACGGCGCGGTGCTGTCTGGCGAGCGCGTCGCCACGGAAATCCACCAGAACTTCTAAATGCTCGGTTCCGGGACATTGCGGCCAGATCCCGTTTTCGTCGAGAGAAAACGGGGTCTGGCCCTGCTACTTGTATGGCTCGCGAACACGCGCCGTAACCGGCCTGCCGAGAATCTCGACTATCAGCTGGTCGTCGGGTTGGACCGCCCTGCGAAAGTATGCCAATGCGATGGGTCGCCGCAGGCGATGACCGTAGACTCCCGACGTAATGATTCCGACTGCCTCGCCGCCGCGCATAATCGGATGCAGGTGAAACGGATCGATATCGCCGCTATCGAGTTCGAGCAAATGCATACTCCAGCGGTCCTCGCGCGCGGCGCGCGCGAGCATCGCATCGCGGCCAGTGAATTCGCGTCCGTCGGTTACGACCAGGTGATCGAGCCCGGCCTCGAACGGCGTGCGCTCGGAGGTCAGATCCGCGCCCCAGGCGCGGTAACCCATCTCGAGGCGCATCGCGTTCATCGCGAACGCGCCGTAGAATCCGAGTTCGAAAGATTTTCCAACCTCCAGCAAGAGTTCGAGCAGCGCCGCCTGGACGGCGATATCGTGATGCAACTCGAAGCCGGACTCGCCGACGTAGGACAGGCGCAGCGCGTCGATCTCGATCCCGCCCATTCGCACGCACCGCCCGGCGAGCCACGGAAACGCCGCCAACGATAGGTCGTCGTCGCACAGCGTTTGCAGCAGGACCTCGGCGTTCGGCCCCATGATGCCGAATACGCCCCGGTTGGTGGTGAGATCGGTAATCTCGACATCGAAGCCGGCGGCGCGCCGGCGCAACAGATCCTCGTCGTGGCGCCGCGCCGCGGCCGCGCCGACCAGGTAGAACTCGTTGTCGGTGAAGCGCGTCACCGAGAACTCGGACGCGACCCCGCCGGATTCGGTCAGCGCGTGCGTCAGGCCGATGCGCCCGATCGCGGGCACGCCGTTGGCGCCGAGCCGCTCGACGAACGCGGCGGCATCTTTGCCGCCGACGCGAAACTTGGCGAACGCCGACAGGTCGGCGAGACCGACATTTTGCGCCAGGTTGCGGCACTCGGCGGCGACCGCGTCGAACCAGTTGGCGCGGCCGAAACTCAGGCTCGACTCGCGCACCGCCGGGTCGCGTGAAAACCAGTTCGGCCGCTCGCAACCGTAAACGCTGCCGAATACCGCGCCCTTGTCTTTCAGCAGGTCGTATGCCGGCGTCGTCAGACAGGGTCGGCCGGCCAGTCGTTCTTCGTAGGGATAATGAATGCCGAACTGTGCGGCGAAGCACTCGACCGCTTTGGCAACGCGATACTTGCGGTCCGCGTAGCCGCCGAAGCGGCGTGCGTCGACTGCCAGCGCATCCATCGGCGGCTCGCCGGCGTCCATCCATTCGGCGAGGAACTTGCCGGCGCCGCCGCCCTCCATGACGCCCATCGACGAGCCGGTCAGCAACCACGCGTTGTCGAGTCCGAAAGCCGGCCCGATCAACGGGTTGGCGTCGGGCGTAAACGTGATCGGGCCGTGTACCACTCGCTTGATGCCGCCGTCGGCCGCGGCCGGCACGCGGCGCATCGCCAGGCCGGCGATGTCGGCGATCGCGTCGAGGTCGGGTTCGAGCAATTCCATGCCGAATTCGGGCGGTACGCCGTCGATCGCCCACGGTTTACCGTCGGGCTCGTACGGGCCGATGATCACGCCGTCGCGCTCCATCCGCAGGTACCAGCTCTCGTCCGGGTCACGGATCATCGGCAACTCGTGGTCGAGCGAGGCGAAGGCGTCGATGCGGTCGGTGACGATGTATTGATGCAGCATCGGCACGACCGGCAGGTCGAGACCCATCATCTCGCCGATTTCGCGACACCAGGTGCCGGCCGCGTTGACGACGTGCTCGGCCGTGATCACGCCGTGGTCGGTTTCGACGCGCCATTCGCGACCTGCGATTGGCCGGATCGCGGTGACTTGCGTATGCCGGTAGATCTCGGCGCCTCGGTCGCGGGCGCCGCGCGCCATCGCCTGGGTCGCCTGGCTCGGGTCGACGTGGCCATCGAGCGGTTCGTAGATTGCGCCGATCAGGTCGTCGACCTCGGCGAGCGGATACAGGTCCTTCAACTCGGTCGGGGTCAGGATGTGAAAATCGATGCCGGCGAACTTGCCGATTCCCCGCACCTGGCGGAATTCATCGAGCCGGTCGGAATGGCGCGTCACGCGCAGCGCGCCGCAGGCGTGGAAACTGACCGGCTGGCCGGTGTCCCGCGCGAGCAGCTCGCGATACAGCCGCACGCTGTGCGCGCGCAGGTTCATGATCGTAATGTTGTGTGCATAATGCGTGCACAGCCCGGCGGCGTGCCAGGTCGAGCCGGCGGTCAACTCGTTTTTCTCGATCAGCACGACGTCGTCCCAGCCGAGTTTCGCCAGGTGATAGATCAGCGATGTTCCCATCGTGCCGCCGCCGATGACGACCACGCGGGCATGGCTTTTCATCGACGCACCTCGTACGGCGGTCGCTCGAGTGACCGCAGCGGGAACCGCTCGCCGGCAATCTCGATTTCGAGGTCATCGCGCGCGGCATTGTCGCGTTCGGCGAACATGACGAAACACAGGCTCCTCGCGGTGCGGAAGCCGAGCCCGCCGGAAGTGCAGTGGCCGACGAGATTGCCGCGGGCGTAGACCGGCTCGTCGTGCAGGATCAGCACGTCGGCCGCGCCGATCTCGCACAGCCGCAGCCGCTTGCGCGCGCCGTCACGGCGCTGCGCGAGCAACGCGTCCCGGCCGGTGAATTCGACCGCCTTGTCGCAATCGACGGCGAAACCCAGGCCGCATTCGAACGGCGAGTCGTCGGGCCCGATGTCGTGCCCCCAGTGGCAGTAACCGACCTCGAGCCGGCACGCGTCGAGCGCGAAGTGCCCGGCCGGCCCGAGGTCGAATCCGGCGCCGGCGGCGAGCGTGCGATCGAGCACCGCGAGGGCCGCATCGCGCGGGATATAGAGTTCCCAGCCAACCTCGCCGACGAAGCTCAGGCGCACGGCCAGCACGGCGACGCCGTCGAGCGTGATTTCGCGCGCGGTCGAGAAGGCGAATCCGGCCGCATCGAAATCGGGCGCGAGCGCCGTGAGCAGGTCGGGAGCGCGCGGGCCCATGATGCCGAGCACCGCGTGGTCGTCGCTAACATCGGCGATTTCGACCCCGGAGGTCGCGTGGCGCCGCAACCATGCCAGGTCCTTGAAGCGCGTCGCCGCGCCGCCGACGACGCGAAACCGGTCCGCGGCCAGGCGCGCGACCGTGACCTCGGCCTCGATGCCTCCGCGCCGGTTCAGCATCAGCGTATATTGCACGCGACCGATATCGACATCGACATCGCCGCAGCAAACCCGCTGCAATAGCTCCAGCGCGCGCTCGCCGGTAACGTCGAATTTACCGAACGGGCTCAGCTCGAACAGGCCGACGTGGCGCTGGCAATGCAGCGCCTCGCGCCGCGCCGCCGGCCACCAGCACTGCGCGCCGAAACCGTATTCGAACTCGCGCTCGGCGTCGTCGCGGGCATACCACAGCGGCCGCTCCCAGCCGCTCGGCGCGCCGAATACCGCGCCGCATTCCGCGAGCCGGTCGTGCCACGGCGAACGGCGCAGATCGCGCCCGGTTCGGAATTGCCTGTACGGCCAGTGCATCGCGAACTGGTTGTGCACGGCCTCGGGCAGGCGCGCCGCGAGCCAGGCCGAATCGCCCTGGCGCGGGTCGCCGCGCGCGACGTCGACTTCCCACAGGTCCTGCGGCGCCTCGCCGTCGCGCACCCATTCGGCCATGACCTTGCCGACGCCGGCCGACGACATGATGCCGATCGAATTGAAACCGGCGGCGACGAACAGGTTGGTGAAGCCCGGCGCCAGCCCCATGAGCTGGCGGGTATCGGGAGTAAAACTTTCGGGACCGTTCATGAAGTGCGCGATACCCCGCTCGGCGAGCAGCGGCGCGCGACGGATGCCGGCGTCGAGCATCGGCTGCGCGTGCTCCCAGTCGGCGTCGAACTGCAGGAATTCGCCGTCGTCGAGCGCCGGTTGCCAGGGTTTCGGATTCGCCTCGAACGCACCCAGCACGAGCTTGCCGGCGTCGCCCTTGAGGTAAATTCCGGCGTCGAGATCGCGCAGGATCGGGCAAGGCTCGGGGAGCTCGGCGAGCGGCTCGGTTACGACATAGACGTGCTCGCAGGCGGCGAGCGGCAGCTCGAGGCCGGCGGTCCGGCCGAGTTCGCGGGTCCACGCGCCGGCGGCGAGCAGCAACTTGTCGCATTCGATCCGCCCGCCATCGGCGAGTCGGACCCCGGTCACGCCGCCGTCGCGGGTCTCGACAGCGTCGACGCGGCAATGCTCGCGAATCTCGACGCCGCGCGTTCGCGCGCCGCGCGCGTAAGCCTGGCACAGGTCGACGGGATTGACCTGGCCGTCCCGCTCGACCCATAGCCCGCCGGCCAGATCGTCGATGGCAATGTGCGGGCAGCGCGCGCCGAGCTCGGCAGGGTCGACGAGTTCGGTGGCGAGCCCGGCGCGATCGCCCAGTGCCTTGATCCGCTTCAGTTCCTCGAGCCGTACGGGCCGCTGCGCGAGCCACGCGCCGCCGGTTTGCCGGTAGCCGGTTTGCTGGCCGGTCTCGGTTTCGAGTTCGGCGAACAGAACCGGCGCGTACTGCGCGAGCCGGGTCAGATTGAGGCTCGCGCGCAGCGGGCCGACGATTCCGGCGGCGTGCCAGCTCGTGCCGCTGGTCAGTCGATGCCGCTCGAGCAGCAACACGTCATCGATCCCGAGCTTGCCGAGATGGTAGGCCACGCTCAGCCCGATCGCCCCGCCCCCGACGATCACCACCTCGCGTCGCTCAGCCACTTGCGAATTCCCGGTCGGGCGCGAATGCGAAATCGCCTGGTATATTTTTCACGCGAAGGCACCGAGAACGCGAAATTCGCAGAGGTTTTATCATCATGCGTCCGTTCCGGAGTTGCGAACCCGTGGAAAATTTTCGCGCCTTCTGCCTGCTCCGCGCCTCTGCGTGAAAATCCGCAACATCCGGTGACATAACCATTCAGTAACTGCGGTCGGGCATCGAGGCCTTGCGCCGGCCGACGTAGTCTTCGAGCGCCTCGCGGATCGCCGGGTCGAGCGGTGGCGGCGCGTAGTCGGCCAGCATTTGCTTCCAGATCCGGTTGGCGCGGCGGGCAACATCGAGACCGCCTTCTTCGGACCACTGCTCGAACGAATTCGCGTCGGCGACGTTCGATCGATAAAACGCGGTCTCGAAGTTGGCCAGCGTGTGGGCGCTGGCGAGGAAGTGGCTGCCGGGCCCGACCTCGGCGATCGCGGCCAGCGCCTGCGCGTCGTCGGACAAATCGATGCCGCGGCAAAATTCGATCAGCTTGCCGCACAGGTCGGCGTCGATGATGGTCTTCTCGAAGCCGGTGCACAACCCGCCCTCGAGCCAGCCGGTCGCATGGTTGATGAAGTTGGCACCGGCCAGCACCGCCATCACGAGGCCGAGCGTGCCCTCCTGTTGCGCCTGGCCGTCGGGCAGCTTCGATGACGTCAGGCTGCCGACCGTGTGCAGCGGCACGCCGAGGCGGCGCGCGAGCTGGCCGGCGGCGAGCACCGTGCGCGCGGCTTCCGGCATGCCGAAGGTCGGCGCGCCCGATTGCATCGACATCGCGGTCGCGAAGCTGCCCATCAGGCACGGCGCGCCCGGGCGGATCAGCTGCGTCAGCGCGCAGGTCGCGAGCGCCTCGGCGAGCAATTGCGCCAGCGTGCCGGCTTCGGTGCAGGGACTCATCGCCCCGGCGATCATCCACGGCGTGCAGGCGACCGCCTGGTTATGGCGCGCGTAGACCTTCAGCGAGCCGGACATCGCGTCGTCTAACACCAGCGGCGCATTGGTGTTCGACACCGCGTACAGCACGGTGTGGGTCTCGACGAATTCGTCGCCGAACAGGATCTTGGCCATCGCCACCGAGTCCTCGGCGCGCTCGGCGCCGATCAGTCCGCCGAACAGCGCGCGGTCGCCGTGCAGGATGTGGTTCAGCAGCATGTCGAGGTGGCGCTTGTTGACCGGCACGTCGACCGGTTCGCAGACGATGCCGCCGCAGTGGTGCAAATACGGGATCGACTGGTGGATCTTCGTCAGCGCAATGAAGTCCTCGAGCGTCGCGTAACGCCGGCCGCGGTCGAGGTCGTGCACGAAGGGCGGTCCATAAACCGGCGACAGTACGATGTTGGCGCCGCCAATCTCGACGTCGTTTTGCGGGTTACGCGCGTGTTGGGTGAATTGGCGCGGTGCGCTGGCCTGCACGATTCGCCGGCACATACCGGGCTCGAAACGCACCCGTTCGCCCCGCACGTCGGCGCCGGCGTCGCGAAACAGTTGGAGAATTTCCGCGTCGTTGCGGAATTCCATGCCGGTATCGCGCAGGATCGCGTCGGCGTTCTGTTCGATCAGGCACAAGCCTTCTTCGCTCAGGATTTCGAAAGTTGCGATGCGCCGCGCAATATAGGGCGCGCGCACCGCCGCGGGCCGCGGTTGCCCGCGGGAACGTCGCGGTCGTTTTCGCGTCTGCGCCATTTGCCTCCTCCCGCCCGCCCGCGCGCGGCGCGGCCGGGTTCTGGTACGATACCACCGGCAGCGGCAGCGCGGGAACCGTCATGACTTCACAATTCGACGACGACACTCACGAATTCGACATCGACTGGGATACCGACGCGATCGTCGGCCGCCGCGAGCGCTACTACGCGGCATCGCAGCGCGCCTTCGTGCCGTATCAAAAGCCGCTGATTTTCAGCCGCGGCCAGGACCAGTATTTGTGGGACGAGCAGGGCAACCGCTACCTCGATTGCCTGAGTCAGAACCTGACAATCAGCGTCGGCTACAACAACCCGGTGGTCACGCGCGAAGCGGTCAGGCAGGCGCAGACGCTGCAACACTGCACGACGATGTTTTTCCACCCGGTGCCGGCGCACTTCGCCGAGGAGTTGACCGCGACGCTGCCGGCCGGCGAGGATTGGGCCGTACACTTCATGAACAGCGGCGCCGAGGCGATCGACATGGCGCTGCTGCTGGCGCGCAGCCATACCGGCAATACCGACATCGTATCGCTCGCCAACGCCTACCACGGCGCGACCTTCGGCGCCCAGTCGGTCACCGGTATCAGCGGCTTCCGGCACAACGTGCCACTGCTCGGCGGCATCCAGTTCGCGCCGGTGCCGGATCAGTACCGCGGCATCCACGGCGCCGCCGTCGAGCCCTACCTGCGCGATCTCGAGGCGACCATCCACTACGGCACCAGCGGCCGACTCGCCGGCATGTTCATCGAGCCGGTGCAGGGTTACGGCGGCATCGTGCCACTGCCCGACGGTTACATCGAAGGCGCAGCCGAACGCGTCCGCGCCGCCGGCGGCCTGGTCATCATCGACGAGGTGCAGGCCGGCATGGCGCGTACCGGCGACGATTTCTGGTCGTTCCAGCGACACGGCCTCGTGCCCGACATCGTCGTCGCGGCCAAGGGCATCGGCAACGGCTTTCCGCTCGCCGCGCTGATGGTCAAACGCGAGATCGCCGAGGCGATGGCGCAAAAATTCTATTTTCACACCTACGGCGCGAACCCGGTCAGCTGCGCCGCCGGCCGCGCCGTGCTCTACGTGATCCGTGAGTACGATCTGCAGCAAAATGCCCGGCGCGTCGGCGCGGCGCTGCTCGAGGTACTGCAGGATTTGCAGACCCGTCACGAGGTAATCGGCGACGTGCGCGGTCGCGGCCTGATGATGGCGGTCGAGCTGGTCAAGGACCGCGCGACGCGCGAACCGGATCCCGAAACGATGGCGCGGCTGTTCGAGCTGACCCGCGAGCACGGTCTGGTCGCAAGCAAATCCGGCGCCTACCGAAACGTACTGCGGATTTGCCCGCCGCTGTGCATCCAGATGCAAGACGTCGAATTGTTCGCCACCGCGATCAACCGCAGCTTCGACGCGCTTTGAGGATATAATCGGCGGCAACGTTTACGAGGACCCCCCGATGGCAAGAACACCTTCCACGATGCTCGAACTGGGCACGCCGGCGCCCGATTTTTCGCTTCCCGAGCCGGCCAGCGGCAAAACCGTGAGTCTCGGCAACTACGCCGGACAGCCGCTGCTGGTCGTGTTTTCCTGCAACCACTGCCCCTTCGTACTGCATATCATCGACTCGTTCGCCGAATTCGCCAATGCGGCCATCGAACGCGGCCTCGGCGTCGTCGTGATCAACGCCAACGACGTCGCCGGGTTTCCCGCCGACAGCCCCGACAAGATGATCGAGTTCGCGCGCCAGCACGGCTTCGAATTCCCGTACCTGTACGACGAGTCACAGCGCTCGGCGATCGATTATCGCGCGGCCTGCACGCCGGACTTTTTCCTCTTCGACGCGGAACACCGGCTGGTCTACCGAGGCCAGTACGACGGTGCGCGCCCGGGCAACGGAGCCGAGATCGATGGCAGGGATCTGAAAGCCGCGGTCGACGCGCTGCTCGCCGGCAATTCGATCTCGCCCGAGCAGGTGCCGAGCATCGGCTGCAATATCAAGTGGCGAGCCGGCAACGAGCCGGATTATTTTTAACCCGATGCGCTCTTGCGGTCGGTTTCGGCCGCGGGCGGCATAGCGGCTTCACCGTCGGCCTCGCCGTCCGCGGGTGGCGCGCTGGCCTCGGCGACTTCGTCGCCGCTGCCGGTCGCGGGATTTTCCCCGGCGGGCTCGACCGGTGAGACAACCGCAGCGTCACCACCGTCCGCGGTTCGCGCGGGCACATCTTCCTGCTCCGCGGTCGGAGCCGAATCATCGCCGCCGTCGGCCGGCGCCGGCTCGGTGCCCTCGTCGGCAATGAGCTCGGCTTCTTCGGCCGCCGCCGCGAGTCGCCGTTTACGCCGCGTGTAGAGCCAGATCGCCAGCACCGCGAACAGTAGCATGGCATTGACGCTCAAGATGACGATACCGATCAGCTTGCGGTCGAAACCGGCCGGCTCGGCGGCAATCGGCTCGGGCGGTGGCGGGGGCGGCGCCGCGAGCCCCGCCTCGACCTGGCTGGCCGCGCCGAGCAGCGCGAATGGCCCGAGGTTCAGGTCGACGACCGAGTCGTCGTGACGCCGGCCCGACACCCGCACCCGCGCCTGGTGCGCGCCGTCGACACCGGTAACGATGCGCCCGTGCAGCCAACCCGAGTCGGGTTGCAACAACAAGGCTTCGCGCTTGCCTTTCGGCGTTTCGATCTCGACGTCGGCGGCAAGGCCGTCGACGCGCAGCTGCGCCTCGCGGGCGCGCAGCCGGAAATCGTATTGCCCCGGCTCGGCGGCGGCCTCGATACGGATCTCGACCGGCCAGCCGACCAGCGCCTCGAGTTCCTGGACGCGGTGAAAGCTCGAACCGCGCGCCTCGACGCGCAGGCGATGGCGGCCCTCGGCGAGCGGCTCGTCGAGAGTCAGCAAATAACGGCCCTTGTCGCTGCGCACTTCGCTATGCCGCAGCGCGAGGCGCTGCGCTTCGTCATCGGGGCCGGTCAGGGTTACGCCAAACTCGACGAAGCGCAAAAACGCGTTGCGGCGAATCTTCTTGCCGCCGCGATAAAGCTCGGCGGCGATTTCCAGCGGCTCGCCCGGCCAGGCCCGCGACGGCGTCACGCCGGCGCGCAGCTCGAGCTTGCTGGTCATCAGCAATCGGCTGTCATTCGCAAGTTTGGCGACGACTTGCCAGTCGCCGGCCTCCGGGCGGCGCAGGTGCACCAGGTCGAAGTCACGGCTCGCCTGCCAGCGCGCACCGCGTGGCCTGGCCGCGCTGATTACCGGGCTGTCGGGTGGTATCAACAGCGGCGCCTTGCTGCCGGGTTCGCGCAACAGCACCAGCGTCAGCGCATCGACGTGGGCGTCGACGCTGAAGCGCTCGTCGGCGAGCACGAGCTGGTTCGAGCGAGCCGCGCGGGCAAAGAAATCACCGGCTTGCGCCACCAGGCCGCGCGCGTCGGGCGCATGCCGATGCGTGCCGCCGGTCGCGAAGGCGAGGCGCTCGAACAGCCCGCGATCGGCGCCGTCGCCGATCGTGACGGCGTGTAGTTCGACGCCGGTGGCGGCGAGCGCGGCCAGTTTTTCGCCGATAACCCGTTGCCGCGAGGCCGCGCGCAGTGACTCGTCGTCGGCGGGTTCGACGCCGCTTGCGCTGATCAGCAACAGCACGCGGCGCTGGTTTGAAGCCGGCGTCTGCCAGCCCTCCAGCGCGCGGCCGAGCGCGTGTTCGAGATCGGCGTAGCCGGCGTTGGCGTGAATTCGTTCGGCGCCGGCGAGCGCGCGTTCGCGCCACGCCGCGTCGACTCGTCCCGGCGGCGCAACCTGCTCGACGTAGCGGCCGTAAGTCCAGGCACCACCGGCGGCGCCGTCGGGTAACAGCCCGGTCAGCAGGCGCAAGACCTCGCCGCGATTGCCGTCGGGATCGAGCTCGGCGAAGCGACTGGAGGTGTCGATCAGGACGCGCAGGTCGAGCGAGGGCGTCGCCGCGAACAGCGGCAGCGGCAATCCGAATACGAGCAGGTATAGACAAACACGCAGGCGCATTGGTATAAGACTGACGATCGATATCGCGAATATCGGCCGAATAAGGAACTTCTGAATAACAAACATGGCCTCAGGTCTCATGAGATCCACATTGCTGTACGGGTCGGTTGCCGGGTTTTTCGCCAGATGACCGAAGTCCGGGCCGATCCCGCCGTCAATCCCCGGGTTTACGAGTTTTGTGTCAAGGCGTTCCGCACCACGCGCAAACTGTTGAAACTCAATATCAAGCTGCACCAGGACCATACCGGTGACAGTGACCCCGTGCACGCGGGTGATATCTTTCTGTTCAACCATTTCGCCCGTTTCGAGACCTTCATTCCGCAGTACCTTATCTACGAGGCGACCGGCGCCTACTGCCGCTCGGTGGCATCGGCCGAGTTTTTCGGAGGCGACGAGCGATTTACCCAGTTTCTGTATTCGATCGGCGTCGTCCCGAACCAGCTGCCCAACCTGTTTTCGTTTCTGGTGCGCGAAATCCTGCACGGCCGCAAGCTGGTCGTGTTTCCCGAAGGCGGCATGGTCAAGGACAAGCGGGTCGTCGATCATGCGGGCGAGTTCAGTATTTTTTCGCGCAGCGCCAACGAGCGGCGCAAGCACCATCGCGGCGCGGCGGTCATCGCGCTGGCGCTCGACGCGTTCAAGACCGCGCTGCTCTACGATCACTCGCGCGGCCGCATCGATCGCGTCGAACGCTGGGCCGAGCAGCTCGGCTTCGACGACGTCGAGGACTTGATGCAAAAGGCGGTCAAGCCGACGGTAATCGTACCCAGCCACATTACCTTCTACCCGATCCGGGTCAGCGACAACATCCTCCACCAGGCCGCGCGCCTGTTCAACAAGGGCATCAACAAGCGCTTCGCCGAGGAATTGATCATCGAGGGCAACCTGCTGTTCAAGCATACCGACATGGATATCCGCTTCGCCGAGCCGATCGTGATCGGCGACTACTGGCGCTGGTGGGAAAAGCGCCTGCTACCCAACGTCGTGCACAGTTTCGATACCCTCGACGAACTGTTCGCACTCGAATCCCTTCCGGGGCACTGGAGCGGCCGCATCCATGCGCTCGCCATGCAGGTCAAATCGCACCGTGTGCGCGACGACTACATGCGCTCGATGTACTCGGCGGTCACGATCAACCTCAGCCACATGGCTTCACTCGTGATCCTGCGGCTTTACGAGCAAGGTCTGCGCCGGCTCGAAAATCGTCGCTTTCACAAGATTCTGTATCTTTGCATCAAGCTGCTGCAGCGCTCCGACTTCAAGTTGCACCGCAGCCTGCTGAATCCCGAGGAGTACGACGCGATCATCAATCAGGGCAGCAGCCGTCTTGCGCAATTCCTCAAGACCGCGCAGAGCCTGCGCCTGGTGCACGTCGAGCAGAATGAATACGTGCTCGACGAAAAGCTGATCGCCGATTTCGAAATCGACGAAATTCGCACCGAAAACCTGATCAGCGTCTACGCCAACGAGGTCAGCCCGCTCCCCGGCGTCCGCCGCATCGCCGACGAGGCAATCGCCACCGCCGAAAAGATAACGCCGCAAGATCTCGCCGACTATCGCCTCGACGACCAGCTGCTGGCCTATTCCTGGGATCGGCAGGCCTTCGACAAGCCGCGCCACCATGAAATCAACGCGCAGCAAACGCAAACCGCCGACGCCAACTGGTATTTCCTGAAATCGGCGCAGGCCGACGCCAGCGGAGTCTTGCTGGTGCACGGTTTCATGGCCGGCCCGGCCGAATTGCGCGGTCTCGGCGAACGCCTGCACGCCGCCGGACATCACGTGCTCGGCGTGCGGCTCAAGGGTCACGGTACTTCGCCGTGGGATTTGCGCGAACGCAACTGGCACGACTGGGCGGCGTCGGTCGAACGCGGTTTCGATATCCTCAAAGCCTATACCCAGTCGATTCACCTGGTCGGATTCTCCACCGGCGGTCTGCTCGTGCTATTGCAGGCGGCCCGGCACCCGCAAATCAAGCTCAAGTCGGTCACCAGCATCTCGGCGCCGGTGCACTTTCGCAACCGGAACATGATCTTCGTGCCGCTGTTACACCACGCCAATCGCCTGGTGCGCTGGATGAACGACGAGGGTCTCGTGCCGTTTCGCCCCAACGAGCCCGAAAATCCGGAAGTCAATTATCGGCACATTCCCGTCCGGGCGCTTTACCAGCTCCAGCAGTTAATCGATTACTTGTGCGAAGATAAGCTCAAAATCAATGCAGATGTCTACCTTTTCCAGGGAGATCAAGACCGCGTCGTCGATCCGTCCAGCCTCCATACGCTCGAACGCATCATCGAAGCGGAACACAAGCAGGTTACGCTGCTCGACAGCGATCTGCACGGCATCGTCTACCGCAACGCCGACGAGGTTCAGCAAAAAATTTGCGCTGCCATCGCAAAATCAGTTTAATGAACGGTCAAGATGCGATAACAGGGAGCGCCAGGTCTGGAGCGGCCGATAGATGATGCACCATCAGACTCGTCTGTTAATCACCGGCTTTGCGGTCGTCATCCTGCTGATGGCCGGCCTCTCGTTTCTGACCTTCCACAGCGGCAGCCAGGGCACGCGTGACGCCAGCCGGGAAATCGCGCTGCAACTGGAAAAGATCAACCTGGTCGGCGAGCTGTCGACGATCATCCACGATCGCACCCGTTTCATGCAATCGATGCTGCTGCACGACGAAGATTTTACCGCCGCCGAGTCGTGGCCGGATTTCAATCGCATCGAGGGCGCCTACCGCGAAACCCGCGAGCGCCTGTTGCCGCTGCTCGCGCCGCGCGAGCGTGAAATCATGCAGGCCATCGATCGCCTCGATCGCGACCTCAACGATCTCAACCGCCAGGTCTCGGTGCTGTTTCTCAACGGCAGCCGCGACGAAGCGAGCAAAGTGCTGCTCCAGGAAGTCCTGCCGAAAACTGCGCCGCTGCTGTCGCATCTGTCCGAGCTGACCCAGGCGCAGCGCATGGACGTGCAAAAGACGCTGCTACTGGCCAACGCCGCGGCCGAATCCGGGCGCACCCGGATCGCGCTGTTTTCGGGTTTTGCCGTGCTCGCCAGCCTCGCCGTCACCGGGGTCGCATTCTGGTACGGCCGCAAGCTGTCGTTCCAGCTGGAGGATATGAACACCTACCTCGAACAAAAGATCTACGAACGCACCGAGTCCTTGCTCGATACACAAAAGGAATTGCTCGAGGACAACAATGAACTGACCCGAATGGCGCTGACCGACAGCCTGACTGCGCTGTCGAATCGTACCCACATGAACCAGATACTGCACAAGGAATATTCACGCTTCGAGCGCCACGATCAGCGCTTCGGCATCATCATGGCGGACATCGATCACTTCAAGGCGATCAACGACACCCAAGGCCACGATGCCGGCGATCAGGTACTCAAGAAGCTCGCGCGCCTGTTCGAAGGCGCGATCCGCTCGAGCGATTTCGTCGCTCGCTGGGGCGGCGAGGAATTTCTGATTTGCTGCACAACCATCGAGGAAGACGATTTGCTGCCGATCGCCGAAACTATCCGTCAGCTGGTCGCGAATACCGATTTCGGCTTCGGCCGGCCGATCACCGCGAGTCTTGGCTGCGCGGCGATCGTCAAGGGCGAAAGCATCAGCGAACTGATCAAGCGCGCCGATATCGCGCTCTACGAAGCCAAGAATAACGGCCGAAACCAGACGGTCGTGTCGGAATTCACCGATATCTCGGTCGTCGTATCATGAATTCCCGCCGGTCCGGATGCCCTCGATATTGAGGTCGATCTGGACCTCGCCGAGCCACTCGGGCAGGCCGTAGTCGGCCGCCACGAGCGTCGTCGTGCCGACGAAACCGCTGCGGTAGCCGCCCCACGGATCCCTGCCCTCGCCGACCTTGCGAAGGTCGATCTCGATCTCGCGGGTCACGCCGAGAAAGCTCAACATGCCGCGCAGCGTACCGGCTTCGGCGCTACCCTCGTAGCCGGTGCTGTCGAATGTGATTTGCGGATGCCGGCGTACGTCGAAAAAGTCCGTACCGCGCAGGTGCTTGTCGCGTTCGGCGTGATTGGTGTCGAGGCTCGCCGCGTCGATCGTAACGCTGGCGCGCGAGGCCGCCGGGTTTTCCGGATCGTGGCTGAATTTGCCGTCGAACCGGTTGAAGCGGCCGACGATATAGGAATAACCGAGATGGCTGACGCGGAAATTGACGAAGGCGTGTTGTCCCTCGATGTCGAACTTGTAGTCGGCGGCCAGTGCCGGGCCGCTGGCCAGGACGGCAAGCATCATGCCGAGCAGAACTGGTAAATTGCGCATGATTTTCTCTCTGCGGTCAGTTTGAGTTTCGAGCTTCGGTTTCGCGCCGGCCCAGCATGCGACGCAAAGTAGCGTCGCGATCGATCCAGTGGTGCTTGAGAGCGGCCGCCGCGTGCAGGCTCGCCAGCGCGATGAGCAGGTAGGCCGCGTAGCGATGCACCAGGCCGGCGACATCTTCCTGGCGCGGCAAATCGGCGATCAGCGCCGGCACGTCGATCCAGCCGAACAGGCTGATCGGCGCGCCGCCGGCGGTCGGTATCAGGTAACCGCTCACGATGACGATCGCGATCAACCAGTAAAACACGTGCTTGGCCCCTCTTGCGACGCGCGCCTCGATGGCGCCGATGCCGGCCACCGGCGCCGGCCAGGGGTTGGCCAACCGCCAGGCGATCCCCAGCACAAACACCAGCGCGTGCAGCAGGCCGATGCTCTTGTGCAGCTGCGGCAAGCGGTTGTAGAGCGGATCGTAATAGGTCAGTTCAACCATGTAGACGCCCAGACCGAACAGGCCGACGATTGCGACGGCGGAAGCCCAGTGGAGCAGGATCGAAATCCCGCCGTAGCTCGTCTGGCTGTCTCGAAACATTTCTCTGATTGCTACGCGCCACATGAGGCGTCAGATCATTCCGACCCGGATTTCAGCCCGCGGTTCCCCGGCCCGCCGGGCCGGCCCGACCGGCGCGGTCTAATCAGTCGATGATATGCAGCTCGACCCGCCGGTCGGCATCGCGGCTGAACCAGGCGTGGTGCACCTTGCCGGGACCGTGTTCGAAATACAGCCGCAAGCTGTGGCTGACGACCGGAAACGCGAGCTCGTCCCACGGGATCTGGTCGCGCTGGAACATTCCGACCTCGAGGCTCTCGTGGCCGGCCGAGACCGCCGGGCTGGCGAGTTCGCCGTGGAACATCAGGTAGACCTGCGAGATGTATGGCATGCTGAAAATTCCGAACAAGGTCAGCGGTCCGGCACGGGCGTTGGCTTCCTCCAGCGCCTCGCGCGCCGCCGCCTCGGCGACGGTTTCGTTGTTTTCCATGAATCCGGCCGGCAGCGTCCACTTGCCGTAGCGCGGCTCGATCGCGCGCTTGCACAACAGCACGCGATCGTCGAGCGTCAGGATCGCACCGCAGACATTGTTCGGATTCTGGTAGTGTACGTAACCGCAATTGTCGCAAACGAAACGCTCGCGGTTGTCGTCGACCGGGATTTTCAGGCTGACCGGCGCGCCGCACTGGCTGCAGTAGTTCATTGCGCGAGCGCCCGGGCGGTTTCGGCGAGCAGCGCCCGGACTTGCGTCATCCCCTTTTCCAGATGCGCGACGATTTCGTCCATCTCGATGACCCGGTCTTCGACGCCCGCCGCCCAGTTGACCACCAGCGCGAGACAGGCGTAGTCGAGTTGGAGTTCCCGCGCGAGCCCCGCTTCGGGCATCCCGGTCATGCCGACCATGTTGCAGCCGTCGCGCTCGAGTCGCCCGATCTCGGCCGCGCTCTCGAGACGCGGCCCATTGGTTACGCCATAGGTTCCGGTGGTCACCAGCGTCTGTCCGAGGCGCTGCGCGGCGCCGGCCATTGCGGTGCGAAGGTCCGCGCTGTAAGGCCAGCTGAAATCGACGTGCCGCACCGGGCCGTCGGCGGGCGCATCGAAGCTGTGCTCGCGACCCGAGGTATAGTCGATGATCTGGTCGGGCAGCGCGAGCGTGCGTGGCGGCAGATCGGCGGAAATGCCCCCGACCGCATTGACCGCAATGATTTGCCGCGCACCGGCCGCGTGCAGCGCCCAGATGTTGGCGCGGTAATTGACCCGGTGCGGCGCGAGTCGGTGATTCGGCCCATGGCGTGGCAGGAAAGCGAGCGGCGCGCCGTGCCAGCGTCCGAGCAATATTTCGGCCGACGGCTCGCCGTAGGGTGTCGCCGACGTCAGCGATTCGTCGAGGACGAAACCGTCGCCCGGCGAGTAAAGCCCGCTGCCTCCGATGATGGCCAGCATCAATCGACCTTCGCGGGTAGCGCGTAAATGCTCGACAAATTGCGGAAGTGGCCGTTCAGGTCCATGCCGGCGCCGTAGACGTAACAGTCGCCACACTCCAGACCGACGTAATCCGGCGCGATATCGGCCTTCTTGCGTTCGTGGGACTTGCGGATCAGGAACGCGCTGATGCACTGGCGCGAGCCGTGCCGCTGGCAGTAGGACTTGACCTCTTCGAGGGTATAGCCCTGGTCGAAGATATCGTCGACGATGATCACGTTGCGATCGCGTATTTCGTTTTGCGGGTAAGCCTTCCAGAGCACGTCCTTGCCGAGCGTGGCCAGCCGGTAGCGCGTGGCGTGCACGTAGTCGACGGTTAGCGGAAAGTTCCAGTGACGCAGCAGCTGACCGGTGAGATACAGGCCGCCGTTCATGACGCACAGCACCAGCGGGAAATCGGCGGCACTGTCCTGCTCAACCCGGGCGGCGAGATCGGCGATGCCGCGCTCCACCGCATCGGCGTCGAATAGCAGCTCGGCGGTTTGGTGCACCTGTTGGGCCCGGTTCAGCAACATGTCAGGATTCCGCTTGCGGGACGGGATCGGCCAGGTGCACCGTCGTCGTCGGAAAGGCGACCTCGGCGTGATTTTCTTCGATGATGCGGGAGATGCGCATCAGAACGTCCTGCTTGACCTGGTGAAATTTTATCCACTGCGTCGTTTTGGTAAAGCAGTAGAGGAAGAAATCGACCGACGAATCGGCGAATTCGTTGAAATTGACCATCAGCGTCTTGTCGGCGTCGATTTCCTCGTGCGCGCGCAGCATCGCGTTGACTTCGGAAACGATTTTTTCCATGCTCGTCAGGTCCGAGTAACGCACCCCGATGGTCTCGTAGATGCGGCGGTTATTCATCCGCGACGGATTCTCGACGATGATCGTGGTAAACACCGAATTCGGCACGTACAGCGGCCGCGACTGGAAATCGCGAATCGCGGTCACGCGCCAGCCGATTTTTTCGACCGTGCCCTCGATTTCGCGATCCGGTGAACGAATCCAGTCGCCGACCGTGAATGGTCGATCGAGGTAAACGATCAGGCCGCCGAAGAAATTGGCCAGCAGATCCTTGGCGGCGAAGCCGATCGCAATGCCGCCGATGCCACCCATCGCGAGCACGCCGCCAATGCTGAAGCCCAGGGTTTGCAGGATCACGAGCACGGCGGTGATGATGATCGCGAGCCGCACGAGCTTGCCGATTGCTTCGGCGGTGTGTATATCGACCTCGTCGGGGTCGCGGGTCAACTCGGCCTCGGCGCCGCGCGTCAGGCCGAGCAGAAACCAGGTGATGCAGAGCAGGATACCGACATCGCGCACCTGGTCCGAATAGGAGAAAATCGCGGCCTCGGTCTGTGCGTGGACGATGTCGACGGCGAGGTCGAGGCCGACCAGCCAGACCACCCAGGCGGCCGGCCGCTGGATTGCGTCGAACACGACGTTGTCCCAGCGCGTTTGCTTGCGATCGAACCGCTTGATCAGTTTGATCAGCAAGCGGCGCACGAAGAAACTCGCCAGCGCGGTCGCCAGTACGACGACGAATACGTGCACGGCCCAGACCCACTCCCGGTCCAGGCCCGTTACCCAGTTTTCCAGCTCTATCATGTCTCGAACAAGTCCCCGCTATCCGCCAGCCCGAGGCGGTGATTGAAAGCATGCAATTCGTTGCAGGCGGTCTGCCACTGCAGGCTCGCGACCCCGTCGTGTTCGGCCGGCTGACCGTGCATGCGGATCATGCGTAATTGCGACGTCGGGTTGCTGTAGCCCTCGAGCGTATCCAGCACTTCGTCGGCGCCGGCCGGATTGTTGCAGACCAGCAGAATATCGCAACCCGCCTCCAGCGCCGCACGCGCGCGCTCGGGATAGCCACCGACCGATTCCGCGCCACTCATGCTGAGGTCGTCGCTGAAGACGACGCCTTCGAACTCGAGCTGGGTGCGCAGCACGCTGTCGATCCAGTGGTGCGAATAACTCGCCGGTTCGTAATCGACCCGCTCGTAGATCACGTGCGCCATCATGATCCCGCTCAGGTGGGTCGCGATCGCGCGGCGAAACGGCACGAGGTCGAGCGCCTCGATTTCGGCGAAATCGCGGCGATCGAAAGGCATCACGTGGTGCGAATCGCCGGCCACCGAGCCGTGCCCAGGGAAATGTTTGCCGACCGCCTCCATGCCGGCCTTGCGCATGCCGCGAATCCACGCGTTACCGAGCCGCGTAACGACCTCGGGATTGCGGTGGAAAGCACGGTCGCCGATGACGCTCGATACCGGATCGGCGAGGTCGAGCACCGGCGCGAAGCTCAGGTCGACGCCGTGATGCAACAACTCGGTCGCCATGACCCAGGCGAATTGCTCGGCCAGGCGGATCGCCTGCGCCGGGTCCTGGTCGTAGAATTCACCGAGGTGCGCAGCCGCGGGCAGCTGCTCGAAACCCTCGCGAAAGCGCTGCACCCGGCCGCCCTCGTGGTCGACCGCGATGACCAGCCGCGGATCGCGCAGCTCGTGGATTGCCGCGCACAGTGCCTCGAGCTGTTGCGGATTTGCATAATTGCGGCTGAACAGGATGACCCCGCCGACCTGCGGGTGCGCGAGCCGCTCGCGGTCCGCGTTGTCGAGTTCGGTGCCGGCGACGTCGAGCATGACCGGGCCGAGATTCACGCCAGTGGCTCCAATAGCACGACCGCGGCCGCGGCAATTCCCTCTTCGCGGCCGATGAATCCCAGCCCCTCGGTGGTCGTCGCCTTGATGTTGATGCGCGTGCTGTCGCAGGCTAGCGCCTCGGCCAGCGCGGTGCGCATTGCCGCCAGACGCGGCGCGAGCTTGGGCGCCTGTGCGATCAGTGTGAGGTCGGCATTGCCGAGCCGATAGCCGTCGTCGGCGAGTTGCCGGCCGAGATCCTGCAGGAATTCGCGGCTGTCGCGGTCGCGATTGCGCGCATCGCCGTCCGGGAATCGCTGGCCGATATCGCCGCGACCGAGTGCGCCGAGCAGCGCATCGCAGAGCGCGTGAATTGCCACGTCGCCATCCGAGTGCGCGATCACCGCGCGTTCACAATCGATCCAGACACCGCCGAGCCGGAATCCGTCGCCTTCGGTGTAGGCATGGACGTCATAACCGTGTCCGATTCGAATACCGCGCATCGGCGCCTTGCTCCCCCCGTTTCGATTCGCGCGCAATTATACCCGGCGGCCGGGCGCAACTACACCCGAGACAGTGCGTGCAGATTATTCAGCATTGCGCCGAACAGCATCAGTGCGCCGGCCTGATGCAACGCGCCGAGCACGACCGGCACCTGCAGCAATAGCGTCGCGATACCCAGCGCGACCTGGATGATGACCATCATACCGACCAGCTTGAAGCTGCGCGCGAGTCGCGGCTCGTCGAAGTGCGCCCGCCCGCGCAGATACCAGACGAGCAGCGCGACGCCGGTCAGCATCGCCAACCAGCGGTGATCGAACTGCGCGGTAACCATGTTTTCGAACGGATTGAGGTACCACGGCGACAGCGCGCCGAGGCCCTCCGGTAGCAGGCGTCCGCCCATCAGCGGAAACGTGTTGAATATCAGACCCGCCTTGAGGCCGGCGACGAACCCGCCGGAGGCGATCGTGACGACCAGCAGCGCGAACAGCGCGAGCGACGCGCGCCGCCAGCCCGGTACCGCGGAGTCGTCGAGCCGCCGATAGGGCGAGCTGCTGCGCAGGTCGAGGATCATCCACAGCATGAAGCCGAAAATCAGAATCGCGCTCATCAGGTGCGCGGTCAACCGGTACTGGCTGACGCGCGGATTGTCGACCAGCCCGCTCTGCACCATGTACCAGCCGAGCAGTCCCTGCAGGCCGCCGAGCGCGAGCAGCACGAGCAGTCGCGGCGCCAGGCCGGGCCGAATCCTGCCGCGCAGCCAGAAAAAGGCGAGCGGCAGCGCGAATACCAGCCCGATCAGGCGGCCGAGCATGCGATGCGAGTACTCGAACCAGTAAATTCGCTTGAAGCCGTCGAGCGTCATGCCGCGGTTGATTTTCTGGTACTCGGGAAATTGCTGGTAGCGGCTGAACTCGGCTTGCCAGCCGGCCGTATCGAGCGGCGGCAGCACGCCCGTCGGGTTCCAGTTCACCATCGACAGGCCCGACCCTGTCAGGCGGGTCACGCCGCCAAGCAGGATCATCGCGAACACCAGCACCAGGCACAGCGCAAGCCAGCGCGCCAGCACGCGATCGTCAGCCTGCAGATCAGGCATTCGGGGACATTTCTTGCCGGCCAGCCCGCGACCCGCGATCACTCACCGGCCAGGATGCGCTGGAAACGTTCGTCGTTGGTTCGCCCCGAGGCGTACTTGTCGAGCCGGCCGTCCATGTCGTCGGATAGCCGGAGAAGTCGTTGGTCGAGCGGCGGGTGGGTTTTCATGAACACGGCAAGAGAGGCGGAATCGGGATTGATGCTGTCGATGGTATTCAACACGTCGAGCAATGCGTATGGATCGTATCCGGCGCGCGCGGCCAGAACCACGCCGCGCAGATCGGCTTCGTACTCGTATTTGCGGTCGAGGCCGGTAGCGTACAACTGCACGCCGGTGTTTACCAGTCTTTGCAGATTTCGCTGATCTTGCTCATCATCCACCGCGGCGACCGCGAGACTCGCAAGGAAGTCGCGTTTCATCGTTTTTTGCAGCGCCTTGAGATGATGCTTGCGCACGACGTGGGCGATCTCGTGGGCCAGCACCCCGGCAAGCTGGGCTTCGTTTTCGAGCAGGTTGAACAAACCCAGTGTCAGCACGATGTAACCGCCGGGAGCGGCAAATGCATTGATGCCCTCCGAGTCGATGACGCCGAAAGTCCACGGCAAGTCCCTGCGCTTCGACTGCGATGCAACCCAGTGGCCGACGTCGTTGACGTAGCGCTGCAACTCCGGGTCGTCGACCAGCGGCGCGGCGCCGAGCAATCCCGATATCAGGTTGCCGCCCATCTCGATCTCTTCCTCGACGCTAACCTTGCCGCTCGCCTTCTTCAGTTTGCTGCCGAGATCGATCAGGTCGCCGAGATCGAGCGCTGCCGCCGGACGCGGCATCGCCAGCGCAATCGCCAGGCACAGGATCAGCGGGATCGGAAAAAGCGCGACGCGCATCATTTCTTGCTTTCGTAATCGCTAATGCGATCGCTATCGGCCCGTGGCTTGAGGTGTTTGATCTGGCGCGCGCGCAGAGCGCCGTTCTCGCCGAACTCCGCGCTGCGCGTGCTGCTACTGGCGTAGCCGCGCATACGCTCGAGCTCCTGCAGAT
>JBFFXR010000012.1:0-31477 GCA_041569645.1 Gammaproteobacteria bacterium
CGCGACATTGCGGTATCGTCGGGCTCGGCCTGCACTTCGGCGAGCCTCGAGCCGTCGTACGTGCTGCGCGCGCTCGGCCGCAACGACGAGCTCGCGCACAGCTCGATCCGTTTTACCATCGGCCGTTATACGACGGTCGAGGAAGTCGACTACACGATCGAACTCGTGCGCTCGGCGGTCACCAAGCTTCGCGACCTGTCGCCCCTGTGGGATATGTATAAGGCGGGCGTCGATTTGAATTCTGTTGAATGGGTAGCGCATTAGGCGCTGCATTAGAGGTGTAAAATGGCATATAGCGAAAAAGTACTCGACCATTACGAAAACCCGCGTAATGTCGGCGTAATCGAAGAAGATCAGTCGGTCGGTACCGGCATGGTCGGCGCGCCGGCCTGCGGCGACGTCATGCGTCTGCAAATCAAGGTCGGCAAGGACGGCATCATCGAAGATGCGAAATTCAAGACCTACGGCTGCGGGTCGGCAATCGCATCGAGTTCGCTGGTGACCGAATGGGTCAAGGGCAAGAGCATCGACGAGGCGGCGCAAATCAAGAACACCCATATCGCTCAGGAACTGGCCTTGCCGCCGGTCAAGATTCACTGTTCGGTTCTGGCCGAAGACGCGATCGCCGCGGCGATCGACAACTATCGGCAAAAGAACCAGTAAAACCTCCTCAGGTATGACTTCGAGCCCGCGTCATCGCGGGCTTTTTTTATCCCCTCGAGGAGATTCAGCCCGCCGTGCGGGACCTCTATAATTGGCGCATGAGGATTTATTAGCGATGAATTTTCTGCCCGTTTTTCTGCGCCTCGCTGGCAAGACCGCGCTGGTGGTTGGCGGCGGTACGATCGCGCTGCGCAAGACCGAGCACTTGCTGCGCGCCGGCAGCCGGGTGCGCCTGGTCGCGCCGGAAATCGATCCCCGCCTGCGCGAGCTTGCAGAGCGCGAAGATCTCGAAATCGTCACGCGCGAATTCGACGCCGCCGATCTCGATGAAGTCGCCTGCGTCATCGCGGCGACCGACGTCGATGCCGTCAACGCCGAGGTTTCGCGGCTCGCCCAGGCGGGCAACCTGCCGGTCAACGTCGTCGACAACCCGGCGCTGTGCAGCTTCATCATGCCGGCGATGATCGACCGCAGCCCGGTGCAGATCGCGATCTCGACCGGCGGCCAGTCGCCGGTGCTCGCACGTCTGCTGCGCGCGCGTCTCGAGAGCGCGATTCCCGGCAGCTACGGCCATCTCGGGCGGCTAGCCGAAGAGTATCGCGAGCGGGTCAAGCAAGCCTTGCCTGACGTCGACGCGCGCCGCCGGTTCTGGGAAGAAATCCTCGACGGGCAGGCCGCCGAACTCGTGTTTGCCGGTCGCCTCGAGGCCGCGCGCGAGTTACTCGAATCCCGGCTCGAAGGCTTCGATACGACCGCGCCGCGCGGCGAAGTCTATCTCGTCGGCGCCGGTCCCGGCGACCCGGACCTGCTCACGTTCAAGGCCTTGCGGTTGATGCAGCAGGCCGATGTCGTCGTCTACGACCGTCTCGTCTCGGCGCCAATCCTCGACATGGTGCGGCGCGACGCCGAGCGGATCTACGCCGGCAAGGCGAGGGCCGAGCACGCGATCGCGCAGGAAAACATCAACCAGCTGCTGGTGCGGCTCGCACGCGAAGGCAAACGCGTGCTGCGGCTGAAAGGTGGCGATCCGTTCATCTTCGGCCGTGGCGGCGAGGAACTCGGTGAGTTGATTGACGAGGGCATCGAGTTTCAGGTGGTGCCCGGCATCACCGCGGCGTCCGGTTGCGCGAGTTACGCCGGTATCCCGTTGACGCATCGCGATCATTCGCAGGCCTGTATCTTCGTAACCGGCCACCGCCGCGAGGGCGCCGAGGACATCAACTGGCCGATGCTGAGTCATCCGAACCAGACTGTCGTGTTCTACATGGGCCTCGATAACGTCGAGCGCATCTGCACGTCGCTCGCGGCACACGGTCGCGATCCGCAAACCCCGGCGGCGCTGATCGAAAAGGGCACGACCGCGGTACAGCGGGTCTTTGTCGGAAACCTCGACAGCTTGCCGGGCATCATCGCCGACAACGACGTGCGCGCGCCGACGCTGATCATCGTCGGCGAAGTCGTCGCGCTGCACGAAAAGCTCGCCTGGTACAAGCCGGGTGAGGAAATTTCCTGACGCCGCGAAGCCGGCTTCAGGACAGCCCGGCGGCGCGCAAACCCTCGAGCAGACGCCCTTCGCAGCTTTTGTCGGCAAATGGCCAGGGACGCATTTCGGCGCAACTGAAATCGGGATGCCGTTCACGCAGGCGCGCGGCAAGGTCGGCGGCGCGCCCCGGCTGACCGTGCAAAACATGCAGAGCGATACGTAAAAGCAGGCGGTAAGTCAGGCCTGGCTGGAGCTCCTCGGCGCGTTCGGCCCAGTCGATTGCCTGCGCGTAGTCGGATGCGACGAAGTAGCCGAGGGCGATCGTGTCGCAGAAGAAAAACGCCATCTCGGATTGCGGAAAAGTCTCGAATGCCCGGCGGCTCTTGTCGATACCGGAAGGTGCATCGCCACGATAAATCTCGATCTGGCCGATCATTCCGAGCGGGTTGATCCACGCGGTGTTCAGGTCGAAGCTCTTCGTCGCCGATCGCAGCGCGGCGTCGAGATCGAGCTGGTAATACGCCTGCACGAGGCTCAGCGAGAGGTAGACGAAATCGCTGCGCGGGTTGAGCTCGCGCGCCCGTGCGAGCAGTTCGAGTGCCTGCTCGCCGGCTTCCCGCCCGATCGGCCGGAAGCCGGTCAGCGGAACCAGCACCAGCAGCTGGGCGCGCATTGCCAGCGCCATGAAGTTTTCCGGGTCGAGTTCGAGCGCCTGTACGAGCAAGCGGTCGGCTCGCTCGAGCGTCGCGGTTTCGACCCGGGTCGACAGCATGCCGGCTTCGCTGAGCAATTCCTCGACCGATTTGTCCGCGATCGGCACGGTGCGGGCGCGCTCGAATTCGCGTTTCAACATGTCGTTGCGCACCGCGGTGGCAACGCGAAACGATAACTGATCGACGGTTTCGAAGAGGTCTTCGCAAACACCATCGAAACGGGTCGACGAGAACTGCTCGCGCGAACTCGACTCGACGAGCTTGACCGTCGCGCGGTAACGCCGCGCGACCATCTGCAAGCCGATGCGAAGCTCGAAGTCGGCGTCCTCGAGCCCGGTCACGAGTCGCAGGCCGGTGGCGTTGGCCAGCGCGGTCAGAACCGCGTCCTCGAGCGCGGCGGCCAACTGGTCGAGTTCGGCGTCGCCTCCGGGCGGCTGAATCGGCGCCAGCAGCAAGGTCGATTTGGCGCGCCGACGATGCGCGTTCCCCGGCGCAGCGCCACCGGCCAACCGGATCGCACCGTCGACCGACTCTGGCGGCGGTATACCGGCACCGTCCTTGAGCCGTACCGTGAAGGCGCGTACCGGCTCGTCGAAACCCTTGAGCCGCTGCTCGCCGAGTGCCGCGTAGGCGAACGGCAGGCGGCGTGGCACAGTTTCGTGAATCGCGCCTTGCAGGCAGACCCCGCCGGGCTCGGCGAGTTGCTCGAGACGTTGCGCGAGCACGACCCCGCCGCCGGTTACCGTCTGCTGGTCGATGACGACCTCGCCCATCGCGATGCCGACGCGCAACTCGGGGCATATGGCATCGTCAATGGCGCGATTGTGAACCCGGTTGTCCCGCTGAAACGCGAGCGCCGCGCAAACCGCGTCGGAGGCGCGCGCGAACTCGGCAATTAGCGCGTCACCGCGCAACTCGTGGGTGACGCCGCCGTACTCCTTGATCGCCTGCGAGAAGCGCACGAAGGCATCCTGCATGCGTTGGTGCGCGCGGGTTTCGTCGAGTTGCACCAGGCCGGTCGAGTCGACGATGTCGGCGTGGAGCAGTACGACCAGCCTGCGAGCGGGAACTGGTACCATCGAATGCGGGCCCCGTAACGCGAATCGGATTCGTTAGCGCCAGATACTAGCGCGGCAAAAAGGGCCAGGCCACCCCTCGCCGTACTCGGGCACGGCTCGCGCCGGACTGACGAACGCGAATCCGGGGCCAGTCTCGAATTCGCACTTGCGATCATGCGCTGAAACAATTACCGTTATGTCCCATCGGTCTTCTTGTCTCCCGGACCGTCTATAATGATAGAGGCGCTGGCTACCGGGGAACGGCGAGACTCCGGGCAAGAGGGAAATCATTGAAGCAGAAAAGCAGGCTCGTGCTAATGCCCGGGCTGGATGGGACCGGTAAGCTGTTCTCACCTATCATTCCGTTGCTCGAACCCCATTTCGAGCTGTCGGTCGTGACTTACCCCGACCTCGGCAGCTTCGCCGATTATATCGAATGCGCGCAAAACCAGTTGCCCCCGGCAGCGGACTACTCGGTGCTCGCCGAATCCTTTTCCGCCCCGGTGGCGATTGCGATCATGGCCAATCGCCCGGGCCAGGTCGGCCCGTCGGTGCTTTGCTCGGCGTTTGCGCGCTCGCCGCTGGTCGCGTTGAACCGGATGGCGAGCCAGGTACCGGCCGGGATGTTTTCGATCGGCGCATTGAGCGATTTTTGTCTCGAGGTCAGCGACATCGACAGCGAGGACAACTCGGAAACCCAACCGCTACCGGTCAGCGTCACCGCGCAACTCGACGGCACCGTTCTCAAGCACAAGATCGAAGTTTTGAGTCGGATCGACGTATCGGCGCTTTTACCGCAAGTCAGCGTGCCCATCTTGCAATTGCATGGGCTGCGGGATCGCGTCGTCTCCGACGCCGACGCGCAAATGGTGCAGCAAAACCTGCCCGCGGTTCGCCGCGTCGATATCGACGGGCCGCATCTGTTGCTGCAGTCGCACCCGCGGGAGTGTACCGAGCAAATCGTCGGCCACTTGCGCGCGGGCCTGCGGGCCGGCAGCTAGTCGAGCCTCCGGCGGCCCGGTCCCCCTAGCGGCTGAGCCGGGTCCGCGTCGCGCCGCAGCGCCGGCACTGGTCTTTCTCGACCGGATCGGCACCGAATTCGAAGATTACGTTGACGACGCGAAAATCGTGAAATCCCAGCCAGCAAAGAATCTGGCCGACCGTGCGGGGCAACTTGATCATGTCGTGCGCTATATACTCGACTGACGCCGCACATCTTACACCCGCTTGCGGATTAACGCCTCTACCCGACACTCGGGGTGATTGTTAGCAAGGCTCGCCAGCCACGGCAAGTTTTTGATTTTACGAGAATTCGTCAGGCTGCCCGGCTGCACTCGCCTGGACCGATTCCGATGCAGGTTTGGACATTTAGATCGACGAGGAGTATAAACTGTTCCAGAAAGTAGTGACAAAGCCAAAGTCGTCGAAAGACGGTGACGGAAAGCCACGGGTCCTCGTGTTCTTCGAGCGGTAGAGCAAGAATTCAAGATAGCCGGACTGCCACTTCTTTAATAAAAAGAGGAAGGACACAATGCTATCGCACGACCCATGCCCGCCGGTGGTGACTCATGCACGCCGCGCGTCGCGCAAAGATAACTGTTCGTTTCCACCCAGATACCCCAAGTCCGGTCTGCAAGGATTCACGTTGGTAGAAATCACGATCGTGCTGGTTATCGTGGGGTTGGTGCTGGGTGGCGTCGTGAAGATGCAGGAAATGCTTCTCAATACGAAGGTGAAACGCACGCAGAACGATTATTCCGAAATTTCGACTGCAATATTAACCTACGACGGCCGCTATATGCGTTATCCCGGTGACGACGACAGCGCGGATCAGCATTTTTCGATCTACACCGATGGATTCAATGATCCACTACCCGCCCAAATCAATGGTGACAATAGCGGAACGATCGATGGAAACTGGATCGGGGCGGTGAATTCGGAAACCGCGAACGCCTGGAAGCACTTGCGAGCAGCCGGCTTGATCGTCGGTACCGGTGATGATGATACCCAGCCGTTCAATGCCTATGGCGGCAGAATCGGGGTCCGGGACCGCTCGTTGCAGATTCCGGGACACGTTTTGATCTTCGGCTCGATCGAAGGAAAAATTGCCAAAATTCTCGAAGACATAATCGACGACGGCGATCCTTCGTCGGGTTCGATCCAGTCCGATGTGACGGCGGCACTGGTGGATGCTACGGGACCCAGCAGCGCCACAGACTATTTTGGCTCGCCCAGGTATTTCATGGCATTCCGGATGTAGTTGCGCTTCGAGATTGCCGTGGCGACCGTTGCGTAATGGGAACCACGGCCGAATCCCGACAGCCGAGTCCGACCGAGGTAAACCGATTTTTCAGGCGAGGTCTTTTACCAGGGACGCGCGCGTCTCGCCGTCGATTTCGACCGGGTAGGTATAGACCGGGTGCTGGACGCCGATCTGCCAGCGCTCACCATTCTTGAGCGCCTTCGCGGCCGCATCGCTGATCTCGAAACGCAGAAAATGTACCGCCGAGGTTTTGTCCTCGGTTGCGCGTTCGAGGTCCTCGTCGGCAATCGACCAGATCTTGTCGTCGTCGCCGATCTGCATCCAGACCAGGTCTTCGATTCCGACGAGCTTGGCGAGTTGCGCCGCACGTATTTCCGGGTCCGGGTACTCGATCATGAAGGTCGCCTTGAAATCTCGACCGCCCGGGATAAGCGGATTGTAGGCCTCGAGCTCGTCGTTGATGCCGGCGGCCTCGAAAACTTTCTCGATGCGCAGCATTTCCTGGATCTGGTAGAGCAGGGTCAGCCGGTCCTCGAAGTACAGCGTCGCGTTCGGCCCGAGCGCGACCTGGCGGTATTTCTTGTGGGCCAGCACTTGCTGGCGAAACTCGGCGCGTTTTTCGGCGTACTGCTCGAGACTCATCAGTTCGTCGCGGGTTATCGGCTGGTGCATGCGATCTCGCATCGATTCGAGCATCGAAACCTCCATTGGATCAGATTCCATAAGCCTGGCGCAGCAGGCTGATCGGGTGGCGGGTGTGGCTGCCGTCGGCGAGCCCGGCCGAGATGTGTTGGCCGGCCATCGGACAATCGCTGGTATAGGCGTCGGGCTCGGCTTTTTTGACCCGGTTGACCACGGGACGGCAAATTTTCATCGATACGTCATGAAACTCGCGCTTTACCGCGTAGGTGCCGTCGTGGCCCGAGCAGCGCTCGATGGCTTCGACCTCGGTATCGGGGATTAGCGACAATATGTCGCGTGTTTTCAGGCCTATCCGCTGGACGCGCTGGTGGCAGGCGACGTGGTAGCTGATTTTGCCAATGCCCTCGGAAAAATCGGTTCTCAGCAAGCCCGCCTTGTCGCGTAGCGCGAGGTATTCGAAGGGATCGAAAAACGCGTTCATGACCTTCGTGACGTTATCGTCGTCGGGGTACATCAGCGGCAGCTCCTGCTTGAACTGCAGCGTGCACGACGGCACCGGCGAGATGATGTCCCAGCCATCGTCGACGAGCCGCGCGAGCAGCGGGATATTGTGATCCTTGAGCCGTCCGACCGAGTCGAGGTCGCCGAGTTCGAGCTTCGGCATGCCGCAGCAAACCGTGTTTGCCGCGACCATCGTCGGGATACCATTGTGTTCGAATACCGCGATCAGATCCTCGCCGATTTGCGGTTCGTTGTATTCGCCGTAACAGGTCGCGAAGATCGCGACCTTGCCGGTGGTTTTGTCGGTCGGCTCGACCTTGTGCTCGCCAGGATTGCGGCCGCGCGTGCGTCGACTCAGGGTTCGGCTGTGATACTCGGGCAGGCGCGCGTCGGCGTGAATGTCGAGCGCCGATTCGAGCAGCGCGCGAGTGTGCTCGTTGCGGTTACTCGCGTTGACGACGCCGGCGACGATCGGGATGCTGGCGAAGCTGCCGATCGCATCGGTCGAGCTGATCAGCCTGTCGCGCAGCCGCGCGCGGCCGCGCTTGAAGCCGTTGGCCTTGGCGCGCAGCATCAGGTGCGGGAAATCGACATTCCACTCGTGCGGTGGCACGTAAGGGCACTTGGTCAGGTAACAGAGATCGCAAAGATAGCAGTGGTCGACGACTTTCCAGTAATCCTGCTTGTCGACCCCGTCGACTTCCATCGTGTCGGATTCGTCCACCAGGTCGAACAACGTCGGGAAAGCATTACACAGGCTGACGCAGCGGCGGCAGCCATGGCAAATATCGAATACGCGCTCGAGCTCGGCGAACAGCGAGTTATCGTCATAGAAGTCCGGATCGTTTTGCCCGAGCGGGTGACGCGTCGGCGCGTCCAGACTGCCTTCGCGGGATGCAGTAGACATAATTTTCGAATGTTACCGGGCCCTTGCGGGCCCGGTGGCTAGCCGATCAGGCGTCCAGGTTGTCCAGGGCTTTCTGGAAACGGTTGGCGTGCGAACGCTCCGCCTTGGCCAGGGTTTCGAACCAGTCGGCGATTTCGTCGAAACCTTCGTCGCGCGCGGTTTTCGCCATTCCTGGGTACATGTCGGTGTACTCGTGGGTTTCGCCGGCGATCGCGGCCTTGAGATTATCCTCGGTGCCGCCGATCGGCAAACCGGTCGCCGGATCGCCGACTTCTTCGAGATACTCGAGGTGGCCGTGCGCGTGGCCGGTTTCGCCTTCGGCGGTCGAACGAAATACCGCGGACACGTCATTGAAACCCTCGACGTCGGCCTTGGCAGCAAAGTACAGGTAACGGCGGTTGGCCTGCGACTCGCCGGAGAACGCATCTTTCAGGTTTTGTTCGGTCTTGGATCCTTTCAGGGACATGGCTCACTCCAGTCGTGTTGTGTATTGACTCAGGGCGGTTATGGTATCAATCCGCCTAGATTAATGAAGTTAATTTTATTTATAAATTCAATTAAATGACGCAATCATTCGAATTGGCGAAATTTATCGCCGCCGAAAGGTTTTCAGCGCCACGGAGAACCATTATGCTTGCCGGTCGGCGCTCGCTGGAGCGCATCTCATCGAGGACCGAAGCGACAACATGAAGCAATTCGACGTCTACGCGATCGGCAATGCGCTGGTCGATATCGAGTATCACACGACCGACGCGCGGCTGCACGAACTCGGCATCGACAAGGGTGTCATGACGTTGATCGACGAAGCGCGGCAAAACAGCCTGATCGCGCAACTCGGCGAATCACACGAGAGCATGACCTGCGGCGGGTCGGCGGCCAATACGATCATCGCGCTCGCCCAGCTCGACGCGAAGGCCCACTTCGATTGCCGCGTGTCCAACGACATGACCGGCCAGGTATTTGCCCGCGATCTGCACCGCTACGGCGTCGACTCCGGCCTCGACCACCGACCGCTACCCGGTGGCGTAACCGGTAAATGCCTGGTCTTCGTGACCCCGGACGCCGAACGAACGATGAATACTTTTCTCGGCGTCAGCGGCGATCTCGACGTCGGCGACATCGACGTCGATGCGGTGGCGCGCGCTGGGTACGTATACATCGAGGGGTACCTCGCGAGTGCCGACAACTCGCGCGACGCGGCGATCGAGGCACGACGCATCGCCGAGCGGGCGGGCGCCAAAACCGCCCTGACGCTATCCGACCCGAACATGGTCAAATTCTTTCGCGACGGGCTCGAGGCGATGATCGGAGAGGGCGTCGATCTGCTGTTTGCCAACGAGGATGAAGCCAGGGCGCTGGCGCGCACCGACGACCTGGAACAGGCGGTACAGGCAATGAAACGAATCGCGCACAGTTTCGCGATCACCCGCGGCAAGGATGGCGCGATCCTGTTCGACGGCATCGGACTCATCGAGATCGCGCCGCATCGGGTCGACGCGATCGACACGCTCGGTGCTGGCGACCTGTTTGCCGGCGCCTTCCTGTACGGGCTCGCGCGCGGCATGAGTTTTCACCAGGCCGGGGATCTCGCGTCGCTCGCGGCGGCGCGTATCGTGACGCAGTACGGACCGCGCCTGCGACCCGAGCAGACGCGCGCGGTATTGGCCGAATTTAAGGCTGGCAATTGAGCCTCGAATCGTTAGAATTGCTTTCTTTTTCAATCACCTGGGAAGGAAATTGAGAATTGCGCTCAAGTCCCCCCGCGGCTGGCGAAAGGGCTTCGGGCGGCGCGCAAAGAACCGATAACACGATGATCATGCAGCAAACCAAAGACTTGCGCATCACCGGGACCAAGGAAATCCAGACGCCCGAGGAATTGATGCAGGAACTGCCGCTCAGCGAAACGGCGGCCGAACTCGTGACCCGCGCGCGCGAGGAGATCTATGACGTACTCGACGGCAAGGACGACCGGCTGGTCGTGATTATCGGTCCGTGTTCGATCCACGATACCGACGCCGCACTCGAGTATGCCGGCCGACTGAAGGAATTGCGCGAAGAACTCGCCGACGAATTGCTGATCGTCATGCGCGTCTACTTCGAGAAACCGCGCACGACGGTCGGCTGGAAGGGTCTGATCAACGATCCCGATCTCGACGGCAGCTTCCACATCAACAAGGGTGTGCGCAAGGCGCGCGAACTGCTACTGAAGCTCGCCGAAATGGGCATACCGGCCGGCCATGAATACCTCGACCTGATCAGCCCGCAATATATTTCCGACCTCGTCGCCTGGGGCGCGATCGGCGCGCGCACGACCGAAAGCCAGGGCCACCGCGAGCTGGCTTCGGGCCTGTCCTGCCCGGTCGGCTTCAAGAACGGCACCGACGGCGGCGTGCAGATCGCAATCGACGCGATGCGCGCGGCGCAGCATTCGCACCATTTCATCTCCATCACGCTGCAGGGGCACTCGGCCATTTTCACCACTGCCGGTAACGAATACACCCACGTCATTCTGCGCGGCGGCAGCAACCGTCCGAACTACGATCGGGTCAGCGTCGCCGACGCGACGCGCAAACTCGAGAAGAGCGGCCTGAACCCGCGCCTGATGGTCGACTGTTCGCACGCCAACAGCCAAAAGGAGTTCAACAAGCAGGTCGAGGTCTGCCGCGACATCGTTCACCAGATCAAAACCGGACAGGACAACATTTTCGGCGTCATGATCGAGTCGAATCTCGTCGAGGGCCGCCAGGATTACGAACCCGGCGCCCGGCACACCTATGGCCAGAGCATAACCGACGCCTGCCTCGGCTGGGACGATTCGGCGATGCTGCTGCGTGAACTCGCCGACGGAGTCAGGGCCAAGCGCCAGCAAGCCTGAGCCGGGCTTCGCCGGCGAAGTCATGCCTCGCAAACGCAAAGCCGGCAAGCGCGTCAGGCAAAACACTCCGCGCCGGCGCCGCTGGTTGTGGCCCGGCGTTGGTTTCGTCTGCGGCCTGTTCGCCGTCTATGTCGGTTACCTGAACTATCTGATCGAGGTGCGTTTCGACGACGGCGCCTGGGCGCTGCCGTCACGGGTCTACGCGCGCGCGCTCGAACTCTATCCCGATCTCGCCATCGACCGCGACGACCTGCGCCACGAACTCGAGCAGGCAAGCTATCTTAAGGTTGAGGCTGCGCCATTACCGGGACAGTACCGCCTGCTCGGCGAATCGATCGAATTGCACAGCCGGCCCTTCGACTTCGCCGACGCCGCGCAGCCGGGCCGTCGGGTGCAGGTCTTCTTCGACGGGGCGCTTGTCGACGCGCTGATCGATTCAGCCAGCGGCGAGGAGCTGACGCTGTTTCGCCTGCCGCCGCTGGTACTCGGCAGCTATTATCCGGATACCGGCGAAGACCGGCTGCTGCTCGCTGCCGACGAGGTGCCTGCGCGCCTGGTCGAAACGCTGATCGCGGTCGAGGATCGGCGTTTCTACGCCCACTGGGGCGTCAGCCCGCGCGCGATAGGCCGCGCGCTGCTCGCCAACCTCGAGGCCGGTGCCGCGGTACAGGGCGGCAGCACGCTGACCCAGCAGCTCGCCAAGAACCTGTTTCTGACGCCCGAGCGCAGTCTGCTGCGCAAGTTCAACGAAGCCTGCCTGGCAGTGCTGCTCGAGTTGCGGCTGAGCAAGCGTGAAATCGTCACGGCCTACGTCAACGAAGTCTTTTTGTTGCAGCAAAACCGCATCGCGATACATGGATTCGCGCGCGCAAGCCGGATGCTGTTCCGCCGCAGCGTCGAGCATCTCGACGCCGAGCATGTTGCGCTGCTGGTCGGAATGGTCAAGGGCCCCGGGCGCTACAACCCGTTCACCAGCCCCGAGCTGGCGCGCGAACGGCGTGATCTCGTGCTCGATGTCATGCTTGCCGAAGGCCTGATCGACGCCGACGAGCATGGCCGCGCGCGCGCCGCGCCGCTCGGCATCGTCGCGCGGTTGCCCGGCGTCAATCCTTACCCGGCGTATCTCGATCTCGTCAAACGACAATTGCAGAGCAGCTACCCGGCGAAAGAACTTGCGCAACGCGGGCTCGAGATATTCACCGCTTTCGACCCGCTCGCCCAGCGCAAGCTCGAGGAAGGGCTCGCGCGCGGACTCGCGCGATTCGCCGAACCCGAACTGCAGGCCGCGGTGGTCATCGCCGATTATCTCAGCGGCGACGTTCGCGCGCTGGTCAGCGATCGCGCGACCGACTACCCGGGATTTAACCGCGCACTGATGGCACAGCGGCCGATCGGTTCGCTGATCAAGCCGCTGCTGCTCTACGGCTTGCTCGAAAGCGGCCATACGCTCGCCAGCCCGGTGGTCGACGAGCCGATTCGAATCCGCCAGTCCAACGGCCAGATCTGGGAGCCGCGAAATTTCGATCGCGAAGTCCATGGCCGCATGACGCTGTACCAGGCTTTCATCCACTCCTACAACCTGCCGTTCGTTCATCTCGGCGTCGACGGCGGGCTCGAACGGCTGGCTGCCAATCTCGATCGCGTGCAATTGCTCAAGCACGACGTGGTCTATCCGTCGATGCTGCTCGGTACGACCGCAATGTCGCCGTTCGAGGTCGCGCAGCTTTACCAGGTCATCGCCAACAACGGTTATTTCACGCCGTTGACGACGATTCGCCAGGTCAGCGACGCGAACCGGCAGATACTCGAGCGCGTGCCGCTCGATTCCTACAAGCTGTTCGACCAGGCGCGCATGATCCAGGTGCAGCGCGCGATGATCGGCGTCACCGAGAACGGTACCGCGCGGTATCTCGCCAGCCGCTTCGCGGGCCTGACGCTGGCCGGCAAGACCGGCACGACCGACGACGCGCGCGATTCGTGGTTCGCCGGCTTCGGCCAGCGCCTGCTCGCGGTGGTCTGGCTCGGCCGCGACGATAACGCGCCGATCCATCTCAGCGGCTCGGCGGGCGCGTTGCGGGTCTGGGCCGACATCATGCAGCGCCAGGGGGTCGAAGCTTTCAGGCCGAGTCAGGATGCGTCCCTCGCATGGCGTCACGTGCATCCGCTCGACGGTGGAATTACCCGTCGCGATTGCGTGAATAGTGTATTGTTACCGTTTCCGCGCGACGGCGTGCCGAGGTCACGATCCGCATGTCCCTGATTCGAAACCGGCTGATCCTGATGCCGCTGCTGGCCGCGCTCGCCGCCTGCAGTCCCGAACCGCGAGTCAATCCCTACCAGGCGCCGGCATCGACGTCACCGCGGGTCGACAGCGCCGTGCAGCAGTTGCAACGCGAGGCGGTGGCGGCATTCGATCGCGGCGCTTACCAGCAGGCGATCGAGCGGCTGCAGCGCGCGATCCGTATCGAACCGCGCAACCCGCTGAGCTGGCACTACCTCGCGCAAGCCTACTGGCGGAGCGGCGATTACCCGCGCTGTGTCGACATGGCGCAGCGTTCTCGCGGTTACGGCAGCGGTGACGCGCGGCTCGAGTCGATCAACTCGCGCCTGCTCGAACGTTGCCGCGAGGCATCCGGATGACGCAACTGGCAAACGAACTCACCGTCGACGGGGTACTCGGCGATGGCGGCGCGCTCGGTGCATGCATCGACGATTTCGAGCCGCGCGCGAGCCAGCTCGGCATGGCCGAGCTGATCGCCGAGGCGATTGCGCTCGGCGAATCGCGGGTTATCGAAGCGAGCACCGGGATCGGCAAGTCCTTCGCCTATCTCGTACCGGCATTGCTGAGCGAGGCGCGAGTCGTAGTTTCCACCGGCACGCGCAATTTGCAGGACCAGCTGTATCACAAGGATATCCCACGCGTGCGGCAAGCGGTCGTCGCGGCCAAGCGCGTCGCGTTGCTGAAGGGACGCAGCAACTATTGTTGCCGTTATCGGCTCGCCAGGTTCCGCAACGACGATCGCTTCCGACGGCGCCAGGCGGCATCGATCTTCGCTGCGCTCGAGGCCTGGGCGGCGGTCAGCGACAGCGGTGATATCGCCGAGTTCGCCGACCTGCCGGAAAACGACAGCCTGTGGTTCTACGCGACCTCGAACGCGGACAACTGCCTCGGCGGCGAATGCCCCGAAATCGACCGCTGTTTCGTCTTGCAAGCGCGCAAGCGCGCGCTCGAAGCCGATTTACTGGTCATCAATCACCACCTCTATTTTTCCGATCTCGCGCTCAAGGCCGAGGGTTTCGGCGAGATCCTGCCGCGGGCCGACGTGCTGATTTTCGACGAGGCGCACCAGTTGCCGGAAATCGCAAACCGTTTCTATGGCCAGCAAATCACCTTGCGCCAGGTCGAGATTCTCGCCCGCGACCTCATCGAAGCCGAGCTGGCCGAGGCTGGCGAATCGCGCGCGCTGGCGCGCACGAGCGATGCCTTGCTCAAGGTCGCGGCCGACCTGCGACTCGCGATGCGCGATTTCCCGGGGCAGGGCGAATGGGAGCGCATTCGCCACGCGCCCGGCGTCGGCGAGACGATCGCGGCACTCGGCGCGGTGTTCGCCACGCTCGCGAACGAACTCGACGATCTCGCCAGTCGCGGCCGCGAACTCGCGCAGTGCCTGCGGCGGGTGCAGGCACTCGACCAGGCGCTGGAAGCGTTTCTGGCGCCGGACGACGATCAGGTCAGCTGGTATGAAGCTAACGATCGCGGATTGCGCCTCGCCCTGTCGCCGCTCGATGTCGCGCCGGCGTTCCGCGCGCAGCTCGAGCAATGCGACATCGGTTCGGTATTCTTCACGTCGGCAACCCTGAGTTCGCAGCAATCGTTTCGTTACTACTGCGCGCGGCTTGGTCTCGAAGACATCGACTGTGCACGATTCGACAGTCCTTTCGACTACGAGCGCCAGGCCTTGCTCTACCTGCCCAGACATTTACCCGATCCGGCCGACGACGCCTACCCGGAACGTTTCGGCGATTTGTGTCGTGAACTGATCGACGCGACCGGTGGCTACTGCTTCGTCCTGTTTACCAGTCATCGCATGCTGCGCCTGACCGCGGAATTTCTGCGCGCCCGAATCGACAACCCGCTGATGGTGCAGGGCGAGGCGCAACGCAGCGAATTGCTGCGCCGCTTCGTCGACGCGCGTAATCCGGTATTGCTCGGCACCAGTAGTTTCTGGGAGGGCGTCGACGTCAAGGGTGACCAGCTGCGCTGCGTGATCATCGACAAGCTGCCGTTCAAGTCGCCGCAGGACCCGGTCTACCGCCAGCGCCTGCAGCGCGTCAACGAGCAGGGTGGCAACGCCTTCGTCGACGTGCAAATACCCGAAGCGACAATCAGCTTGCGCCAGGGCGTCGGTCGCCTGATACGCGACGTCACCGACCGCGGTATCGTCGCGATCTGCGACAATCGCCTGCACAGTCGTGGCTATGGCAGGGGCATGCTCGAAAGCCTGCCGCCGATGCGGCGCAGCTCGGAGCTTGCCGAGGTACGCGCCTTCGCGCGCGAACTCGACGGCGCGGCGTGAAAGTCACGCCGCTCGGCGATGCGCGTTGCGGGCTCGGCGAGGGGCCGGTCTGGGATGTCCGCGAGCAGGCTCTGTACTGGGTCGACAGTCTCGCGCCGGCCGTGTATCGCTACGACTACGCGAAGCGGCGAACCGAATCCTGGCCGTTGCCGGGTGCGAGCGTCGGCAGCCTCGCACCGCGCGACTCCGGCGGACTGCTCGTCGCGATGGATAGCGGGCTCTACTTCTTCGATCCACTGGACGCTAGCATTGCAACGATCGCGCTGCCGCTCGCCGGCCGAGACCGGCAGCGTCTCAACGATGGCAAGGTCGATCCGCACGGCGCCTTCGTGACCGGCGCGATGACGATCGACCTGCGCGAGCGTGAAAATTGCCCGATGGTCCGCCTGCGGCCCGATCTCGAGGTCGAGCGCCTGCTCGACGGTTTCGCCTGCTTCAACGGTCCGTGTTTCGACCCGGATGGTGAGCGCCTGTACGTCACCGGTCGCGTCGACGGCGCGATCGAGGTTTTCGAATATACCGCCGACCGGGTGCCGGCGAACGGCCGCGTGCTGATCGACGGAATCAATCCGGACGGCGCGACGGTCGACGCCGAAGGCTACCTGTGGAGTGCGCAGTGGGACGACGCCTGCCTGCTGCGTATCGCACCCGATGGCGCGATCGACCGGCGCCTGGAATTGCCAGGGCAGGTCGTGACCAGCCTGAGTTTCGGTGGCCCGCAACTCGATCGTATCTTCGTGACCACGCTCGGTACGCCGGCCTACGGCGCACGGCCGCGGCACGCCGACGCGGGCCGCACGCTCGAGGTGGCGGACAGCGGTTTTCGGGGTCGTCCGGAACCCCGATTCAAAGGCTGAGCCGGCGCGTGTTCTGGTCGGGCTCGCAGGCTTCCCACATTTCGAGAAATCGGTCGAGGTAGGATTTGCACTCGAGCTTGTTGTCGAGTTCGTAGTAGCCCTCGAAACGGGCCGGATTCTGGATTCGCATGTAGGCGCCATCGTCGACTATCAGCCAGCTCTCGCGAAACTGGCGGTCGTTCGGGTTCACGGTAACGCGGATTTGCGCGAAGGTCGGCAGTTTCTGCGCGAGATGAATCAGGTAGTGGCCACGATTCGCGGCGAGGCGCGTATCGTGGGCAATGATACGAATCTCGGTCGCGCGATTGGTCGCCGCCAGGTCTGCGAGATGGTCGTGGATCTCGGCGTCGTTGTACAGTTCGGGTTCGAGACTCTGCGTGACCAGGGCGACGCGGCCGACGGCGCCGAGAATGAGCGTCTTGGCGGCGTCGGCACATTCCGCGCGTCCTTCTAATAAAATACTCGAATTTTCGTCCATAACTATTTACATAAAGTGTTAATTATCAATTTGTAGAATCGCCCCGTTAGCGGCGAGCTCGAGCAGGAACCGGGCCAGCGGCTCGGACTCCACCGCGCTCGCGATAAAATCCCGCGACCATTCACGCGACGCACACATCGCCCGCAGCCGTTCGCGAATCACGGCGTCCGGCGGCAAGGCGTGCACCTGGCCATTGTAATAACAGCGGATCTCATCGGCATCGGCGAAATACAGCAGCCGGGTCGCGGGATGCTTCACCCAGTTAGCCGCCTGCAAATCGGAGATCTGCACCGGTTGCTCGTCACCGGCTTCTCGTGTCAGCGGGCCATCGGACAACAGCTTGCCGATCGCATCGCACCAGAGCTCCGGTGCCTGATCGAGCAGATCGCCGGCGAGCGCGCGCAGGCGGGCGATTTCGCGGGCCGTAATCTCCCCCGGATCGCGATCGAGTTCGAGATCGGGGTCGCGGTAGCGGCGATCGTGACCGTCGCGGGACTCGATTTCGTGGGCCAGCGACGCGAGCAGACTGCTCGCGCTCGGCGCGCGAAATCCGATCGAGTAAGTCATGCAACGATCGAGCGCGACACCGTGGTGAGCGATGCCCGGCGGCAAGTAAAGCAGGTCGCCGGGCTCGAGCACGTCGTCGTGGTCGGGCGAGAATTCGTCGAGCAACGCGAGCTCGAGGTCATCGACGAGACGCGGTGATTCGACCCGCCCGGCGGTGTAACGCCAGCGCCTGCGGCCCATTGCCTGCAGCAGGAACACGTCGTATTCGTCGATGTGCGCGCCGACCGAGCCGTCGCGCGGCGCGTAGCTGACCATCAGGTCGTCGATGCGCCAGTCGGGAATGAAACGAAACTGATCGAGCAGTTCGCCGAGTTCGGGCAGCCACTTGTCGCATTCCGAAACGAGCAGGCTGTAGTGCGTTTCCGGCAATTCGGTGAAATCCGCCTCGTCGAACGGACCGTAACGCACCTGCCACGGTTGCGCACCGCCGCGCTCCAACACCAATCGGCTGTGCACACCTTCCTCGCAGGCCAGGCCGGCGAGCTCCTCGGGCGAAACCGGCGATTCGAACCCGGCGAAGGCGCCGCGCAGCAGGCAGGGACGTTTTTGCCAGTAGTGGCTAACGAACTCCTCGGCGTCGAATCCCTGCAGTCGCGAGATCATGGATCAAAGGTCTTTGGCCTGCGCGACGGCGTTACCGAGGTAGGTCGCCGGCGTCAGCTCGAGCAAGCGCTGGCGCGCCTCGTCGGGAATATCCAGCGACTCGATGAAGGCACGCACCGCGGCCGCGTCGATCTGTTGGCCGCGGGTCAGAGCCTTGAGCTTCTCGTAGGGTTCGGGAATGCCGTAGCGCCGCATGACGGTCTGAATCGGTTCGGCCAGCAATGCCCAGTTCGCCTCCAGGTCGTTGGCCATGGCCGCGGCGTCGACCTCGAGCTTGCCAATGCCGCGCTCGAGCGAATCGAGCGCGATCAGGATATGCGCCAATCCGCTGCCGAGATTGCGCAGCGCGGTCGAATCCGACAGATCGCGTTGCCAGCGCGATATCGGCAGCTTTTGCGCGAGATGCGACAGCAGGGCGTTGGCAATGCCGAGGTTGCCTTCGGCATTTTCGAAGTCGATCGGGTTTACCTTGTGCGGCATCGTCGACGAGCCGACCTCGCCGGCGACGGTCTTCTGGCGAAAGTAACCAATCGATATATAGCTCCAGATGTCGCGGCTGAAATCGATCAGGATGGTGTTGATTCGTACCAGCGAGTCGAACAGTTCGGCAATGTAGTCGTGCGGTTCGATCTGGGTGGTGTACGGATTCCAGGCGAGACCCAGGGACTCGACGAAAGCGCGCGCGATCGCCGGCCAGTCGGCCTCGGGATAAGCGCTGTAGTGGGCATTATAGTTGCCGACCGCGCCGTTGAATTTGCCGAGGATTTCGATCCGTTCGAGCTGTTCGAGCTGGCGGCGCAAGCGATAGACGACGTTGGCCATTTCCTTGCCGAGGGTCGTGGGCGTTGCCGGCTGGCCGTGCGTGCGGCTCATCATCGCGACGGCGGCGTGTTCCCGCGCCATCGCCGCGAGCGCGTCGATGGTCGCCGCGAGCCGCGGCAACAACAGGTCGTCACGCGCGGTTTTCAGCGCCAGCGCCTGGGCGAGGTTGTTGATGTCTTCCGAGGTGCAGGCGAAGTGAATGAATTCGGCGACCGGTTCGAGCTCGGCCTCACCGGCAATCTGCTGCTTGAGATAGTACTCGACCGCCTTGACGTCGTGGTTGGTGGTCCCTTCGATCGTCTTGACCTGCCGCGCACCGGCAAGGTCGAAACCGTCGACGATCGCATCGAGACGCGCGCTGGCGGCTTCGCTGAAAGTCGGTACTTCTGCGATTGCGTCGGCCGCCGACAGCGTCTGTAGCCAGCGAACCTCGATCAGCAAGCGGTGGCGAATCAGGCCGAATTCGCTGAACAATTCGCGCAGCGTCGCGGTCTTGGTCGCGTATCTTCCATCGATCGGGGAGATCGCGAGCAGGGTGTCTAGTTGCATCCGGATAGGCCGGCCAAAGAGACATATTCTACACGATTCGACGCGGCCGAAAACGGCCGCCAGGAGGACGGCGTTGCGGGAAAGCTACTCGGCGGACTTGAATGCTTCGTGCTTGAAGATCAGGCGCTTGGCCTTTTCATAGTCCTCCTCGGCGACGACGGTTTCGTCCTTGAGGCGCCGCAGTTCCTGCAGCTCGCGCGAGAGAAACTTGTTCGGGGTGTACTGTTTCGCCGTTTTCGATTTCTTGATCTGCATGACGAACTTGTTGATGAAGTTGCGAAACTGCTCGAGATCCGGACTCTTGTTGATCAGCTCGATCACCGCCACGCGGCCGTGCTGGGTTCGAAAAAAGACCTTGTCTTGCGAGTAGTGAAAGAACGCGAGCAGCGTCATCGTGGCGACGACGAGCACGCCGATGAACAGGCCCAGTGAATTGATCGACGAGCTATTGACCCAGCCGGTCAGCACCAGTACGACATCGAGCACGAACAGCGCGAAGCTCGCGAAGAGCCATTTCCACGCGATCGTGCGCTTGCGAAACGGGCGCGGGTCGAGATAGGCGAGATTGATGCGGTATCGATATTTACGCTGATGCTTGTTCTTGATCGACTGGTAGCAATGGGTGTCGTTGAAAATCGTTATCTTGCGGTAAATGCCACGCGATTTATTGGCCTGTTCGAACTCGAAATTGATGTGTTCGACCGGAATTTGCTCGTTGTCGGAGAAATCGGTGATGTCTTCGACGGGCTGCAAATCAATTTCGGCGGATTCGATATTTACTTCGGACATGTCGGGCTTTTCCTGGGCTGACCTTCCTAAAAGTAGCACAAATCGAGACCAAAACCACCGCGCCGGAAGGCTTTGCGACAAACGGTCGTAGTCGCGTGTAATCACCGCCAATTCAGTGCCTTATCGGCGCTTCCCGGGTGATTGCGACGGCTCCTGGATCAGGCTGCTTGCGGCGCGTGCCCCGCGATCGTCGTGCGATACAGGCAGCGCCGATAGCCGTCGTAATCGTTGACCGCGTAATGCAGCGTGCTGCGGTTGTCCCAGATCGCGAGACTGCCCGGGCGCCAGCGAAATCGACAGCAAAACTCCGGCCGGGTCAGGTGCGTGAAAAGCCGCGCGAGCAGCTGCTCGCTGGCCGCGGCGTCGAGGCCGTCGACGCGCGTCGTATAAGTCGGATTGACGAACAGGACCTCGGCGCCGGTTTCGGGATGCCGGCAAATCGCCGGATGCCGGGTTTCTCGATCGGCTTCCGGATTGTTGCGCTCGATCCCGATCGAGCCCTTGAATTGCGTATCGGCGGCCGGCGCGTGACTGACGCCGTAGGGCGCGCCGACGTGGATCGCGTCGCGTCCGTCGAGCTCGGCGCGCCAGGCCGGCGGCAGGCGCTCGAGCGCCGCCGCCGTGTCGGCCCACAGCGTATCGCCGCCGACCGGCGGAACTTCCTCGGCATACAGGATCGACGCTTTCGGCGGCGTGGCCAGAAAGCTGAAATCCGAATGCCACTCGCCGCCGAACACGCCCATGTCGACCTCGTCGGCCTGCTTCAGCACGCGGATGATTTCGGGATAGCCCGCCAGCGGCTCGATATAGGGCAGGCGCATCAGTTCGCCGAAGCGGCGGCTGAATTCGAGCAATTGGTCGAGCGTCAGTTCCTGTTCGCGAACGAAGATCACCTTGAACTCGAGCCAGTTACGGTAAAGTTCGGTGTAGCTCGCGGTGTCCAGCCGGCGAACGTCGATGCCGGAAATTTCGGCGCCGAACCGCGGCGTCAGGGGTTCGATTTCGAACGCGTCGGTCATCGGCCGATCAGATAGATCGGACTCGACCAGGCGTAATGCCCGTCTTCGAAAGTGACGCGCAGGTAGAGCGCATTGTCACGGTCGTCGCGCAATTCGATGCGCCGCTTCAGGGACACGGCGCAGTGCGGGTTTTCGTCCGGCAGGCGGTAGACACGAATGCGACGCTCGATGCCGCCGTTTTCGAATACCAGTTCGTCGCGGCCGATGTCGGCGATCGCGATCGTCTCCCGGACCAACGCGGTGTCGATGTGCAGCGTGCCGGATTCGGGATCATCGAGCAGTGCATCGAAGCCGCCGAATCCGCCGGTCGTCAGCGCGGTCCACTCGACGCGTCCCGGGGCGGTCCGATCGAAGCGCTTGTCGAGGTTGTAGCGATTGATCGGTGCGAGCGCTTCAAAGGCATTGCCGTCGAGCTCGGCGTGGCCGTCCCAGATCGTCTGCCGGCCCCGGCCGCGGTACTCCGAGCCTTCCCAGATCACGCGGATGCGCCGCCCGAGCTCGGCTTCGCCGTAAGGCCGGAAGACTTCGATCGTGTCGAGGCCGTTGCGGATGTCGATGCGCTCGATCGGCGACGCCGCGTGCACGTCGACGTGGAACTCGATCTCGCCGACGTCGGCCCGCAGGATGTCGCCCATCATCGCGTCGCGCACCGGCGACGAAGTCACCGCACCGAGCCGCGGATCGTCGGAGAACAGCTCGGCGTCGGCGTCGAAGTGCACCCGCGTGTCGAGAATCACGCGACTGCCGGTGGTGCCGTAGTGATGCCGCCGGCGCAGCGCGTCCATGATGCCGGCGCGGGTCAGCTCGGTGGCGAGCAGGCAGGACAGCCCGCCGTAGGCGCCGAAGCTTGTCGCCCCGGGGTGGGATGCGCCGGGCCGGCCCTTGTGGCCGTCCGAGTTCGACAGGATGCCGACCCGGTAACCCTGTTCGAAGGCGTCGTGAATCAGCCATTCGAAGGTGCCCCAGGCCGAATGCACTTCGACCGATTTCTCGAGGCGCTCGTCGTGCGCGATCTTGATATCGGCGTAGCGCCCGCCGATGTGGGCGAACACCAGGCAATCCTCGCCCTCGAGCGCGTCGAACAGGTCTTTCGCCGAGGTTGCATCGGTCTCGACGTCTGACAGGTCGTCGACCAGCGCGTGCGACGAGCGGTGGATCGGCCGGCCCTCGTGCATCATCAGCACGTTGCGATCGCCGCCGAGGCCGGTGTTGCCCGACCATTCCCAGCCGGGAAACGTGATGAAACTGCCGTCCTCGGTAAATTCGGCCGACAGCTCGTTCAAGTGCTCCCAGAACGGCGTCGTGATCTGAAAATCGTTGCCCTGGTGCACGCAAACGTCGAGAAAGGCCCGGTCGCGCGCGAACTCGTAAAAATCGCGAGCCGAATTGGTGCCGATGGTTTCTTCCGACTGGCCGTGCAGGTCGCCCCAGAACGGCAACAATCCGGCGGACTCGAGGAAGCGGCACGGGTTAGAGCGGACCACGTGCTCGCCGTCGGCATCGACCAGGTCGATCACGAGGTCGCCGGCATCGAAGACCTCGAGGCCATCGATGATCCGGGTGAACTCGCCGCCGACGAAGCGCACCCGCTCCGGTAGCTTTGCTACGGGTCGGCTGGCGCGCAATTTGAATTCGGCGTCGCAGCGGTTTGACGGATTGCCCCAGCGGTCCTCGCCCTTGAGGCACAACCGAAACGGCGCGCCGGTTCGGCGCAGCGTCGGCAGGATCGCCTTGTAGCGTACCGGCGGGCCCGGCACGATGCGGACCGTCGGCTGATCGGGCAACTCGACATAGTTATAGGTTGCGATCGCGTCGACCAGCACGCGAAACTCGAAACTGTGCTCGCAAAAGGTTTGCACGCGCATCCCGGGGCTGCCCTCGCGGCGGTCGCCAAAGCGCACGATGATCCGGTCACCCTCGCGCAGGAAGCCGCGCACGACCTTGATATAAAGGGTCTTGTCCCACGGCCGGATATTGCGTTTCATATCGTACTCGACCTGCAGCACCGCGCCGTTGGAAGCCTCGACGGTAACGTAGTTGGGCGCGACCGGGTCGTCGAACTGCGGCCGGCCCATATCCGACGCGAAGCGGTGCACGACCTTGATCGAGCCGGTATCGTCGATGCCGAAGTAGCCGGCGGTGTAGGTCAGCACGAATTCCTGGAACGAGCCGGCCTCGACATCGCCGCTCGGTTCGATCGTCGCGCTACCCATCTTGTCGGGCAGGTAGGTGGAGTGCGGCACGCTGAATTTTCCTCGTGATTGCGGGCGGAAATGCCGGTAAATTAGCCTAGTTTACCCAATGATCCGGCGGTGCGTCTTGTCGCAAACCGAATTCGATGCAGCCACCTTGGCGGCGCGTCTGGCGACGCTCGGCGACAGCGCGCGCGACGCCGGCGGCGTGCTCGCGCGGCTTGCGCTGTCGGAGCAGGACCGGGTCGGGCGCGACCTGCTCGTCGACTGGCTGCGCGAAGCCGGGCTCGAGGTTGCCGTCGATGCGATCGGCAATATCTTCGGTATCTGGCGCGGCGACCTCGACGCTGCGCCGCTGATGCTCGGTTCGCATATCGATTCGGTCGTCGACGCCGGCGTCTACGACGGTTGCTACGGCGTGCTCGCAGGGCTCGGCGTGATCGAGGTCCTGCAGCGTGACGGCTTCGAGCCCGAGTGTCCGATCACAGTCGCCGCGTTTACCAACGAGGAGGGCAATCGCTACGCGCCCGACATGATGGGCTCGCTGGTGCACGCCGGCGGCCTCGATCTCGACGCCGCGCTCGCCACCGTCGGCACCGACGGGACCATCCTCGGCGAAGAACTCGCGCGCATCGGCTACGCCGGCGACATGGCTCCGGGCACGCTGCGGCCGCGCGCCTTCCTGGAGCTGCACATCGAGCAGGGGCCGGTACTCGAGCATGACGGCCTGCGCATCGGCGCGGTCGAAAACCTGCAGGGCATTTCGTGGCAGGAACTATCGATTCGCGGCGTCGCCAACCACGCCGGCACGACGCCGACCCGGCTGCGCCGTGACGCCGGGCTTGCCGCGGCGCGCATTACGACTTTCCTGCGCGACGAGCTGGCGACGCCGACGCCATCGACGGTCGCCACGGTCGGCAGCCTGAAGCTGCATCCCGACGTAATCAACGTAATCCCGTCGCGGGCGACGCTGACGGTCGATTTGCGCGATCCCGATGCCGGGACCTTTGCCGCCGCCGAGGATCGGCTGGCCGAATTCATCGAGCGGCTGGCCGCGCGCGAAGGCGTCGAAATCGACTCCCGGCGGCTGGCGCGGTTCGATCCGGTGTCATTCGACCCGGCGCTCGTCGCCAAAATCGAGGCAGCCGCCGGGGCGCGTGGTTACCCGTGCCGAAGAATGACCTCGGGGGCTGGCCACGACGCGCAAATGCTCGCGCGCGTCTGTCCGGCGGCGATGATTTTCGTGCCGAGCCGCGACGGCATCAGCCACAACCCGCGCGAGCACACCGACCTCGACGATCTCGCCGCCGGCGCCACGGTGCTGCTCGACGTCGTCCGCGAGCTCGCTTCCGGGAGCGCGAACTGATGCGCGGACGCCTACTCGACTCGGCGGTCGACGCGATCGGCGATACGCCGCTGGTCGCGCTGGACCGGATTTGCCGCGACCTCGACGGGCGCATCCTCGCCAAGCTGGAGTTCGCCAATCCCGGCTTCTCGAAGAAAGACCGGGCTGCGCGCTCGATAATCGAGGAAGCCGAGCGCAGCGGCGAATTGCACCCCGGGCAAACGGTGGTCGAGCTGACCTCGGGCAACATGGGCACCGGGCTCGCGATCGTCTGTGCGGTCAGGGGTTACCCGTTCGTCGCGGTCATGTCGCGCGGCAATTCGATCGAGCGCGCGCGCATGATGGAGGCGCTCGGCGCCGAGGTCGTGCTGGTCGATCAGTTGCCGGATTCGAAACCCGGGCAGGTATCGGGCGGCGATCTCGCCCGGGTCGAGACATGTGCGCAGGATATTACCGCGGCGCGCGGCGCGTTCCGTGCCGATCAGTTCCGACGCGACGGCAATCGGCTCGCACACTATCGCCACACCGGACCGGAAATCTGGACGCAGTCGGACGGGCAGGTAACGCATTTTTGCGATTTCGTCGGTTCCGGCGGCAGCTACGCGGGCATCAGTCAGTTCCTGAAAGAGCAAGATCGCACTATCGGTTGCTACGTCGTCGAACCGGACAGCGCGCGGGCGCTCGCCTGCGGCGAGGTCGACGATCCCGATCACCCGATCCAGGGCGGCGGCTATGCAATGTCCGATCTAGAGTTCCTGCGCGGTCTCGCGATCGACGGCTATCTCGGCGTCAGCGGTAGCGCCGCGCGCGACGCGGCGCGCCGGCTGGCGCGCGAGGAAGGAATATTCGGCGGCTACTCGGCCGGCGCCAACCTCGCCGCAGCGCTCGAGTTGCTCACCGGTCCGGCGCGCGGCGGCGTCGTCGCGATTCTCGTCTGCGACAGCGGCCTGAAATACCTGTCGACCGATTTGTGGATCTGAGACCGTGAAAAATGATCGTCGCGGGCTGTCTCGTGCCCTATTTAATTGATATTACCTATCGTTAAATCCAGAATTATTGTGTTCCAGTTAACAGAATCGGCCCCATCGGCGACTTAGCATCGGTGGCAACACAACCCCGGGGCCCGATGATTCGCCCCGGTTTATTCTGATAACAAGATGCAGCGTTATCTATTCAGTGCAGTTTCAGGAATGAGAGAAGACGCATGTCCAACAAGAAAATCTGCCTCGTGGGCGCGCCCGGGGTCGGCAAGACCAGCCTCGTGCAGCGCTTCGCCAATGGTACCTTCAGTTACCGCTTCAGGCCCCAGCTAGGCGTCAATATCGAGCGTCGCGAAGTCGAAGTCGACGGCCAGACAGTGCAATTGATGCTGTGGGATTTCGAGGGCCAGGACGAACTGACACCGACACCGACGAGCTTCATCGACGCGGCCGCGGCGATCGTTTACGTCGTCGACGGAACGCGGCTCGATACGCTCGCGCGGGTCAACAAGCTCAAGCGCGAAACCGAGAAAGTGCTCGGCAAAGCCGTGCCGAGCCTGGTGCTGTTCAACAAGTCGGACCTCACCGAAAGCTGGCAGGTGACCAGCGACATGATCGGCAAGATAGAGTCCGGTGGCACCTTGTCGCTGCTGACGAGTTGCAAGCAAGGTAGCGGCGTCGATACCGCCTTCAAGCTGATCGCGCACGTCGTCATGGGCAAGATTGCGGTGGTTGCCGCCTGACGCGCGACGACGTCAGGTGACGCTCTTGCGCGACTGGTAGGCCGGGTCGCGCCAGGCTTCTTCGGCGAGCACCTCTGCGATGATTTCGATTGCCGCGTCGATATCCGCCGCGTCGACGTACAGCGGCGCGATGCCGAAGCGCATCACGTCGGGAGCGCGAAAATCGCCAATGACCCCACGCGCGATCAGCGCCTGCATCGCCGCGTAACCGTGCTCGAAGGCGAAAGACACCTGCGATCCCCGGCGTTGCGGATCCCGCGGGCTGACGAGCCGAAGCGCCGGACAGCGGGCCTCGACGGCGGCGATGAAGCGTTCCGACAGCCGCACCGATTCGGCACGCAGCGCGCCAAGATCGACCTCGTCCCAGATTTCCAGCGCCGCCTCGAGCGCGGTCATCTGGACCACCGGCGGCGTGCCGACGCGCAGGCGCTCGATGCCGGGGGCCGGCCGGTAGGTCGCCTCGAAGGCGAAGGGTTCGGCGTGCCCCATCCAGCCCGACAGCACCGGCCGCGCGGCATCGATCAGGTCGGGGCGCAGGTAGATGAATGCCGGCGCGCCCGGGCCGCCGTTGAGATACTTGTAGGTGCAGCCGACCGCGAATTCGCAATTCGACGCCGTGACGTCGACCGGAAAGGCCCCGGCGCTGTGCGCGAGGTCCCAGATCGTCACCGCCCCCGCTGCCTGCGCGCGCGCGGTGATTTCCGCCAGGTCATGACGTCGTCCGCTGCGGTAGTCGACCTCGGTCAGCATCACCACCGCGAGCGACTCGTCGATCGCTTCGACCACCGCTTCCGGCGCGACGATGCGTAGTTCGTGGCCGCGGTCGAGCGTCGCGAGCAAGCCTTCGGCCATGTACAGATCGGTCGGAAAGTTGCCGCTGTCCGACAGCACGACGCGCCGCCCGGGTCGCAGCGCCAGCGCCGCGGCGAGCGCCTGGTAAACCTTGATCGACAGCGTATCGCCGACCACCACGCTGCCAGCCGGCGCACCGATCAGGCGCGCGAGGCGATCGCCGATGCGCGCCGGTTGCGCCATCCAGCCGGCGTCGTTCCAGCCGCGGATCAGCCGCTCGCCCCATTCGTCGGCGATCATCGTATCGATGCGCGCGCGCACCGCCGTCGGCAAGGGACCGAGCGAATTGCCGTCGAGATAAATCACGCCGGCCGGCAACTCGAACAGCTGCTTGCGGCAAATCGCCGCGGCGTCGGTCGACGGCATGCTAGAGGTCCCCGCGCAATCGCCAGAGTTCGGGAAACAACTCGACCTCGAGCATGCGCCTGAGATACGGCACGCCGGCGGTGCCGCCGGTGCCGCGCTTCATGCCGATGATGCGCTCGACCGTGGTCACGTGGTTGAAGCGCCAGCGGCGGAAGTAATCCTCGAGGTCGACGAGCTTCTCGGCGAGCTCGTAGAGATCCCACTGGCGTTTCGGGTCGCGGTAAACCCGGGTCCAGGCTTGCGCGATCGCGTCATCGTGGCGGTGCGGCGCGTCACGCCGCAAACTGCCGTCGGCGAACTCGACGCCGGACTTTTTCGCCAGCGCCTGCAGCGCCACGTGGTAGAGGCTGGGACGCGCGAGCTCGGCCTCGAGCAATTGCCGGTACTCGGGACGATACTCGACCCGCTCGAGCATTTCCGGGTTGCGATTGCCGAGGGCGAACTCGATCAGCCGGTACTGGTGCGACTGCAGCCCGGAAGACTCACCGAGCACGCCGCGGAAGTTTTCGTATTCGCTCGGCGTCAGCGTGCGCAGCACGTCCCAGGCCGAGTTCAGCTGGTCGAAAATGCGCGCGACCCGGGTCAGCATCTTGAACGCCGGGCGAAAGTCGTCGTGTTGCAGCAACTCGCGCGCGGCATCGATTTCGTGCAGCACGAGGCGCATCCACAGTTCGCTGGTCTGATGCTGAATAATAAACAGCATTTCGTCGTGGGCGCTCGAAATCGGCTGCTGGGCGGCGAGAATGCGATCGAAATGCAGGTAATCGGCGTAGCTCGGCGCTCGCTCCGCGTCCGGCTTGTCGCGGCCGCTCACGCCCGGGCCCTGCGATCGGCCAGCAGTTCGGCAACCAGCGGGCTCGCCGTATCGGCAAGCCCTTCGACGACCGAGAAATGATTCTTGCCGGCTTCGTAGTAATCGGCTACGCCCTCGCGTTGCCAGCGCTCGGCGAGCAGCCGCGTCTGGCGCAGGAACTCGGGACGTTCGCCGGCGCCTACCCAGATCGCGACGTCGAAGCCATCGACGGGGTCGTGCAGGGCAGGGCTCTCGGCGCTTGCCTCGGCGTCGTCGAGGCGCAGGATTTCGTTCATCCGGGTCAGCGTCAGCGGGCGCAGGTCGTGAACGCCGCTGATCGAGACGATTTTTTCGATCCGCGCGCGAACGTCGGCCGCCAGCCCGGCGTCGGCGCAGGCCATGCGTGCGACGAGGTGACCGCCGGCCGAATGTCCGGCCAGGCGCAGCGGGACGGCGACGCGAGTAGCGGCGAATTCGACCGCGGCGCGGATTTCTTGCGTGATTGCGGCGATGCGCGCGTCGGGCGCGAGCGTGTAACTCGGGATCGCGACCGCCCAGCCGGCCGCAAGCGGACCCGCCGCCAGCTGCGACCAGTAGGATTTGTCGAGTTTGTGCCAGTAGCCGCCGTGGACGAACACGATGAGGCCCGCGGCTGCGTTCTCGGGGTGGAACAGATCGAGCCGATTGCGCTCGGCCGGTCCGTAGGCGAGATCGAGATCGGCGCGATTCGCAGCCGCGAGCGTCGCGCGACTGGCCGCCGCGGCGTCGGCCCAGCGTGCCGGCAGGGCTTCGGCGCCGGCGACGTAGCCGGAATTGTCGAACGCATCGTCCCAGTCGATCATGCGATATCCCCCGGTCGCGACAGGCAAGCGCCCCGATTATACCCTCAGCGGCCGGCGGTCCAACGCAATCGTCGATCGGACTCGTCCGATAAAAGCGACTAATCGTCGGGGCATGTAGATAAATTTATTTTAGATATGAAATTTTATACTTGAAATATTTAAGCTAAAAAGGTATAAATAATTTCGCTAGCGGGGGCGATTCCCGCGGTCTGTGGCAGGAGGAGAGCGATGCGAGTCGCATGTCTCGGCGGCGGTCCGGCCGGCCTGTACTTCGCAATCTCGATGAAATTGCGCGACCCGGCGCACGAAGTCGTCGTCATCGAGCGCAACCGCGCCGACGACACCTTCGGCTGGGGCGTCGTGCTGTCCGACGAAGCGCTCGAACACCTGCATGCCAACGATCCGGAATCGGCGCGGGCGATCCGCGACAACTTCGCCTACTGGGACGATATCGCCGTGATCCACGACGGCACGCGCACGGTCTCGGGCGGGCACGGTTTCGCCGGTATTGGTCGCATGAAAATGTTGCGGATTCTGCAGCGGCGCGCGCGCGAACTCGGCGCGGAGCTGTGCTTCGAAACCGAAGCGCGACCCGTCGCCGATTACCAGGCCGAGTTCGATCTCGTGGTCGCCTGCGACGGCATCAACTCGCGGGTGCGCAACGATCTCGCCGAGCATTTCAAGCCCGATATCGACCTGCGCAAGTGCAAGTACATCTGGCTAGGCACCCACCAGAAGTTCGACGACGCGTTCACGTTCATATTCGAAAAGACCGAGCACGGCTGGTTGTGGATTCACGCCTACCAGTTCGATGCCGACACCGCGACCGTGATCGTCGAATGCACGCAGGCGACCTGGGACGCCTGGGGTTTCGAGGCGATGTCGAAGGAACAGATCATCGCGACGCTCGAGGATATCTTCGCCGCGTACCTTGGCGGCCATGCGCTGATGTCGAACGCCAGCCATCTGCGCGGCGCGGCGGTGTGGATGAATTTCCCGCGCGTGATCTGCGAAAACTGGCACCACGACAACGTCGTGCTGATGGGCGATGCCGCCGCGACCGGGCATTTCTCGATCGGCTCGGGCACTCGGCTCGCGTTCGATAGCGCAATTTCGCTGGCCAATTACCTGCACAGCGGGGCGTCGATGCAGGCCGCGTTCGAGCGCTACCAGGACGAGCGTCGGCTCGAGGTGCTGCGGCTGCAGTCGGCGGCGCGCAACTCGCTCGAATGGTTCGAACAGGTCGAACGCTACCTCGACATGGACCCGGTGCAGTTCAATTACTCGCTGCTGACGCGCTCGCAGCGCATCAGCCACGAAAACCTGCGGCTGCGCGACCCTGTCTGGTTGCGTTCGGCCGAGGCCTGGTTTCAGCAGCGCGCCGGCGTGCCGGTCGACGCGCCGGTGCGCGCGCCGATGTTCGCGCCTTTCCGCCTGCGCGACCTCGAGCTCAAGAATCGGATCGTGGTGTCGCCGATGGCGCAGTACAAGGCGGTCGACGGTTGCCCGACCGACTGGCACTTCGTGCACCTCGCCGAGCGCGCCAAGGGCGGCGCCGGGCTGGTCTATACGGAGATGACCTGCGTGTCGCCCGAAGGCCGGATCACGCCGGGCTGCGCCGGCATCTACGCGCCCGAGCACGAGGCCGCGTGGCGGCGCCTGACCGAGTTCGTGCACGCCGAGACCGAGGCCAGAATCTGTTGCCAGCTCGGCCATTCGGGGCGCAAGGGTTCGACCCAGCTCGGCTGGCAAGAAATGGACGCGCCGTTGCCGGACGGCAACTGGGAAGTGATGTCGGCGTCGCCGATCCCGTGGTCGCCGCAAAATCCGGTGCCGCGCGAAATGACCCGCGCCGACATGGATCGCGTGCGCGACGAATTCGTCGCCGCGACCGAGGCCGCCGAGCGCGCCGGCTTCGACATGCTCGAGCTGCACGCCGCGCACGGTTACCTGATTTCGTCCTTTATCTCGCCGTTGTCGAACCAGCGCGACGACGAA
>JBFFXR010000013.1:0-30513 GCA_041569645.1 Gammaproteobacteria bacterium
GGCTACGTCGGCCGCGACGTCGAGTCGATCGTCCGCGACCTGGTCGACGTGTCGATCAAGGAGATGCGCGAAGCCGAGGTCGCGCGCGTGCGCTTTCGCGCCGAGGAGGCCGCCGAGGAGCGCGTGCTCGACGCGCTGCTGCCGCGGCCCCGGGATTTCGGCGGCGAGACCCGCGATTCCGCAAGTGACGACACGCGCCAGAAGTTCCGCAAGATGCTGCGCGAGGGCAAGCTCGACGACAAGGAAATCGAGGTCGACCTGCAACTGCCGTCGGTCGGCGTCGAGATCATGGCGCCGCCCGGCATGGAAGAGATGACCAACCAGCTGCAGGGCCTGTTCCAGAATCTCGGCGGCGGCAAGTCACGCGCGCGCAAACTGCGCGTCGAGGACGCGCTCAAGCTGCTGACCGACGAGGAAGCCGGCAAGCTGATCAACGAGGAAGAACTCAAGCTCAGCGCGTTGGAAAACGCCGAACAGAACGGCATCGTCTTCATCGACGAGATCGACAAGGTCGCGCGCCGCCAGGATACGCACGGCGCCGACGTGTCGCGCGAGGGCGTGCAGCGCGATCTGCTGCCACTGGTCGAGGGCTGCACCGTGACGACCAAGGCCGGCATGATCAGAACCGATCATATCCTGTTCATCGCCTCGGGCGCCTTCCACCTGTCGAAACCCAGCGACCTGATCCCCGAGCTACAGGGGCGGCTGCCGATCCGCGTCGAACTGGCGGCGCTCACGGTCGATGATTTCAGGCGTATTCTGCGCGAGCCCGACGCGAGCCTGACCGAGCAATACACCGCGCTGATCGAAACCGAGGGCGTGCACCTCGAGTTCACCGACGATGCGCTCGCGCGCGTCGCCGAGGTCGCGTTCCTGGTCAACGAGAAACAGGAGAACATTGGCGCGCGGCGACTGCACACGGTCATGGAACGGTTGCTCGAAAAAATCAGTTTCGAGGCGACCGACATGGTCGAACACAGCGTCACGATCGACGCCGCCTACGTCGACGAACACCTCGGCGAGCTGTCGCAGGACGAGGACCTGTCGCAGTACATTCTCTAGATGAAGCCGACCGCAATCAATCTGCACAAGGTTTCGCGCGTCCTCGAGGTCGCCTTCGAAAACGGCGCTCGCTTCGAGTTACCGGCCGAATACCTGCGGGTTTATTCGCCGTCGGCCGAAGTCCAGGGCCACGCGCCCGGCCAGGAAGTGCTGCAAATCGGCAAGCAGGACGTCGCGATCGACAACGTCGAGCCGATCGGCCATTACGCGATTAAATTGATCTTCGACGACGGTCACGACAGCGGCATCTACAGTTGGGACTATCTCCACGAGCTTGGCGAGACCTACGCCGAGCGCTGGGAATACTATCTCGCCCGCCTCGAAGAAGCCGGCCACAAACGCAAGCCCGACGCCTAGAGCTCCCCGGACACGGGTTTCGGGGACGCAATACCGGTCAATCAGTTTTCGCTAACCGGCCGGGATCCTTCGAGGACCAGCGTATTTCGGAATTCGGCATCGCGGCCCCGAAACAAGGAGCGATGACGGGGATTGCGTCCCGTGCTATGGTTTCCGCCATGCAAGACGAGACCGCCGATTTCGGCTACCAAGACATTCCCAGGGGCGACAAGCAGGCCCGCGTCGGCGCCGTGTTCGACTCGGTAGTCGACCGCTACGACCTGATGAACGATGTCATGTCCTTCGGCGTGCATCGCCTGTGGAAACGCTATACGCTCGAGCTCTGTGGACTGCGACCGGGGCAGCGGGTGCTCGACCTTGCCGGCGGCACCGGCGACCTCGCCCTCGGCGCGGCTCGCCGCGTGGCGCCCGGAGGCCACGTGCTGCTGGCCGACATCAACGCGGCGATGCTGCGCCGCGGCCGCGACCGCCTGATAGACGCCGGTGTCGTCGACGGCGTCGACGCCGTACAGTGCAACGCCGAGTCGCTGCCGTTCGCCGATAACCACTTCGATTGCATCACGATCGGCTTCGGCCTGCGCAACGTCACCGACAAGCCGGCGGCGCTCGCCGAAATGCACCGCGCGCTGCGGCCCGGCGGTCGAGTTTGCGTGCTCGAGTTTTCGAAGCCACTGTGCGCGCCGCTCGAGCAAGCCTACGGCTTCTATTCGTTCCGGCTGTTACCGCGGCTCGGCGAGTTGATCGCGGGCGACCGCGCGAGTTACCAGTACCTGGCCGAGTCGATTCGCCGCCATCCGGACCAGCAAGCGTTACGCCGCATGATGCTCGACGACGCCAACTTCGACGAGGTCGAAGTGCACAATTTGAGCGGCGGCATCGTCGCGCTGCATCGCGCATTCAAGTACTAGGCCTTTCACGCGATGTCGACCCTGGAAAGCCCCGGCGCGACGCTGCTCGATAGTCTGCAACACGGCTTTGTCGCCGCACTCGAGATCGGCGGCAACCGCCTGCTCGGTTTCGACCCCGACGCGCTCGCGCGCTGCCGCGAGCTCGAGGGCCGCTGCGTTTCGCTCGAGATCACCGACCTCGACTTTCGGATCTACTGCCACCCCGGCACCACCGGCATTCGCCTGTCGCGCGACGCGCCGCCGCGCGAGGTCGACGCATCCATATCCGGGCGCCTGATGGCACTGATCAACCTCGCCGCCGATGAAGACAAGCTATCGACCTCGATGCAGGAACGGGTCAGCTACCGGGGCGACGTCGCGCTTGCCCAGCGCCTGCAGAAAATCATCGCCGGGCTCGACATCGACTGGGAGGAAGTGCTGGCCGGCTATACCGGCGACGTACTCGCCTACCAGCTCAACAAGGGGTTGCACGAGCTGGCTGAACGCCTGCGGGCAGGCGCCGATTCGCTGCTCGCGACGAGCAGTGAATTCCTGCGCGAGGAAGCGCGGCTCTCGCCGACCCGCACCGAGTTCGATCGCTTCGCCGCCGGCATCACGTCGCTCAAGCACGACGCCGCGCGCCTCGAAGCCCGCTTGCAGCTGCTGCGCGACGCGCTGCGCGAGCGCCGCGACTGATGCGCAAGCTGGCTCGCCTGATCGCGGTCAACTTCACGATGGCGCGCTTCGGGCTCGACGAGATCGTTCTGTCGATCCACTTTTTCCGGCCGCTCTACTGGCTCGGGTTGATCAACCCCTTCAACTGGTTCCGCTCGCGCGAGCAGCCGCAGGCGGTGCGCCTGCGGCTGTGCATCGAGTCGCTCGGCCCCATCTTCATCAAGTTCGGGCAGATGCTTTCCACGCGGCGCGATCTGCTCGGCGACGAAATCACCGACGAACTCGAGAAACTGCTCGACCGGGTGCCGCCGTTCCCGTGGCAGCAGGCGCGCACGATTCTCGAACGCGAGCTAGGCATGCCGCTGGAGACGGCGTTCAAATCCTTCGACGAACGCGAAATCGCGTCGGCGTCGATCGCCCAGGTCTACGCCGCGCAGCTCGCCGGAGGCGAGGCCGTCGTCGTCAAGATCGTGCGCCCGGGCATCGAGCGGCAAATCCGCCAGGATATCGAATTGCTGCTGTCGCTCGCGCGACTCGCCGAGCGCTACTGGGACGAGGCGCCGCGGGTCAAGCCGGTGCAGATCGTGCGCGAATTCGAAACCACGATCCTGAACGAGCTCGACCTCGTGCGCGAAGCCGCCAACGCCAACGAGTTGCGCCGCCACTTCGAGGGCTCGCCGGACCTCTACGTACCGAAGGTTTACTGGGATTTCTGCCGGCGCCGGGTGCTGGTCATGGAGCGCATCGCCGGTATCCCGGTAACCGACCTCGCGCGCCTGCACGCATCCGGCATCAACCTCGAAGTGCTGTCGCGCAAGGGTGTCGAGATTTTTTTTACCCAGGTCTTCAACAACAATTATTTCCACGCCGACATGCACCCGGGCAATATCTTCGTCGATCCGGCGTCGCCCGAAGACCCGCGCTATATTGCGGTCGACTTCGGCATCATGGGTTCGCTGTCGAGGAGCGACCAGCGCTACCTCGCGGAAAATTTCGTCGCGTTCTTCAATCGCGACTACCGCCGCGTCGCCGAGCTGCACGTCGACTCCGGTTGGGTAGACCCGGATACCCGCATCGACGAGTTCGAGGCGGCGGTGCGCAGCGTCTGCGAGCCGATGTTTCAGCGGCCGCTGGCCGAGATTTCCTTCGCCCAGCTGCTGGTGCGCCTGTTTCAGACCGCGCGCGCGTTCAATATGGAAATCCAGCCGCAACTGCTGCTACTGGAGAAAACCTTTCTGCACATCGAGGGCATCGGCCGCCAGCTCTATCCGCAGCTCGACCTCTGGGATACCGCCAAACCGTTTCTCGAGCGCTGGCTTTCCGGGCAGCTCGGTACGCGCGCTTTGATCAAGGGGCTCAGGCAGAATCTGCCGTATATCGCCGAGCACTTGCCCGATCTGCCGCAACTCGCGTTCAAGGCGCTCGACCGGATTGCCAACGACAAGCTGCGGGTCGAGATGAGTTCGACGCAACTCGAAAATCTGAAACAGGAGATTCGCGAAGCTAACCGGCGCGGCGTGCGCGCGACGATCGGCGCGAGTTTCGTCATCAGCGCGAGCATCATCCTGGGACTCGACGGCATCGCGCCGATCATGGTCGGCGGCGGCCCGATTCTCGTGCCGCTGATCAGCGCGGTGTTGTTCGTACCGGGGCTTTACCTGCTGTTGAGCAGTTATTTCGACAGGCCCTGATTCGGGTCGAAGCGATTTTGCCGTGTGTCAGGAAAGCGGGCCGCAGTGCTCGCGGGTCAGTTCCTTGTTGAGGCGCTTGCCGCGCTGATAGCCTTTCCAATAGGCGGTCTTGACCTCTTCGAGATATTCCTCCGGTACCGACGCAATGAAGGTGTTGTAATCGCGGTTGAAGACCTTGTCGTTCTGGCAAAACCTGCGCTTGTAGGCAAGCTGGCCGCTGAGCTCGGCAATTCGCAAATGACGCAGTTTCGGGTCTTCGGCCGGCTCGACTTCCTCGACCGGTGCCGCTTGCGGTTCTTCGCCACGCTCGTTTTTCGCTTCTTCGTTGACGTTGGCTTCGGCGGCCGTTTCGGCGCGTTCGCGCGAGCGGGTCAGGCGCTCGCATTCATCCTCGGACAGCAGCTCGGTTTCGTCCTTGCTCTGGTCGAAGCCTTCCTGGAAGGCGTCGCGCATCGCGTCGCGATTGACTTCCGGCACGCGCTGCACGCGCTGGGTAAATTCGGCGAGCACACCGGCCTCGCCGCATTGCAGGCGCGAATAGCTCAGCGTACCGAGCGTGCGCGACAGATTGACGACAGTGGTCGCCGCGTTGGCGACGGCGGCCTCGGTCGCGGCCTCGTCCTCGCCGGCGACCGGCGGCGCGTTGAGCCTATCGATCGCCTTGTCGATGATCTGCATGATCGAGTTCAGCCCCTGGTCGGCGAGTTCCGCGCGGGCCAGCTGCGAGGCGCCGCCGAGCAGAATGGATACCAGCAGCAAGTGGAGAAATTTCATGCTGTTACCGTGGTTTGCTGATAGAAAGGATTAGATCATGGATCGATCCCGCCATCCAGTGTACTTATAGCCGTTATTTTGCGCTGTTTCACAAATTCGACGATAATGCCGCGTCTTTTCGCCGCCGCCGCCGACTCGTAACGTAATACATGCAACAAACCGCGCCTCGCATCGGATTCGTCAGCCTCGGCTGCCCCAAGGCGACGGTCGATTCCGAGCGCGTCATCACGCAATTGCGCGCCGAAGGCTACGCGCTCGCGCCTGACTTCGAGTCGGCCGATCTCGTCATCGTCAATACCTGCGGTTTCATCGACGCGGCGATCGACGAATCGCTCGAAACCATCGACGAAGCGCTGCGCGAAAACGGCCGCGTCATCGTCACCGGCTGCCTCGGCAGCCGCGTCGAGTTGATCGAAAATCGCTTTCCGGACCTGCTCGCGGTCACCGGGCCCGAGGCCACCGATGCGGTCATGCGCGCGGTCCGCGCCGAACTGCCGGCGCCGCACGACCCGTTCGTCGACCTCGTGCCGCCCCAGGGCGTGCGCCTGACGCCGCGCCACTATGCCTATCTGAAGATCTCCGAGGGCTGCAATCACCGCTGCAGCTTCTGCATCATACCGTCACTCCGCGGTGACCTCGTGAGCCGGCCGATCGACGATGTCATGGACGAGGCGCAGGCGCTCATCGACGCCGGCATTCGCGAGTTGCTGGTGATTTCGCAGGATACGAGCGCTTATGGCGTCGACATTCGCTACGCGACGCGATTCTGGCAGGGCCAGCCGCTCGAGACCCGTTTCGTCGACCTCGCGCGGGCGCTCGGCCAGTTCGGCGTCTGGGTGCGCCTGCACTACGTTTATCCCTATCCGCACGTCGACGAGGTCATCCCGCTGATGGCCGATGGCCGCATCTTGCCGTACCTCGACATCCCGCTGCAGCATGCAAGCGCGAAAATCCTCAAGGCGATGCGTCGACCCGGCAACCGTGAGCGCATGCTCGAACGCATCGCCGGATGGCGCGAAATCTGCCCAGAACTCGTCATCCGCAGCACTTTCATCGTCGGTTTCCCCGGCGAGATCGAGGCCGATTTCGCCGAGCTGCTCGATTTTCTCGACGCCGCCGAGCTCGACCGGGTCGGCTGTTTCACCTATTCACCGGTCACCGGCGCCGCCGCCAACGAGCTGCCCGGCGCGGTGCCCGACGAACTCAAGCAGGAACGCTACGACCGCTTCATGCGTCGCCAGCAGCAGATCAGCGCGCGCAAGCTCGCGGCGCGCGTCGGGTCGCGGATGACGGTGCTGATCGAGGCAGCCGGCGATGACGGCGCGGTCGCGCGCTCCTATGCCGATGCGCCCGAAATCGATGGCGTGGTGCACGTCGCCGGTGACGGGCCTTTCGCAATCGGCGATTTCTGCGACGTCGAAATCACCGCGGCCGACGCCTACGACCTCTACGCGTCGCCGAGCAGGTAGACTGCCCCGCCATCGACCACGATCGGCAGGGGTTCGAGAAAAGCCCCCGGGCACGGCCCGAAAACGCATTCCCCGGTATCGATCAGAAAGCGCGCGTCGTGTACCGCGCACTGAATCAGCGCACCGTCACGATCGAGAAACATATGGTCGACCCAGTCGAGCGGTGAGCCGGTGTGCGGGCAGGAGTTGCGGTAGGCGAAGTACTCGTTGCCGCGACGCACGACGAAGCCGTGAATCAATCGATCGCCGCGCGCGAACGAAAAACCGTAGGATCCCGGATCGGCGAGTCGCTCGAGTGCGCATATTCGGATTTTTTCAGGCATTTTCGAGCTTAATCATTCGCGCCCGCGGCCGATACACCGGACGTGGCTTCGCGGCCAGAGCGTCGCGTCGCCGGAATTCCGCAGGCAAAAGGTTTCAGGAGACATCAGGCGGCCGACCCCCATGCTCGAAACGGTGCCCCAAAGTAGCGACTGGAAGTCCAAATATCAAGCCGCGCTCGACGACCTCGAGGCGCGCGAGCGCGAGTGGGTGGAGATCGAGCAATTGCTGCGCAAGACCATCGGCCGGCTCGGTATCGCCGGGCGCGGCCTCGACGCGCGTCTCGATGAGCAACTCGAGCTGATCCGCGAATTGTCGCGCGACAAGCGCGACGAACAGCTCGCGCAGGCGCTCGACGCGCTCGAAGAGATCATCGCCTCGCTCGACGATCCGCAGTATGCAAGCAAGCAGCATCGCGCCGACCCGATCAGATTCCTGCTCGAATTGCTGCACGGCATCCATTTCGACAAGTCGCAGCGCCAGCACCTGCGCGAAATCTGCTCGGAACTGCTCAAGGCAGTCGCCCAGGGTCACGAACGTGACGCCGTCACCGGCTATATCCGGCAGCTCGCGGCGCTGATCAACGAAAACTTCGACAACCTGCAGGTCACGTCGAATTCGTCGAAAATCGTCTTCCAGCTGCTCGACCTGCTCGACCTCGACACCGAGCGGCGCGCTGAAATCCATGCCTTGTTGCAGCAGGCCGACGAGTTTCGCGAGGCGGAACTGCAGCGCCTCGCGGAATTGATCAACGCCCAGCTCGGCGGCCGCGATGCCGGCGCGCCGATCGACGACGTCATGGAAACGCTGCTCGAACGCCTGTCGATCGTCCAGGGGGCCAATGACGAGATCACGCAAATCCGCGCGCGGATCGACGAAGGCGTCGCCGGCGAGGCCTGGGTCGACACGCTCAACGACATAGTCGGCACGGTGTCGGACTCGCTGCACAAGCTCGATCGAGAGAAACGCGAGCTCGAGGCTTTCATCGTCAGCGTCACCGAGCAGCTCGGCCAGATCACCGAACTGATCGCCGCCGATCACGATGACCACGAGTCCGATCACGAGGATACGCAGTCGCTGCACAGTTTCGTGCAGGAAGGCATGAACCTGATCCAGAAAAATTTCCGCACGTCGACCGACCTCAAGCAATTGAAGGATGCTATCGAACAAAACATCGACCAGATTCGCGGTGGCGTCGACGATTTCGTCGAGCGTATCAACATGCGGCATGTGGCGTCCGAGGAGCGTAATCAGCGCCTGACCGAGCAGCTGACGCAAATGGAGATGGAAACCCAGACACTGCAATTCCAGCTGAAGGAAAACCGCGTCAAGCTATTGCACGACTCGCTAACCGGCGTCTACAGCCGAGTCGCCTACGAGGAACGTATCGAGCAGGAACTGGCGCGCTGGAACCGCTACCGTTCGCCGTTCAGTTACGTCATCGTCGACCTCGATCATTTCAAACGCATCAACGACACCTGGGGCCACAGCGCCGGCGACAAGGCGCTCAAGATCATCGCCCAGCTGATGCAGGACTACGTGCGTAAATCGGACGCCGTGTTCCGCATTGGCGGCGAAGAATTCGTCCTGCTGTTAACCGATACCGCGGCCGAGCGCGCCGACCAGGCAATCGCCAAGATGCGCGCCGCGATCGCCGAATCGAGCTTTCATTTCAAGGGCGAACCGGTGCAGATCACACTGTCGGCGGGTATTACGGAAACCCGGCCCGGCGACGATGCGGAGAGTATTTACGAACGCGCCGACCAGGCGCTGTACAAAGCCAAGCGCGGCGGGCGCAATTGCCAGTTCATCGCCGACTAGGCGAGTTCGGCGGGAGTTTTGGCGACGATGGTCAGGGCATGCAATTCGCCGGACGCGATCTCGTCGTTGACGCAGGCATACACCAGCCGGTGGCGCTTGAGCGGCGGCAGCCCGTCGAAGGCTTCGCTGGTCACGTTGGCGGTGTACTTGCCGTCGCCGCCGCTGACTTCGACGCGGGCGTCCGGCATGCGTTCGGCAATGAGTTGTTGAATCTTTTCCGGGGTCATTTTCACAACGGGAAGTTCGGCGGCAGACAAGTTTACTAGAGGCGCGAGGAAATACCATGCACAAAATCCGTTTCATCTTTATCGCCGTGCTGCTCGGCTTCGGGCCGGCGCAGGCAACCGAGGAAACCGCCGCGGCGTCCGGCTCGAGCGCTTACGTCTCGCTCGGCGAGCCGTTGGTGCTCAATCTCGACGGCGGGAAAAAGCTCAGTTTTCTGCAAATCAGTGCCGACGTACTGGTCGCGGACTCGGACGCCGAGGACGCGGTCAAGCGGCACGTGCCGGCGATCCGCCACAAGCTGATCATGCTGCTGTCAGAGCGCAAAACCGGCGACATCAAGTCACCCGCGACGCGTGAGGAAATCCGCCAGCAGGTCACCACGGAAGTCAAGCAACTGATCGCCGAATTGTCCGACGACGCGAATATCTCCGAAGTCCTGTTCTCGAATATTCTGGTGCAGTAAAACGCAAGCCGTCCGGCGCGCCGAACTAGCGATCCGGCGCCTCGTCGCCGGCGTCGACCGGCTCGAGCTCGATCCCGCCGTCGGCGACGCCGATTCGTGCCTGGCCATGCATGAAGGCGAGCAGCTGTTCGCCGGCCATCGCGAAACGCCAGCCTTGCAGCAGCCGGCTCGAGCGGCGATTGACGATCAACTTGTCGATGTCCTTGCGCGTCGCGAGCGTCGCCAGCGCGACGCCGTTGTCGGCGGCGATCGCCCGGCACAGTCCCATCAGGCAATCGCCGAGCGCAAGCTCGGCGTCGTCGAGCCGCAGCGCCTTGTCGTGGCGCGGGTAATCCCGTGAATCGACTTTTACCGCCGCGCGCACGATACGCAGCAGCTCGTCGCCGTAACGTCGGGCGGTCTTGTCGGGCAGGTCCGGAACCTGCGCGAGCGCCGCCGTGTCGGCGGGCTTGCGCCGCGCGATTTCGACCAGCGCCTCGTCCTTGACGATCCAGCGGCGCGGCCGGTTCTGCCGCTGCGCGATCTGTTCGCGCCAGCGGCACAGCTCGCTGGCAATCCAAAGTTTTTCGCCCTTGAGCTTTTGCACGCCCTTCAGGCGCTGCCAAAGATGATCGAGGTCGACCGCGTAGTTTTCCGCGCGCGCGAGATCGGCGAGGTCTTTTTCGATCCACGCGAGGCGGCCGCCGGTCTCGAGCCGCGTGCGCATCTCGGTATACATCGGCAGCAGGTAACGTACGTCGTCCATCGCGTAGTCGAGCTCGTCGGCCGACAGCGGCCGCCGCGTCCAGTCGGCGCGGGTATGCTTTTTCTCCAGCGACACGCCGAGCACGTCGCGCACCAGGTCGGCGTAAGAAACCTGGTGGTTGTAGCCGAGCACCGCCGCGGCGAGCTGGGTATCGAAAACCGGCGCCGGCACCGCGGCGAATTTCTGGTAGAGAATTTCGAGATCCTGCGACGGCGAGTGAAACACCTTGACGACTTTCGAGTCGGCGAACAGCGCGGCCAGCGGCGCGAGATCGTCGATCGCCAGCGGATCGACACAGACCAGGCGTGAATCCGACGCCAGCTGGATCAGCGCGAGTTGCGGGTAATAGGTGCTCTCGCGCATGAACTCGGTGTCGACCGCGCAAACCCCGTCGCCGGCCAGCCCGGCGCAGGCACGCTCGAGCGCTTCCCGGTCATCGATGAATTCGAAGTCGCGGCCGCCACTCACGCGCGATCACTCAACATCGCCTTGCGCCGGATATCGCGCAGCACGACGAATACCCAGGGCCAGATCAGCATGCCGATGAACGGCGCGCCGAAGAACGCCAGCAGCGGCGTCGGCCGGCCCATGATGCCCTCGACCCAGGCCACCAGCACCTGGTCGATCAGCAGCAGCGCGAAAACGTAAATCGACTGCTGCGCGAGGGCGAGCACGCGGATGCGCTGGTAGAAATTCATGTTGATAAAGATAATCACGACCAGCGCCAGCGTGTGCTGGCCGAGCAGCGTACCCTGCGATACGTCGAGAATGATCCCGGTGAAGAACGCGAACCACAGGCCGACGTGCTTGGGCAACGCCATGCTCCAGTAGATCAGTACCAGCGCAGCCCAGTCCGGCCGGTAGAGCTGCGCCCATTCCGGCAGCGGTATGATCGCCAGAACCACGGCCACGAGCAGGCTCAGGAAAATGACGAGATAGCGGAGCCGGGACACGCGCGTTCAATCGCGGGGTTTGATGACCAGTACTTCGCGGCTGGAATCGAGGCGGGCCTTGGGTTCGGCGATTACCGTGACGAAACCGTGTACGCGATCCTCGGTGATCGCGATGACCTTGGCCACCGGGTAGTCGGCCGGGAAGCGACCGCCGAGGCCCGAGGTCACGAGTTCGTCGCCGATCATGATATCGGCCGTCGCCGGCAGGTAGCGCAACTCGAGCTGGGTGGTCGAGCCGCGGCCGAAAGCTACCGAGCGCGTGCCGCTACGGACGAACTGCACCGGCGTCGCGTGATCCGGATCCGAGATCAGCATGGTCGTCGCCGATTGCGCGTTGACGTGAATGATTTGCCCCATGACGCCGAAATCGTCGATCACCGCGTAGCCGATTTCGATCCCGTCGCCACTGCCGCGATTGATCTCGATCAGCTGGCGGTAGGGATTCTGGTCGACCGACAACAGTTCGGCGACGATTACGTCGTCGGCGATCTTGCGCGACGAGCCGAGCAACCGGCGCAAGCGCGCGTTTTCCTCGGCGAGGATTTCGAGCTTTTGCAGGCGCGCGTTCAGAATCCGGCTCTCGGCGCGCAGCGCCGAATTTTCCTCCAGCAGCTCGGTATGCGACGTAAACCACTCGCCGGCCCAGCTGCCGGCAATCGCCGGCAGGCTGACGAGATAGCGTAACGGCGACAGCGCCAGCGATACGTTGGCGCGCACGATTTCGAGATGGTGGAAGCGATGGTCGACGACCATCATCGCGACGCACAGGATGACCAGGAACAGGGCTTGCAGGGTTGCGCCGCGTGCCTGGATAACGATATTCATGCAGGGGGTTGGATCGCGGTATTACTCTACGGCGAGGAAGTCGAGCCCGTGTTCGTCGATCATTTCGAGTACGCGGCCGCCGCCGCGGGCGACGCAGGTCAGCGGATCTTCGGCGATGATGACCGGCAGGCCGGTCTCTTCCATGATCAGCCGATCGAGGTCGCGCAGCAGCGCGCCGCCACCGGTCAGCACGATGCCGCGCTCGGCGATATCCGAACCGAGTTCCGGCGGGGTCTGCTCGAGCGCGTTCTTGACCGCCGAGATGATGCCGTAGAGCGGATCCTGCAAGGCCTCGAGAATCTCGTTGCTGTTCAGCGTGAAACTGCGCGGCACGCCTTCGGACAGGTTGCGACCCTTGACCTCCATCTCGAGCAAGTCCTTGCCCGGGTAGGCCGCGGCGATTTGCACCTTGATCTTCTCGGCGGTGGCCTCGCCGATCAGGATGCCGTAGTTGCGGCGCACATAGTTGATGATCGCCTCGTCGAAGCGGTCGCCGCCGATGCGCACCGACGCCGAGTAGACGATGCCGTTCAACGACATGACCGCGACTTCCGAGGTGCCGCCGCCGATGTCGAGCACCATCGAGCCCTGCGCCTCGTCGACCGGCATGCCGGCGCCGATCGCCGCCGCCATCGGCTCCTCGATCAGGTAGACCTTGCGCGCGCCGGCGCCGAGCGCCGATTCGCGAATCGCGCGTCGCTCGACCTGGGTCGCGCCACAGGGCACGCAAATCAGCACCCGCGGGCTCGGCCGCATGAACTGGTTTTCGTGCACCTTGCGGATGAAATGCTGGAGCATCTTTTCGGTGTAGGTGAAGTCGGCAATGACGCCGTCCTTCATCGGCCGCTTGGCGGTGATGTTTTCGGGGGTGCGCCCGAGCATCTTCTTCGCGTCGGTGCCGACGGCCTCGATCGATTTCGGTCCACCGGGCCCGCGATCCTGACGAATCGCCACCACCGAGGGCTCGTTCAGAACGATCCCCTGGCCACGGGAATAAATAAGCGTATTGGCCGTACCCAGATCGATCGACAAATCATTGGATAGCAGGCCGCGAATGGCGCCAAACATGCTGTTTTTGTTAACCCGTCGTGTTAGATGAAGCGGTGCTTCAGCAAAGATTCCAAAGCCTTTGCGCCCAAATGGCGCAAGTCGAGCGTACTATAGCTACGCGATCTCATTTTAACAAGGCAGAAATCTTTACAAATCAGTCTTTTGCTTATACATCTGGTGAATTTGTGGTAAGTTTGCTGGCTTTGTCAACGCGGACCCGAATTTTCTTCGAATGGCCCTCAAAAGCGACGACGTACGCAACATCGCGCAGCTCGCGCGACTGCACCTCGACGACGCCGAAATCGAGCGCTACGCGGCCGACCTGAGCAGCATACTCGATCTCGTCGCGCAAATGCAGCAAGTCGACACGAGCGCGGTCGAGCCGCTCGCGAATCCGCTCGACGCCGAGCAGCGTCTGCGCGACGACGCGGTCACCGAGGCTGACCAGCGCGACAAGTTTCAGGCGATCGCGCCGGACGTCGCCGATGGCTTTTACCGCGTGCCCAAGGTGATCGAATGAGCGCTCGCGGAGTCGGCGAGATCCGCGCCGGGCTCGACAGCGGCGAATTTACCAGCGTCGAGATCACCCGCGACTACCTCGCGCGCATCGAAGCCGCCAACCCGGCGCTCAACTGCTTCATCACGCTCACGCCCGAAGTCGCGCTGGCGCAGGCCGAAGCGGCCGATGCGCGCATTGCCGCCGGCGAAGCCGGGCCGCTCACCGGCGTGCCGCTCGCGCACAAGGATCTTTTCTGTACCGACGGCGTGCGCACTTCCTGCGGCTCGCGCATGCTCGACAACTTCGTCGCGCCCTACGACGCGACCGTGGTCGAAAAACTGCGCGCGGCCGGCGCGGTGATGCTCGGCAAGACCAACATGGACGAGTTCGCGATGGGCTCGTCGAACGAGAACTCGCACTACGGCAGCGTAAGGAATCCGTGGAATCCCGAGCGGGTGCCCGGCGGGTCTTCGGGCGGCTCGGCGGTTGCGGTTGCGGCAGACCTGGCGCCGGCGGCGACGGGCACCGACACCGGCGGCTCGATCCGCCAGCCGGCGGCGCTGTGCGGCGTAACCGGCATCAAGCCGACCTACGGGCGGGTGTCGCGCTACGGCATGATCGCCTATGCGTCGAGCCTCGACCAGGGCGGGCCGTTCGCCCGGAGTGCGCGCGACTGTGCGCTGATGCTCGGCGCGATGGCGGGATTCGATCCGCGCGATTCGACGTCGGCCGAACAGCCGGTGCCGGATTACGCCGCCGATCTCGAGCGCGGCGTCAAAGGCATTAAAATCGGCCTGCCGCGCGAGTACTTCGCCGACGGACTGGATCCTCGCGTCGCCGAGGTCATCGACGCCGCGGTCGACGAGTTCCGCCGGCTCGGCGCCGAGATCAGGGAAGTCTCGCTGCCGAACACCGGCTTGTCGATTCCGACCTATTATGTCATCGCGATGGCCGAATGTTCGTCGAACCTGTCGCGCTTCGACGGCGTGCGCTTCGGCCACCGCAGCGCCGACCCGGTCGATCTCGAGGATCTCTACAAACGCTCGCGCGGCGAGGGCTTCGGCGCCGAGGTCAAGCGCCGTATCATGATTGGCACCTACGCTTTGTCGGCCGGTTATTACGATGCCTACTACCTCAAGGCGCAACAGCTGCGGCGGCTGATCAAGAACGATTTCCAGCAGGCGCTCGCCGATGTCGATCTGATCCTCGGTCCGACCACACCCGAGGTCGCCTTCGAACTCGGGGCCAAGACCGAAGACCCGGTCAGCATGTACCTGCAGGACATCTACACGATTTCGCTGAACCTCGCCGGCCTCCCCGGGTTGTCACTGCCGGCCGGCTTCGTCGACGGCCTGCCGGTCGGCCTGCAGCTGATCGGTAACTATTTTGCCGAGAGTGGCATCCTGGCCGCGGCGCACGCATTTCAGCAGGCCACCGACTGGCACTTGCGGGAGCCCAGGCAGTGAGCGACTGGGAAAGCGTCATCGGCCTCGAGATTCACGCCCAGCTCGCGACCGCGAGCAAGATCTTTTCCGGCGCGTCGACGGCGTTCGGCGCCGCACCCAACACCCAGGCCTGCGCGGTCGATCTCGGCCTGCCCGGCGTGCTGCCGGTTTTGAATCGCGCGGCGGTCGAGATGGCGCTGCGCTTCGGTGTCGCGATCGACGCCGAGATCGGCGAACGCTCGGTATTCGCTCGCAAGAATTACTTTTATCCGGATTTGCCCAAGGGCTACCAGATTTCGCAATACGAGTTGCCGATCGTCGGCCGCGGTCAGGTCTTCATCACCACCGCCGACGGCTCGCGCAAGCAGATCGGCATCACCCGCGCGCACCTCGAGGAAGACGCCGGCAAGTCGATCCATGACCTGTTCCCGGAACAATCCGGCATCGACCTGAACCGAGCCGGCACGCCGCTGCTGGAGATCGTCTCGGAGCCCGATATGCGTGGCGCCGACGAGGCGGTAGCCTACGCGCGCCAGATTCACTCGCTGGTGCGCTACCTCGAGATTTGCGACGGCAACATGCAGGAAGGCTCGTTTCGCTGCGACGCCAACGTGTCGGTGCGACGCCGCGGCGATGCCGCGCTCGGCACGCGCACCGAGCTCAAGAACATCAACTCGTTCCGCTTCCTCGAGCGCGCGATCCGCTTCGAGATCGTGCGCCAGATCGAGCTGCTCGAGGACGGCGGCGAAGTCGCGCAGGAAACGCGGCTCTACGATGCCGAGCGCGACGAGACGCGCTCGATGCGCAGCAAGGAAGAAGCCAACGACTATCGCTACTTTCCCGACCCCGACCTGCTGCCAGTGGCGGTCAGCGCTGACGATCTCGCTCGCGTGCGCGCGTCGCTGCCGGAATTGCCCGAGGCCAAGCGACAACGCTACATCGACGAACTCGGCCTGTCCGATTACAACGCCGACGTACTGACGGCGAACCGCGATACCGCGGCCTATTTCGAGGCCGCGCTCGAGGCCGCGCCGGGCGAGGCGACCCAGCTCGCCAACTGGGTGCTCGGCGACCTCGCCGGTGCGCTCAACAAGGCCGGCCTCGATATCGGCGACTCGCCGATCGCGCCGTCGGCGCTGGCGCAACTGGTCGCGCGCATCGCCGACGGCACGCTGTCGGGCAAGCTCGCGAAAGAAGTCTTCGAGGGGTGTTGGCAAGGAGAAGGCATGCCCGACGAGATCATCGCCGCGCGCGGTCTGCAGCAGATTACCGACAGCGGCGCGATCGAGGCGCTGATCGACGAGGTCATCGCCGCCAATCCGGCGCAGGTCGAACAGTTTCGCGCCGGCAAGGACAAGGTTCTCGGTTTCTTCGTCGGCCAGGTCATGAAGCAATCGCAGGGCAAGGCCAATCCGGCGCAGGTCAACGAAATCCTCCGCCGTAAACTCAAATCCGACTGATCGATCGCGCCTGACCCGGGTCAAGCGCGGCGCCCGCGGCCGGTTCACCGGCGTTGCCGATCGTTTACAATCGCGCCCGGAGGGCCCGACATGTCCAAAGTCATCCTGATCACCGGCGCCGGGCGCGGTATCGGCGCCGAAACGGCGCGCCTCGCGGCGAGCCGCGGTTACTCGCTGTGCCTCAATTTCCGCCGCGACGCAAAAGCGGTCGAGGCGGTTGCCGACAGCGTGCGCTCGCTCGGCCAGCGCGTGCTCGTGCAACAGGCCGAGGTTGCCGACGAAGGTCAGGTCGAGGCGCTGTTCGCCGCGATCGACGCCGAGTTCGGCCGGCTCGACGGACTGGTCAACAACGCCGGCGTGCTCGAGCCGCAAAGCGACCTGGTCGACATGGAGCCCGCGCGCTGGCGGCGGATCCTCGACGTCAATGTCGTCGGCGCTTTCTTGTGCGCCCGCGGAGCGGTCAGGCGCATGTCGACGCGCAACGGCGGCGAAGGCGGCGCGATCGTCAACGTCTCGTCGCGCGCCGCCGATCTCGGCGCACCGCACGAGTACGTCGACTACGCCGCCGCCAAGGCCGCGGTCGACGCGATGACAATTGGCCTGGCCAAGGAAGTCGGCGATCAGGGCATTCGCGTCAACGCGGTCAAGCCGGGTCTGATCTATACCGACATCCACGCCGACGGCGGCGAGGCCGGCCGCGTCGACCGGTTGAAGGCGCAAGTGCCGATGCAGCGTGGCGGCCTGCCGGTCGAGGTCGCCGAGGCGATCCTGTGGTTGCTGTCGGACGCGTCGTCGTATACCACCGGCAGTTTCATCGACGTATCCGGGGGACGTTGACGTGACTTCGCACAACCCGGCCTCGGTGCCGCTGCTATCACTCGACGCGGTCGCGTTCGACAGCGAGACCACCGGCCTGGATACGAGCAAGGCACGCATGATCCAGCTCGGCGCGGTGCGCGTCGTGCACGGCAAGGTCGATCGCGAGCGCCATTTCGATGAACTGATCGATCCCGGCGTACCGATTCCCGACGAGAGTCGCGCGATCCACGGCATTGGCGACGCCGACGTCGCCGGCGCGCGCAAGTTCGCCGAGGTCGTTGTCGATTTCGATAACTGGCGCCGCGACGCGGTGCTGATCGGCTACGCGAGCGGCTTCGACCTGGCAATGCTCAAGCGCGAGAAGTCGATTGCCGGGCTCGACTGGACGCCGCCGCGCTGTCTCGACGTGCGCTTTCTCGTCAACCTGCTCAAACCCAACCTGCCCGATTTCTCGCTCGATACGATCGCCAGCTGGCTCGGCGTCGAAATCACCGCGCGGCATACCGCGCTCGGCGATGCGATCACCACCGCGAAGGTCTTCGTCGAACTGATTCCGCGCCTGCGCGAGGCCGGTATTCGCACGCTGGCCGAGGCCGAACGCGCCTGCGAACGCTTCGCCGAAACCAGCGCTCAGGAAGCCCGCATCGGCTGGCTTGACCCGCAGGCCGCGCGCCGCCGGCGCGAGGCGCTCGCGCGGATCGACAGCTTTCCGTATCGCCACCGGTTGCGCGAGTTGATGTCCAGTCCGCCGCTGGTCGTCGCGCCGAATCTGAGTCTGCGCGAGACGCTGGCGATGCTGATCGACGCAAAGGTCAGCTCGCTGTATGTCGAACCGCGCGACGACAGCGGCGCTTATGGCATCGTCACCGAGCGCGACCTGCTGCGCCAGTTACACCGCGAAGGCGAGGCGGCGTTCGAACGCCGCCTGCGCGACATCGCGGTCTACCCGCTGGAAAGCCTGCCCGAAGATGCCTTTGTCTATCGCGCGATCGCGCGCATGCGCCGCCTCCACGTGCGCCACCTCGGCGTGCACGGCGCCGACGGAGAGCTCGTTGGCGCGCTGTCGGCGCGCGACCTGCTGCGCCAACGCGCCGACGATGCGGTGCTGCTCGGCGACGACATCGACGCGGCCGAATCGGCCGGGCAAATGGCCGAGGTCTGGGGCAATATCGTACTGGTCGCCAAGGCGCTGGTCGCCGAGGACGTCGACGCGCGCGACGTCGCCGCGGTGATTTCGCGCGAACTGTGCGCGCTGACGCGGCGCGCCTGCGTACTCGCCGAACGCGAGATGGATTCGCCGCCGCCCTGCCCCTACGCGATGCTCGTGCTCGGCTCCGGCGGCCGGGGCGAAAGCCTGCTGGCGATGGATCAGGACAACGCCATCGTGTTCGCCGACGGCGAGCCGGATGGCGCCGTGGACCGATACTTCGGTGAACTGGGTTCGCGCGTCGCCGACATGCTCGATGCCGCCGGCGTACCCTATTGCAAGGGCGGCATCATGGCGAGCAATCCCGACTGGCGGCACTCGCGCGCCAACTGGCAGGCGCTCGTCGAAACCTGGATTCGGCGCAAGTCGCCCGAGGACATTCTGAACTGTGACATTTTCTTCGACTCGACCTGTGTGCACGGCGATGCGCGGCTGGCGGGAGTAGTGCTCGACCACGCCTTCGCGGTCGGCGCGCAGGCGGGCCAGTTCCTGCAGCTGATGTCGATCAACGCGGCCAAGAACGGGCCGCCGCTCGGCCTGTTCGGCCGCTTCAAGCTCACCGACGGGCGCATGGACCTGAAGATGGGCGGCATCATGCCGCTGTTCTCGACCGCGCGCGTGCTTGCGATCAAGCACGGGGTTCGCGTGTCGTCGACGCCGGCGCGCTACGCCGCGCTCATGCCGCTGATAGCCAATATGCAGACGACGCTCGAAAACGTCAGCGAGGCGCATCGCATTTTGTTCAACGCGATCCTGCAACAACAACTGGTCGATATCGAAGCCGGCATCCCGCCGTCCAACCGGGTCGCGCCGGGCGACCTGTCGTCGGCGCTGCGCGACCAGCTGAGCTGGGCACTCGAGCAAGTCCCCAACGTCTCCAACCTGCTCGGCGACCCCCTCGCCCACGCCTGACCCGCAACTTCAGGCCGGCGCAATTTTTACTCAGAGTAAATTCTCCGAGTTTTTATTCTGAGTAAAAATTATTGGGGATGACGGGGGGCGACGACGGGTTTGCGGGATTTGGTCAGGACGATGTAGTTGCCGACCAGCACGAGGGCGAAGCCGAAGATCGCGCGGCCGGTCCACTGGTAGTTTTCGAACAGCGTCGAGATGCCGAGCGCGATGACCGGGAAGAGTACCGCGGCGTAGGCCGCGCGGTCGGCGCCGATACGGCCGATCAGCGTCAGGTAGCTGCCGAACGCGAGCACCGAGCCGAATACCGCGAGGTAGAACAGCGAGATGCCATATGCCGGCGCCGGGTCCCAGTCGAACGGCAGATCGCGCGCCAACGCGAAGCCGAGCAGAATCAGCGCGCCGTAAGCCATTCCCCAGGCGTTGGTCTGCACCACCGGAATGCCCTGTTTCTGGTTGCGCGCCGACAGGATATTGCCGATCGACGCGAGGTAGGTCGCGACCAGGCACATCCACAGCCCGCGCCAGGTGCCGGCGCCGGCGTCCACCGCGGTGACCTCGGACCAGAAGATCGCGGCGATGCCGACGATGCCGGTCAGCGCGCCGGCGATGACCCGCCCGTCGACCGGTGCGCGCAGCAACAGCGCGCCGTTGACGATGTTCATCAGGATCACGGTCGAGAACAGCAGCGCGACGATGCCCGAGGTCAGCAGCGCGGTGGCGTAGTAAAAGATCAGGTAGTTGCTCGAAAACAGGAACAGGCCCTGCAGCGCGATGAATCCGTGCTGCCGCGCGTCGTATCGCAGCGAACGCCCGCTTGCGACGCAAAATGCCAGCAGGATCGCCGCCGCCAGCGCGAAGCGGTAGACCAGCGAAATCTCCGGCGCGACCACGCCGAGCTGGAACTTGATCGCGAACCAGGTCGAGCCCCAGATCAGCACCGATGCGACGTAGAGGCTCGCGCTATGGGTCAGCATCGTCGTCGTCACGCGCGAAGCTGGCCATCCACAGATCGGCCAGCAGCCGCAGCAAGCCGCGATAGTCGAACAGGATCGATTCGTCGAGCGGCGCGCCGCCGGCGCTATATTCCTGCAGCAACTCGCGGCTTTGCGCATAGTCGAAATCGGCGGCGTTGGCGAGCGTTGCGAGATCCCAGTAGGGCGATGCCGGGGCCGAGTATTCCCAGTCGATCAGCCAGATCCGGTCGCCGTCGAGCTGCAGGTTTTCGAGCACCGGATCGTTGTGCGACGGCACCGCGTCGGCATCGGCCGTCTCGAGCCGCCCGAGTACCCATTCGGCTTGCTCGAGACGCGGTTCGAAAGGCGCTCGCTGCGCCGCCGGCATACCTGCGATGAAACGCCCGAACAGCGCGCCGAGATCGACGCCGCCCCGAAACCTGCGACCGCTGCGGTGCAGGCGTTGCAGCGTGCCGACCACGCGGCCGCGGATTTTCGAGTCGGCGAGATCCGCAGGGCGCAGGTCGCGTGCTTCGGCCAGCGTCGCGGTCAGCGTCGTCCCGTTGCCATCATCCCAGCGGACTTCCGGCGCGAGGCCGAGCTCGACCGCGATCGCGTGGTTGTGACGTTCGGCGTCCCGGTCGATGAACCTGTTGGTATTGGCGCGCGGCACGCGCAGGATCCAGTCGCCGTCGGTGCTGCGCAGACGCCAGGAGTTATTGGTATAACCGACCAGGCGCGTAATTTCGAAATCCGCGGGACGCCGCCCGGCAAGCTGCGGGATCTGCGCGAAGAGGTCTTCGAGGTCCTTCATTGCGACCCCAGGTAGGCGCGCAGCGCCGGGTCGTCGCGATCGTCGAGCAGTTCGCGGGTCGGTGCGACCCGCGCGATACGGCCGCGGTCCAGGTAGGCGCAGCGCGCCGATACCAGCAGCGCGTCGCGCGGTTGATGACTGACGAGCAGCGCCGCCATCGCGCGCTCGCGCACCAGGCCGGCGACCAGCTCGAGCAATTCCTCGCGCTGCGCAGGACCGAGCGCGGCGAAAGCTTCGTCGAGCAGCAGGACCTTGCGTTCGCGCACCAGTACCCGCGCGAGCGCCGCACGTTGGCGCTGACCGCCCGACACCTCGCCGGGCTTGCGCCGCTCGAGTCCGTCGAGCCCGACGCGCGCGAAGGCCGCGGCGACCGCCGCGGATTGCGTCGCATCCAGCGCCAGCGACGGATCGATGCCGAGCGCGACGTTGGTATGGAGATCGAGATGCGGGAACAGGTTGTGCTGCTGGAACACGATCGTCACCGGCCGTCGCGCCGGCGGCAAGCCGTCGATCGAGTCGCCGGCAACCCGGATGGTGCCGGCGCGCGGCTCGAGGAAACCCGCAATCAGATGCAGCAATGTCGACTTGCCGGCGCCGCTCGGGCCGATCAGCGACAACACTTCGCCGGCGGCGACGTCGAGTTCGAAGCACATCGACTCCTCGCCATAGGCGAATTCGAGGGCATCGATTTCAAGCATCGCGACGCCCGCCGAGGCCGCGCTCGAGCAGCCAGAACAGCGCCAGGCACAGGATCAGCAGCAACGCGGCGGTGACCGCGGCCTCGCCGACCCGGTAAGCCCCGAGCTGCTGGTAGAGCAGCAGCGGCAGCGTCGTCGTTTGCGGCGTGCCGAACAACGCGATAACGCCGAGGTCGCCGAGCGCGAGCGTCGCGACCAGCGCCGCCGACAGACCGAAGGCGTGCCGCAGCAGCGGCCAGTCGACACGCCGCCAGCGGCGCCAGCCGGCGAGATCGAGACTCGCGCACAGCAAGTCGTGGCGCGCCCGGTGCTGGCGTAACGCCGGCCCGAGCGTACGAATCACGAACGGCAGACCCATCAGCGTGTTGATCCCGATCACGATCGGGAACACCCAGTTGAAGACGTCGACATGCGGCGACAATAGCACGAACAGCCCGGTACCGAGCACCAGCGGTGGCACGACATAGATGATCGACGCCGCGGTTTCGATAGTCCGCGCGCGACCTTCGCTGCCGCGCCGCGCGAGATCGCTACTGGTGCGCAGCAGCGCGTAGCCGACCAGTGTCGCCAGCGCCGCGGCGGAGAGGCCGATTGCGAGCGAGTACAGCGCCGAACGCCACACCGCGGCGCTCGCCAACACCGCCGCGACCGGTCCGCGGACGGCATCGAGCGCCAGCGATACCAGCGGCAGCGCGACGTAGATAGCGGCGAGTGCGACGGCCAGCAGCCACAAGCGGCTGCTCCGCGGCATGGCCGATGTCGCGTGGACCGCGAGTCCGGGCTCGACCTCGGGCAAGCGTTGCAGGCGCAGCGTGATGACCGCCACCAGCAAGCACAGGCCGAGCTGCAGCAGTGCCAGCACGACCGCGCGCAGCGGCGCGAAATCGAAGCGCAGCGATTGGTAGATCGCGACCTCGAGCGTCGTGCTGCGCGGCCCGCCACCGAGCGTCAGCACCACCGCGAAGCTCGTCAGGCAGAGCATGAAAACCAGCAGCATTACGCCCGGCAAGCCCTCGCGCAGCGCCGGCCATTCGAGATGACGGAATCGCTGCCAGCCATCGAAGCCGAGCTGCTCACCGAGCTGCCAGTGAGGCGACGGAATCGCTTCCCACAGCGGTAACAACAGCCGCACCGCGAGCGGCAAATTGAAGAATACGTGCGCGATCAGGATGCCGTTCAGGCCGTACAACGAGCGGCCGAGCGGCAGCCAGCCGTCGCTGCCATAGACCGATACCACGCCGAGCACGGCGACGATCGACGGCACCACCAGCGGTACGCCGAACAGGCGCAACAGCGGGTCGCGGAGCGGGAAATCGGGGTGATAGGCGAAGGCGCGCGCGATCGGTATCGCCGGCAGTACCGCGAGCAGAGTCGACAAGCCGGCCTGGTAGAGGCTGAACCAGAAGGCGTTGCGAATGTAGGCGCTTTGCCAGACCGCCCAGTCGGCCGACCGCCCGCCGATGTCGGTACCGAGCCCGAACAGGCCAACGAGCGGCGCGCCGACCGCCAGCGCGAGCAGCGCGAGCACCGGGTAGGCGCTGCGGGCCCGCGGGATCATCGTACCGCTGCCGTCAGCGGGACATGGCTTCGAGCCACTCGTCGATCCAGTTCTGGCGCTGCGCCGCGACCACTTCATCGGCGAACAGCAAGGCCGGCGACGGGTCGATCAGGCGGCCGAACTCGGCCGGCAATTGCGCGCGCGGCAAGGCCGCCGGGTACATCCAGTTGGTCGTCGGGATGATGCGCTGGAATTCCTCGCTGAGCATGAATTCGAGAAATTCGCGCGCCAGTACCCGCTTTTCGCTGCTCGCGACGATGCCGGCGACCTCGATTTGCTGGTAGTGTCCCTCGGCGAAGCGCGCCGCGGCGAAACGCTCATCCTGCTCGGCCATCAGGTGATAGGCCGGTGAAGTCGTATAGCTCAGCACCATGTCGGCCTCGCCCTTCAGGAACAGGCCGTAGGCCTCGCTCCAGCCCTTGCTGACGGTGACGACGCGCGGCGCGAGCTTCGCCCAGGCCTCGCCCGCCCGGTCGCCGTAGACCTTGCGGAGCCACAACAGCAGTCCGAGTCCCGGCGTCGACGTGCGCGGATCCTGCAGCAGCAGCGTTGGCCCCCGCTCATCCTCGACCAGTTGCCGCAGGCTCGCCGGGGGACTTTTGACGCGTTCGCGATTGTAGACGAACGCGAAGTATCCATAGTCGTAGGGCAGAAACAGGTCGTCCGTCCACGGCTGCGGCAAGGCCGAGTCTTTCATCGCGAGGCCATGCGGCACGAACAGGCCGGTCGCGCGTGCCTCGGCGGTCAGGTTGGTGTCGATGCCGAGCAACAGATCGGCGCGGGTATTGCTGCCCTCGAGCCTGAGCCGATTGAGCATCGACACACCGTCCTCGAGACCGACGAATTCGAGGTCACAACCGCAGCGCGCCTCGAAGGCGGTTTCGACCTGCGGCCCCGGACCCCAATCGCTGACGAACGAGTCGTAGGTGTAGACGACGAGATCGGGCTTGGCGGCGACTGCGGGCGCAGTCAGGAAGACCGCGCTCATTAGGGCCAGATTTCGGATTACGACTAGCATTGCTGGTGCCCCTCTTGGCGATAGTCGCGGCGGCGGGATGGGGCAGAACGGGGATTCGCTCACATCCCTACGCCAGTGCTAACTGGATCAGGTTCATCGGGTTGGCGTCCGGCGACGCCTCTCAGCAATCTGCACCCCGTTGAGGAAGCGTGACTATATTACGCGCCGCCGCGACGCGCAAGGTGAGTCGCTAGCGACGGTATTTGAGCCCCGGAGTCAATTCCTCGAAAATCTTGTAGTCGGTTTCCTGCATGCCGAGGCGGCGATAGGTCTGTTGCGCGGCAGCGTTGTCGCGCTCGACGTAGAGACGGTAGCCGCACACCGCCTCCTCCTGCTCGGCCAGTTCCTTGACGTGCGTGTAGAGTTCGCGATAAAGCCCCTGGCGGCGATACTCGGGACGCACGTAGACGCTCTGGATCCACCAGAACATGCCGTTGCGCCAGTCGCTCCACTCGTAAGTCACCATCAGCGACGCCTGAATGCCGTTGTCGAGCTCGACGACGAGATAAAAGCCGCGTTCGGGATGGTCGATCATACCGCGCACGCCGGCCGCGATCACCTCCGGAATCAACTCGACGCCCTCGGTCTCGCGCGCCATGCTGGAGTTGAATTCGGTGAGCTCGGCGGCATCCTGCCCGAGCGCGCGGCGAATGATCATCGCGCCCTCCGCGTCATGATTTTGCTCGCTGCGCGCGCCGCGCCGCGCGCGCCTCGTCGCGCCGTTGCCGCTCGACGGCGGCCTGCTCGCGCTCGGCGGCGAGCCCGGCCGGCGTCTCGAAGCATATCGGGCCGAGCTCGCCCGCGCGCAGCTCGGCGATTAACAGGCGGGATGCCTTTTCCAGATCCACGCGCCCGCCGGCGACGATGCAACCGCGCCGCCGGCCTATCGCTTCAAGAATCTCGATTTCGTTCGCCCGGGTTTCGATCCCGTAGCGTTCGCCAAGACGTGCCGGATACTCGCGCGCGAGAAACTCGGCGACGAAGCTTGCGACCGCTTGCAGATCGAGCGCAGTATCCCGAATCGCCCCGCTCGCCGCAAGCCGGTAGCCGCTGGCCTCGACGTCGATGTTCGGCCACAGCATCCCCGGCGTATCGATCAAAATTAGTTCGGACGAGATCTCGATGCGCTGCTGCAGGCGCGTCAGCGCGGCCTCGCCGCCGGTCCTGGCAACCTTGCGTCCGGCGAGGCGATTGATCAAGGTCGACTTGCCGACGTTCGGAATTCCGGCGATCAGCGCGTGCATCACCGGCGACCGGTTGGCGCGCGTCGGTAACAGATCACGGCAGCGCGCTGGCAATTCGCGGATACTTTCGTCGCGTAGACTGCAGGCCAGGCTGCGGATTCCACCCTGCGCGTCGAGATGCGCGCGCCACTCGGCGAGACGCTCGGGATCGGCGAGGTCGCTCTTGTTGAGCAGCTTGAGGCACGGTTTGTCGCGGCGCAGACGAGCGAGCAGCGGATTCTCGCTCGAGCCGGGCAGACGCGCGTCGAGCACCTCGATGACGAGGTCGACCTGCGGCAGAATTCTGGCGAATTCCTTGCGCGCCTTGTGCATATGGCCTGGGAACCACTGGATCATGCTGCACCCGTGACAATTCGAAACTTAATTCTGGCCAAGTCTATTCCCAATGTCATCAAAACGTTTAAACTAGCCGCCATGGCGGAAATCAAGCACCGCGTCGGAATCAAGGGAAACGCGGCCGAAATCTACCCGTTACTGACCACCGATGCCGGCCTTGCGAAGTGGTGGACCACCGATACCCGCGGCGCCGGCGAGGTCGGTTCGATCATCGAGTTTCGCTTCGACGGCGCGGGTCCGGACTTCGAGGTCGTCGAACTCCTCCCCGACCGACGCGTGCGCTGGCGCCACCGGGGCGACACGCCGCCGGCCTGGGCCGGAACCGAGGTCGACTTCGATCTCGTCGAGGACAACCGGCAGACGATTGTCAATTTTCGCCACGGCGGCTGGGCCGAGGCCGACGATTTCTTCGCCCATTGCTGCACCAAGTGGGGCGTATTCCTGATGAGCATCAAGTCGTGCATCGAGACCGGCAAGGGGCATCCCTATCCCGACGATGTGCATATCGATTTCGACGAGTGACAATGGACGAATCGCGTAAAATCATCGCCGAGCTCGAGTCCGAGTTCGTCGAACTATACAAAATTCTCAAGTTCGAAGGCGTTGCCGACAGCGGCGGCGAAGCCAAGCAGGCGATCGCCGAAGGCCGGGTCAGCGTCAACGGCGAGGTCGAAACGCGCAAGCGCAAGAAGATACGCGCCGGCGACCAGATCGATTTCATCGATCACCACATCGAGGTCGTTGGCAAGGACGCCTGACGCCGCGGGCGGGGTGACGCCGGCCCGCCGGTCGGCTAAAATACGCGCCCTTTTTCAAAACCGAGCCGCCGCTCCGCGATCGAGCCCATGCACCCGCCCATCGTAGTCGCCGCGCTGTATCGCTTCGTCCGACTCGACGACCCGGCCGCGTTGCGCGCGCCGCTGCTCGACCTGATGCGCGCGCGCGGACTGCGCGGTACGCTGCTGCTGGCAACCGAGGGCATCAACGGTACCGTTGCCGGCGACGCGGCCGGCATCGACGCGCTGCTCGCGCGGCTACTCGAGGATACGCGCTTCGATGGTCTCGAGTGCAAGCGGTCGTATACCGATGCGATGCCGTTTCACCGCGCGCGGGTCAAGCTCAAGCGCGAAATCGTGACCCTCGGCGTCGACGGCGTCGACCCCGCGGCGGCGGGTAGCTACGTCGAACCGGCCGACTGGAACGCGTTGGTCGACGATCCCGACGTGACCGTCATCGATACACGTAATTCCTACGAATCGGCAATCGGCAGTTTCGCCGGCGCGCTGCAGCCGAACACCGAATCGTTCCGCGACTTTCCGGCTTATGTCGACGCCGAACTCGATCCGCGCCGGCAGCGCAAGGTCGCGATGTTCTGCACCGGCGGCATCCGCTGCGAAAAAGCCACCGCCTATTTGCGCCAGCGCGGCTTCGACGAAGTCTTTCAACTGCGCGGCGGAATACTACGTTACCTCGAGGAAGTGCCCGCAAGCGAGTCGCGCTGGCGCGGCGAGTGTTTCGTCTTCGACGACCGGGTTAGCGTCAATCACGCGCTCGAGGCCGGCAGCTACGATCAGTGCCACGCCTGTCGCCGGCCGATCAGCGAGGCGGACAAGCAAAGCGAGTTTTTCCAGGCCGGGGTCAGTTGCCCCGCCTGCTTCGGCAGCCGCGACGCGGCGGCGCGCGAGAATCTGCGCGAGCGCGAGCGCCAGGTACGGCTCGCGCGAGAACGCGGCGAAACTCATTTCGGCGACGATGCCAACGCAAGCCGTGCGGCGCGCAAGGCCGCCAAGCTTGCCGCCAAGGCGGCACAGCGGCGGCGCGCGGTGGGTTAGTAGTGTCCGCCTAAGGGGCCCGCCCAGGGGCGCCCGGCTAGAGGCGTTCGAGCGAAACGATCCGGTTGGCGGTGTCGATGTGCACGCGAAAGCGTCCGTGGATGCCGTCGGCATCGACATATTCGCGGAAGTTGCCGGCCGGCAACTGCAGCTTCGGGCCCTGTTCCGACTCGACGACGATATAGCGCGCGTCGCCGCGGTAAATGGTTTCGGTGCGGGGCGCCGATAATTCGAGGCTGAATTCGTAGCTGCGCATGCCATTCTTATAGCCCAGGATCGACCGGGAGAATTGCGACGTGAAGACAATTGGCATCATCGGTGGCATGAGCTGGGAAAGCACCCAGGTTTACTATCGCCTGCTGAACGAAGGCATCCGGAAACGTCTCGGTGGCCTGCATTCGGCCGAGATCATGCTCGCTAGCCTCGACTTCGCGCCGCTCGAAGCGCTGCAGCACGCCGGCGACTGGGATGCTGCAGCCGAAATCCTGTGTCGTGCCGCGCAACGGCTGGAGCGCGGCGGCGCCGATTTCTTCGTGATCGCGACCAATACGATGCACCGCGTTGCCGACCCGGTCGCGGCCGCAGTCGGAATACCGTTGCTGCACATTGCCGATGCGACCGGCGACGCGCTCGCGCGCGCCGGCGTTCGCCGCGTCGGCCTGCTCGGTACCGCGTTTACGATGGAACTCGATTTTTACCGCAACCGTATCGTCGACGGTTTCGGTATCGACGTCGTCGTGCCCGAGCTGCACGACCGGCAAATGGTTCACGACATCATTTACCAGGAATTGTGCCTCGGTACGATCGACCCCGATTCGCGCGAAGTCTATCTCGCGATCATCGACCGCCTGCGCGCGCAGGACATCGAGGGCGTGATTCTCGGCTGCACCGAGATAGGTATGCTCGTCGGTCCCGAACACACCGACCTGCCGCTCTACGACACTACCGCGATCCACGTCGCGCGCGCGATCGAATACGCGCTGGATGATTCCTAGAATCCGGGCGGTGCGCGCTCGATGACCAGATCGGAGCATGGCCGCGCGCTGCAGAACAACGCATAGCCGGCAAGCGCATCGCCCGGTGCGAGCGCCGGTGGCCGGCCTTGCGGGTAGGCGACCTCGCCGCGCAACAGCAGTCCCCGGCAGGCGCCGCACTGGCCGCCGCGGCAGCTATAGGGCATCAGGATATTGGCGCGGTGCGCCGCGACGAGCACCGGCTCGTCGGCGGCGCAGTCGAAATTCACGCCGTCGGGTTCGAGCTTGATGCAGTAAATCGACGCGCCGATAGCGCTACACCGGTTGACTGCGTTTGCTGTGGAGCCAGCGGATGATCGGGTCCCACTGCTCGAGATCGCGACGCACCATGTACGGGGCGAGTTCGAAAATTCCGAGACCGCGCTCGGCAGCCCGCACGTAATTCTGGGTTTCGCGCAACACGCTGATGAACGGCGCCTTGCGTACCTTGCGCAGGTACTCGTCGAGCTGGTGATAAATATTGTAATACTCGCGGCAGCGATTGGCGATCAACGCGACGCGGGCCTCCTTGCGTGCGACGCGGCCATTGTCGAGCACCGTGTGGATGAACGGCGTCGCCGCGCGCATGTCGATCGGCGACGGCAGCACCGGGATGATGATACTTTGCGGGCGCCGCAGATAGCCCGCGAGCTCGCGCCCGTGCGCCGCGGCCGGAGTATCGTAGATGACGTAATCGGCACTGCGCGGCACGCGAAAATTGCCGCTCGAGCCATCGATCCCGGTTATCGTACTGCGCCCGCTCGGCCGCGCCGCGAGCCAGTCGAGGCTCGAGCCCTGCGGATCGAGGTCGACCAGCAGGACCTTGTAACCCTCGGCGGCGTAGTAACTGGCGAGATTGGTGGCGACGGTGCTTTTGCCCGAGCCGCCCTTCGAATTCAACACCATGATCGAGCGCATGTGACCTCCCGGCCGGTCTTTAGTTATTGCGCGAAATTATCGTTGAATTTCGAAGCCGGTGCAAAACGGCCTAGTCGAGATCCAGATCCTCCCAGATTTCGTCGATGCGGGTGACGATTTCGGCGGCGCGCTCGATCGGCCGGCCCCATTCGCGACCGGTCTCGCCGGCCTTGCTGGTCGCATCGAGGCCCATCTTCGAACCGAGACCGGATTGCGGCGAGGCGAAATCGAGATAGTCGATCGGCGTATTTTCGATCAGCGTGATATCGCGCGCCGGGTCGACCCGCGTCGAGATCGCCCAGATGACGTCGTCCCAGCGGCGCGCGTCGATGTCGTCGTCGACGACGATCACGAACTTGGTGTACATGAACTGGCGCAGAAACGACCAGACCCCCATCATTACGCGCTTGGCATGGCCGGGGTATTGCTTGTGCATGCTGACGATGGCGACGCGATATGAGCAGCC
>JBFFXR010000014.1:0-29750 GCA_041569645.1 Gammaproteobacteria bacterium
CGAGCTTGGCGTCGCTCGACGAGGTGATGATTACGCGCGCGCCGCACAGTTTCGCGATCTGCAGGCCGAAGATCGACACGCCGCCGGTGCCGAGGAAAAGCGCCGTGTCGCCGGCCTTCAACCCGCCCTGCTCGACCAGGCAATTCCACGCCGTTACCGCCGCGCAGGGCAGGGTCGCCGCTTCCTCGTAGGACAGCTGTGCGGGAATCGGCACCACGCCGTGCTCGGCGAACACGACCTCTTCGGCGAGCACGCCGTCGAGCGGGCCGCCGAGCGCGCTCGCCATCGAAACAGCCGAAATGCCGCCGTCGCACCAGTCACGGAAAAAACAGCCGGCGACGCGGTCGCCCGGAGTAAACCGGGTCACGCCGGCGCCGACCGCGATCACCTCGCCGGCGGCATCCGAATTCGGAACCCGCGGATACGAAATTCCGCGCGCGACCGGGTTCTCGATGGTCGACAGGTCGCGGTAATTGATCGCCGAGGCCCTGATTTCGACCAGGATTTCGCCCGGCCCGGGTTCGGGCGTCGCGCGTTCGTTCAACGCCAGCGCGTCGACGCCGTCGTCGGACACGATTTCATAGGCACGCACTCGATGACTCCTGATGCTTGATTGACTCTGGACCGCCCGTTTCATGCCGGTCGCGAAAAGTCCGATTATCGGTTAACCCGGCAATTCGCGTCCATCATCCGCCAACGTCGATTCTCGAGATCAAATCGCGGCGACGGCCCGAAATCCGCCAATTCCGTCGCGGCGGAGACGCCTTCGATCATATGGCGAGTCGAACCCGGGACAAACAAGTTGGGGCCGATACCAGATTCTCGCGAGCTTCATGCGCTCGCGACGTCAGGATGGCTGGGCGCGCTTCAGCGTGATATGTTAGACGGCACCTGTTGGCAACGAAGCGGCGGTACTCATAATGAAAATTCGTCAGGCTATCCGATCATGAATCACGAATTCAGGCGACTCTCAATTCCGTCGATTCTCGCTGCCAGTCTGCTGCTCGCCAATCCGCTAGGCGCCGATCAAAGACAACTCGACGAAGCCGTCAAACGATACTATGCCGGTTATCCGCGCGATGCGATCGAGATGCTCGGGCCGCTGGGCGATTCGGGCGACGTCGAGGCGCAATACCTGCTCGGAAACATTTATTACAGTCTGTCGAAGGCGGGAGTGTTCGACAGCGACGACAAGGCCATCGAGTGGTACCGGAGGGCGGCCGAGCAACAATCCGCCGACGCGAGTTATGCGCTCGCAGTCATTTATGACAACCGCTGGCGGCACAGCGGAAACAAGCAAGACGCCGCCAAGGCGATCGTCTATTACCGCAGGGCGATAAATCTGGGGCACATCCAGGCGACCTCGCCGCTGGCCAGATTGCGCAACCGGAGCGGCCTGTCGGACGAGGCTGCGATTGCACTGTCCGATGTGCCTGGCGACGTGACCACTGCCCGACCCGTAACTCCGGCGCCCGAGGTGTCGACGACGAAAAACACCGATGAAGACGTGCAAACTGCCAGTGCCAATATAGCCAACGAGTCGGCGCAATCGACACGCGTAGGCAACGCTGCACAGCCGGCAAAAAACTCCGAACCCACCGCGGCACCGCTGGCAGAACAGGATCGAGATAATGTACCGGGCGTCTCGCTCGCGCAGGTTGCGGATCGTTGCGAACAGTATACCCGGGCGGGTTTCGACCTCTACGCGGACAGCCTCGAAGGTGCCCGTCTCTCCGGCCGGGCTTTGGTGGTTTCGGTCGAGAGCGATGCCGCCACACCGGAAACCTATACCGTCAGGTTTAGCGATAATCGTCAGGACGCGCCGCTGTTGCTCGATTTACGCAAGGTGCCCCGCACGATCGCCTCCAGATACCAAAAAGGAAAGCCTGCAACGCTGAGCGGCATCGTCGTTCGATCCGAACCCAGCACCTCCGGCTGCTCGATTCGCCTCGAGTTTCGACCGCCCAGCGGCTAAATTCCAATCCGGTCGAATTCACGGCGGCACGGCCTGACTAACACCGATCGACCCGGTGAGCTCGGCTCGCTACCAGATTCGCAGGCAGGGTTTCCGAAACCACCCCGAACTTCGTTGACGTCTGCCTCGAATCGAAGCGCCGGCAACTTGCCTGGCGCGAGCGCGACGAAGCGATCTCGTCAGCGATTAGCGTGTGCCAGTAACCGGAAAGCAGCCACTTATTGACTATACTCATATCGATTTGCCGGCGGGCGTGACCGCGTTCTCCACGCCCCGACATCGGCGAACCGGCACAACCCGATTGACTGGCAGCTCGAACGAAACCATGCGACAAATAATCATTCCATTGGCGACCGCGGCGTTCATCATCGCCCAGGCGGCGTCTGCCCAGGTTTACAAGTGGGTCGACGAAAACGGCAAGGTCCATTTCACCGACAAGCCGCCCAAGGCGGCCGAGGCGGAACCCGAAGTCGTCAGGATCAAGCCGAAGAAAACGCAGTCCGGCAGCGAATTGCCGGCCGTAGCAAGACTCGAGCCGATCCGCAATACTGCCAATGCCAAAGCCAAGACGGTTGCGCTCGAACACCTGTCCCTCGAGTACCGCGGCGAGGCCGATGAGAAGGCGATCGGCAGAACCTATAAATTCACGCGCGAGGCGGGCGCCAAGGCCGCGCGTCTGCGCCAGAGCGACGAGGCTCCCGATTCCCCCTTTCCGTGCCTGCACCAGGGCAACCTGACGCTCGACAATGCAAAATACATTCTCGCTCAGACCAGTCTGCAGGAATCCTTCGCCGAGGTTTTCGAAAGCAACGGCTACGCCATCGCCGGCGAAAAGACCTTCGCGCTCCAGCAGTCGGCGGGCAACGACCTGAGCCTCGCCGCGGTCATTACCGATGTTCGACTGATGCACTGCGGCAGCCGCAGCGCGCCGAACCTGCGAACCTTTACGCAAAACGCCACCTACCTCGAAGTCGAATGGAAAGTGTTCGACAATCTCGCGCGGCGCGTCGTGCTCGAGGTCACGACCGAGGGCGTCGACGACCGCTTCAAGCGCGGCGCCCGCTTCAACGGCGCCGCGGTCAGCATGGCGCAGGCGTTTCGCCAGGCCACCGAGCACCTGCTGGCGCGTCCCGACTTCGTCGACCTGTTGCTGGCGAAGGCGACCCTCGAAACCGGCTACGCGGGCGACGGCAGCACGATCGACGACATCCGTATCGTGCATGGCGGTGCGGGGCGAAGCTTCACCCAGCGCACTGGTGAAATCGAAAAGGCCGCCGTGACAATCCGCACCGCAACCGGTCACGGCAGCGGGTTTCTGATCTCCGCGCCCGGCTATGTGCTGACCAACCAGCACGTCGTCGGCAAGAACCGCGAAGTCATCGTCATTGCCGGCAAGCAGGAAAGACGCGCCGTGGTCGTACGCAGTCATCCGGGTCGCGATGTCGCGCTGCTCAGACTCGAGCAGGGATTCGACTCCGAGCCGCTGCACATCGACGCCAACGACGTGAGACTCGGCGAGGAAATCTACGTCGTCGGCACGCCGCTCGACGAGCGCCTCGATTTCTCGATCAGCCGCGGGATCATTTCCGCCCGCCGGGTACTCGATGAGCGCAACTACTACCAGACCGACGCGGCGGTCAATCCGGGTAATTCGGGCGGGCCGGTATTCAATCGCTCGGGCAACGTCATCGGCATCACGGTCGCTGGCCTGTTTACCCGCGATGGTGCGTCACGCAACATCAACTACGTCATTCCGATTATCGACGCGCTCGCGGCCCTCGACATCGACGCTAAATAACGCCGTCGACCGACCAACAATCAAAAAAGTCAGCCGGTCGCGGCGACTTTCGCCGCGCTCTGTTGGCTGCGAATGTCGGCCGTGAACGAGGTTCGCGGCATGCGGCTCGCGTCTCGGTATCGCTCCGCTGCCGCGCGCTCGCTCGCGATGACGACATTCACCTAGATCGGGCAGACCAGCTGGCCGAGTTTTTCGGTGAGCTTCATGTTTTCCGAGTAGTCGACCGGGCAGTCGATGACGACGACGGTGTCGTCGGCGAGCGCCCGCTCGAGCGTCGGCAACAGGTCGTCGGCCGACTCGACGCGATAGCCTTTGGCGCCGAAGCTCTCGGCGTATTTGACGAAGTCGGGGTTGCCGAACTCGATCTGCGTGTCGCGGCCGAAGCGGCGGTCCTGGTGCCACTTGATCAGACCGTATTTCGAGTCGTTCCAGATCAGGATCACGATCGCGACGCCGATGCGCAGCGCGGTCTCGATTTCCTGCGAATTCATCATGAAGCCGGCATCGCCGGTGACGGTGACGGCATGGCATTTCGGATACGCCAGTTTTGCCGCGATCGCGCCCGGCACGCCGATGCCCATCGACGCGAAACCGTTCGAGATGATGCAGGTGTTCGGCCGTTCGGCCTGAAACATCCGCGCCATCCACATCTTGTGCGCGCCGACGTCGCAGATCACGACATCCTCCGGGTCGAGCGCCTTGCGCAGATCGAGCATGATTCTTTGCGGCAGCAGCGGGAAAGCATCGTTTTCCGCCTCGGCGTTGATTTCGTCGACGATGGTTTCGCGCAGCGAACCGGCCTTCGATTGCGGCTGCGGCGTAGCCGCCGCGGCGATGCCGTCGAGCGCGGCGTTGATGTCGCCGATCACGCCGCAATCGAGGATGTAATGCTCGTCGACCTCGGCCGGGCTCTGGTCGACGTGGATCAGGCGCGCGTGCTTGTCGCCGTTCCAGAGGTAGGGATGGTACTCGATCATGTCGTAGCCGACGCAGACGATCACGTCGGCGCGGTCGAAGCCGCAGGCGATGTAGTCGCGCGCCTGCAATCCGACGGTGCCGAGTGACAGCTCGTGCGAGAACGGCATGCTGCCCTTGGCCATGAAGGTGGTCGCGACCGGGATGTTGAGTTTCTCGGCGAACGCGACCAGCGCATCGTTGGCGCCGGCGCGGACCACGCCGTTGCCGGCCATGACCAGCGGATAGCGCGCTGCGGAGATCAGCTTCGCCGCCTGCTCGATCTTGTTGGCCGGCGGCACTGGCGCGCGCGGGCTCTGCACCTTCAGCGGCTCCTTGCCTTCGACTTCCATCTCCGCGACGTTCTCCGGAAAATCGATGAAGCTGCCGCCGGGTTTCTCGGCCTCGGCGGCCTTGAACGCCTTACGCACGATCTCGGGCACAATTTCCGGTTCGCGGATCTGCACGCTGTATTTCGAGATCGGTTCGAACAGGTTGACGAGGTCGAGCACCTGGTGGCTCTCCTTGTGCATGCGCGTGGTCGCGCCCTGACCCGCGACCGCGACGATTGGCGCACGGTCCATGTTGGCGTCGGCGAAGCCGGTGACGAGGTTGGTCGCGCCGGGCCCGAGCGTCGCCATGCAGACGCCGGCCTTGCCGGTCAGCCGCCCGTAGACGTCGGCCATGAATGCGGCGCCCTGCTCATGACGCGTCGTGACGAACTTGATTTTGCTGCCGATCAACGAGTCCATCACGTCGAGGTTTTCTTCGCCGGGGATGCCGAAGATGTAATCGACGCCCTCGTTTTCGAGGCAGCGCACGAACAGTTCGCTGGCTTTCATGGCTTCTCCTTTCAGGCTGAGGCGGTCTGGCCGACGGGCGCGGATTCGACCGCCGCATCGACGGGGGCCACGTCGGGGTACATTTCGTCGAGCGAAACCGAGCGCCCGTCGTTCTGCACGACGCGACAGTGAAAGCGACGTAGTTCGCGCGGTTCGCGCACGCCGCAGGCGTGCGCGATCAGCCCGACCTCGTACTCGATCTGGTGCTCGTAGTTGGCCACGCGTGCGGCCTTGTCGGCGACGTCGAGACCGCGCTGCAGTTTCGGATCATGCGTCGTGATTCCGGTCGGGCAGGTGTTCTTGTTGCACTGTAAAGCCTGGATGCAGCCGAGGGCGAACATGAAGCCGCGCGCCGACACGCAGAAATCGGCGCCCATACAGACCGCCCAGGCGACCTTGGCCGGGTTAACCAGCTTGCCCGAGGCGATGACCTTGACACGGTCGCGCAAGCCGTGCGCGTTGAGCTTGTCGACGACCAGCGGCAGGCTTTCGCGCAGTGGCAGGCCGACGTCGTCGATCAGCGGCATCGGCGCCGCGCCGGTGCCGCCCTCGGCGCCGTCGACGGTGATGAAATCGGGCGCCGACTCCACGCCGCGGCGTTTGATCTCGACGCACAGTTCGTCGAGCCAACCCCACGCGCCGATCACGCTCTTGAAGCCCACCGGTTTGCCGGTCAGCTCGCGGATGCGCGCGATCATCGCGAGCAGGTCGTCAACCGAGTTGATGTCGGGATGGCGGTTCGGGCTGATCGAATCCTGGCCTTCGCGGATACCGCGGATATGCGCGATCTCGGCGCTGACCTTGGCACCGGGCAATATCCCGCCCTTGCCCGGCTTGGCGCCCTGCGACAGCTTGATCTCGAACATGCGCACGTTGTCGTACGCGGCCAGCTCGCGCAGCTTGTCATCGCTGAGATTGCCGTCGAGATCCCGCACGCCGTACTTGGCGGTGCCGATCTGCACGACCAGGTCGCAGTCGGTCTCGAGGTGATAGGGCGACACCCCGCCTTCGCCGGTGTTGAGCCAGCAGCCGCAGCGCTTCGCGCCCTCGGCGAGCGCGCGGATGGCGGGCGCCGACAGGGCGCCGTAGCTCATGCCCGAAATATTGTACAGCGACGACGCGACGTAGGGCTGTCTCGCGTACGGGCCGATCGTAATCGGCGCGGTCTCCGCCGCGTCGGCATCGAGGGTCGGGAACGCGCAGTTGACGAAAATCGTCGTGCCCGCGGGCTTGAGATCACGCGTCGAGCCGAAGGCGACAGTCGTGTCGACATGCTTGGCCGCGCGGTAGACCCACGAGCGTTCGGCGCGGTTGAACGGCAACTCCTCGCGATCCATCGAAAAGAAATACTGGCGGAAGAACTCGCCGAGGTGCTCGAAGAAATAGCGAAAACGACCGACGACCGGGTAATTACGCCGGATCGCGTGGCGGGTCTGGGTCACATCGACGACGTAGAGCACAACCAGCGCGATCAGCCCGATGCTGACCGCGAGCGCGATCAGCGTCGCCGCGATTGCGAGAAATCCCGCGACGAACGAATTGACCGCATCGCCGACAAAAGGTAGTTCCATGCGCTTGCCCCACCCCGTTACAGGGTTCGACCGCAAGCATACCCGATCTGCTCACGCGATCGGGAATAAATCACCAAACCGGGGCGAGGACTCCCCAAACGCCGCCGCACGTGGCAGAATCGCGCCCCGCTATCCCTGGCCAAATCGATAACAGACTTAAGGAGTCACCATGGACCAATTGACCAAGATGGAGGAAATTACCGCGTGGTTGTCGGCCAACGGCCCCGATCTCGCGATCCAGATCGGCATTGCGCTCGCGATATTCTTCATCGGCAAGATCGTCGCGCGAATTCTCGCCAATGTCGTACAGGGCGGCCTGCGCCGCGCCAAAACCGACGAATTGCTGGTCGGTTTCATCGGCAATATCGTCTACGGCGTGCTGCTGGTCGCGGTGGTGCTCGCGGCGGTCGATTCGCTCGGCGTCAACGTCACCTCGCTGCTCGCAATCCTCGGCGCCGCCGGCCTCGCGGTCGGCCTCGCGCTGAAAGACTCGCTCGCCAACTTCGCCGCCGGCGTCATGATCATCATATTCCGACCGTTCAAGGTCGGCGACTGGATCGAGGCCGCCGGCATCTCCGGCACGGTCGACGAGATCGGCCTGTTCGCGACGCAGCTGCACACCGGTGACAACCAGCGCCTGTTCGTGCCGAACGATTCGATCATCAACGGCAACATCGTCAATACCAACGCGCTGCCGACCCGGCGCATCGACCTGATTTTCGGTATCGATTACGACGACGACATCGGCAAGGCCAAGGAAATCATCCGCTCAGTGCTCGACGCCGACGAGCGCGTGCTCGACGACCCGGCGCCGGTGATCCGCGTCGGCGAACTCGCCGATTCGAGCGTCAACCTGCAGGTGCGCCCGTGGGTCAAGACCGAGGATTACTGGCCGGCGCGCACCGAGTTGCTCGAAATCGTCAAGATCAAATTCGACGAGGCCGGTATCAGCATCCCGTTCCCGCAGCAGCACGTGCACTACCGCGAGGTCAAGGCGGCGAGCTAGCCATGCGGCGCGGCGGTCGTCAGGCCGCCGCGGCTTCGAGCGCAACACCGTCGATCGTGATGCGGTGCATCAGCCGGCGCTCGCCATGGTAATCGTTGAGCGCGAGGTGCTGGGTCGCGCGGTTATCCCAGATCGCAATCGAATCCTCGCGCCAGCGGAAGCGACAGGTAAACTCGGGTCGCGTCGCGTGCGCGTAGAGGTACTCGAGCAGAGGCTGCGATTCTTCGTCGCTCCAGCCGTCGATACGCACGGTGAAATCGCCGTTGACATAGAGCGCCGGCCGGCCCGACAGCGGGTGACGGATCACCACAGGGTGCAACGCGTCCTGCGTCGCCGCGTCCATGCCGTGGTAGCGGTCGCCGATATCGTCCATGTCGAGGTCGGCATAGGCCGAATAACCGAACGCGTGGCGGCTCGAATGCCACGCGCGCAGACCGCGCAACAAGGCTTTCATGCCATCCGACAGCGCATCGTAGGCCGCGTACATACTGGCGAACAGCGTATCGCCACCGACGCTCGGCACCTCGCGCGCATACAGGATCGAACACATGGCCGGCGCCTGATCGTAGGAATGATCGGTGTGCCAGGTCGAGCCGATGTTGATCTTCTGATGCGCTTCCTTGCGCACCTCGGCAATCCGCGGGTCGGCGTCGCTGCGGTGAAAAAAGCGATTGACGTTGATCTCGCCCCAACGCTCGGCGAATGCGAGGTGTTGCTCGGGAGTAAGCTTCTGATCTCGCAGGAAAACGACCCCGTGGTCTACGAAAACCCGGCGAAGTTCGGCGAACTGCGCGTCGTCGATGCCGGCGGCGAGGTCGACACCGGCGACTTCGGCGCCCAGCGCGCGTGCCAGCGGTGCGACCGCGAGAGTTCGATAGTCAGTGGTCATCGCGACTTCGCGCCGGTAATCTCCGGATTCGAGGAAAGATTGGTAACACGATATCGGGCCTGGCCTCGGGCACGCAACGCGATCGTCGGGGCGCGCTTCACGCGGCGGTCGGGAATTGTCAGAGAGTAGAGGTAAAAACGCCGGGCCGCCTTCGCGACCCGGCGTCAGTGTTCAAGGCAGAATATCCCTCAGGTGTCTTCCCACTTGGTGTGACCGCAGTTGGACTTGTCGCTGCTATATTCCTGGTCGGACGAGGTCGCCGAGGCGCTGCCGACCGCAAACATCAATGCCAATGCCAGGCTGGCGAGTAAGGCTTTCATTGTTCCTCCTGATCAATGGAGTAGACCAATCATCAGCATACCGCAGTCCGGGTCCGATAACAATCAACGCCCGGGGGCGGCCGCTAGAGATATTCCAGCTCGAACGGGTATTCGGCGAGCACTACCGGCCCGTCGGCGCTGAGCCATACCGGCTGCTCGAGTTTGACTCCCTCGTGCCCGCCGACCCGGCCGACGTAGCATTCGATGCAGACCACCATGTCCTCCTCGAACACGCCGTCGTAGGCGCCCCACTCCGCATCCTCGCGATACCAGATGAACGGGTATTCGACCCCGAGACCGCAGCCGTGTGCAACGTCGGCGTAACGATTGGGCAGGCAATCGTCCGGCAAGCGGTAAGCCCGGTCGGAGTAATCGAGAAATCCGGCGCCGACCTGTAACAGGTCGATATTGTGCCGCAACTGCGTATACGCGAGCGCGTACAACCGGCGCTGTTCGTCGTCGGGCTTGCGATCGCCGACGACCCAGCTGCGCGAGATATCGTTGTAGAAACCGCCGGGACCGATCAGGTCGGTGTCGAAGGCGAGCAAATCGCCATCGTCGATAACCCGGTCGGAGGTTTCCTGGAACCACGGGTTGGTGCGCGGACCGCTGCTCAGCAGGCGCGTCTCCGGGTACTCACCGCCGCGTTCGACGCTGCCGGCGATCAGCAACGCCAGCGCATCGGACTCGCGCATGCCCGGTTCGAGGCGCTCGCGCATCGCGGCGACACTCTGCTCGCAGGTCGAAAGCGACGCGCGCAACGCGTCGATCTCGGCGCGTGACTTGATCGCGCGCGCCCGCTCCATGATCGTCTGCCCTGGCACCAGGCCCAGCGATTCTTGCCGACTGGCCTCGACCAGTACGAGGTCGGCACGGTCGATCGCGAGCCGCTTCTCGCCGATGCCCCGCTCGCGCAGCAACTCCAGCATCGACGCTGCCCAGCGTCGCCCCATCTCGTGCTGGCGCTCGCCGACCGCCATGAAATCAGTGGTCAGCGACGGGCGGATGTCTTCGATCCGGCCCGCGGCCAGATGGAAGCAGCTCGGTAATTCGAACATTACCGGATCCCCGCTGGCGAAAATGACCGCATAGCGGCAGACGTTGTGCATCGTCCAGACCTGCATGTTGCGCGTGCCGGTGGCGTAGCGGATATTGATCGGGTCGAACAGCACGATCGCCGCGCAGTCGGCAGCGGCGAGGCGACGCCTGATCTGCGCGAGACGCCAGTCCCGGATTTCGCGTCCGGTTGTATCCGGCTCGGCTTCAACTGCGGCGATCATTCAACATGGCTCGTCATAAACATGCGGGCATGATACCCCTCGACGCGACGAATGCGAGATCCGGCGCCGGGTGACGAACGCGCGCGGGATGGGTATGCTTGTCGCCACGACGAGAATAAATCCGGGGAGGAGTCAGTATGAACATGGAGCGGGTCGTTTTCGGCTTCGTCATCATTCTGGCGCTGAGTTTCACCTACGCCTTTGTCATGGGCGACGTCACCGACGCCAACCACCACAATGTCTGGATGCTGACGATCGCGATCCTGATCAACCTGATCGCGACCGGGCTCAAGCTCGGCGACCGTTCGCAGGTCGGCGCGCTGATGCTCGCGAGTTCCCTCGTCGTCGACGTGCTGCTAATCGCGGCGCGCGTGCTGTGGGTCGTCTACGAAAGCGAGACCGCGTCGGGCCCGAGCCCCGAATCGATGGCCAACATCGTCTCGCTGGCCGGTGGCGCGCTGGTCGCGAGCATCATCACCGTCGTAATCCTGGTTGGCGACACGCTGCTGTCGCGCCGCTAGAGCCCCCGCATGGCCGTAACATCCGAACTCGACCGCGTCTCGATGGTCGTGCTGCGCTACATGCGCGGCCCGATATTCGCCCTGATCATCGTCTATGCAATCGGCATCATCGGCATGGCACTGATTCCCGGCCAGGACGGCGAGAACATGAGCCTGTTCCACGCGTTCTACTTTTTTACCTATACCGCGACGACGACCGGTTTCGGCGAGATCCCGACCGCCTACAGCGACGAGCAGCGCCTGTGGGCGATCCTGTGCATCTACATGGGCGTGGTCGCGTGGCTCTACGCGATCGGCTCGATTTTCCGCCTCGTGCAAAATCCGCATTTCCTGCTGGCCCTGAACGAACATCGGTTCGCCCGCGCGGTGCGGCGTATCCGCCGCCCGTTTTTCGTCATCTGCGGCTTCGGCGACACCGGCAGCCTGCTCGCGCGCGGTTTGTCGGACAATTGGCTGCGCGGCGTCATCATCGACATCAATCCCGAACGCATCAAGGCGCTGCGCCTGCGCGATTACAACGTGACGATGCCGGGCATGTGTGCCGACCCGACCGTGCCGAAGCACCTGATCGACGCCGGCATTCGCATGCCGAACTGCAAGGCGCTCGTGATCCTGACCGTCGACGAGGAAATCAACCAGCGCATCGCGGTGCTGACGAGGCTGCTGAACCCGAAGTTGCGCATCCTGTGCCGCTCGAGCTCGCAGCAAGCCATCGAGCATCTGCATTCGCTCGGCAACGTCACGATCATCAACCCGTTCGAGATCTTCGCCCAGCTGTTGAGCATGGCAATCACCGCGCCGCGGCTGCACAATCTGAACTCCTGCCTCGTGCGCAGCCCGGACGCGCGCCTCGGCGAGCCGATCCAGATGCCCACCGGTGACTGGATCATCTGCGGATTCGGCCGCATGGGACAGTGGGTTTACCGTCACTTCGTGCAAAACGGCATCAAGCCGGTAATCATCGACCCGCGCGCCGAGGACGTCGAGGGCGCCGCCCGCGTGATCGCGAGCCCGGCAAATACCGAGACGCTGAAAGAGGCCGGCGTCGACCATGCCGCCGGCGTCGTCGCCGCGACCGACAGCGACCACGACAATCTTGGCGTACTGATGGCGGTCAAGGCGATGAAGCCGGACGCGTTCACGATCGTTCGCCAGAACAGCCATGACCACCAGATCGCGTTCGACGCGGCCAACGCCAACCTCGTCCTGCAATCGAGCCTGACGACCGCGCGGCGCGTGCTCAAGCACCTGATCTCGCCCCAGGTGCAGGTGTTCATCGAATATTTGCGCGCCCAGGGCGAGGATATTTGTGGCAACACGGTTGCACGACTCAAGGCGACGGTCGGCGATCAGTCGCCCCACCTGTGGCAGGTGCGAATCACCCCCGAGGAGGCCGGCGCCGCCATCGAATACCTGCGCGCGCAACAAACGCTGACGCTCGGCGAAATGCGCCGCGATCCGCACGACCTCGACGGCTTCATCGACGGCATCCCGCTGTCGATCGCGCGCGACGGCGAGCAAATCATGCTGCCGTCCGACGACCAGCCGGTACACGAGGGTGACGAAATCCTGTTTAGCGGAACCGAATACGGCGAAATCATGCTCAAGGCGTCGCTTAACAACATTTACACGCTGGAGTACCTGGTCTCCGGCGTCGATCGGCCGCGCGGCTATTTCTTCCAGTGGCTGGAGAAACGCTTCGGGCGGGCCGCCAATACGGCACAGGCGGACCCGGCGTGAGTCTGACCTCTGACCTGGCGGCGCTGATTCGAGCCAGGCCGATCGCCCGCGACGACCTCGAGCAAGCGTCGCTGTTTGCGCTCGACGCGCTGGCCTGTGCGTATGCCGGCAGCGCGACGCCGGTCGGCGCAGTGCTGCGCCGTTGGGCCGGCGGCGGTGACCACGACCGCAAGCGCGATGCGTTCCTGATGGGCGCGCTGACCCACATTACCGAAACCGACGACCTGCACCGCGTGTCGGTAACGCATCCGGGTTGCGTCGTCGTACCGGCGGTGCTGGCGCTCGGCGGCCGGTCGCAAACCGACCCGCGGCAGATCTTGACGGCGATACTGCACGGCTTCGAGGCCATCTGCCGGATCGGCGCCGCGGTCGGGCCGGCGCACTACCGCGTCTGGCATAACACCGCCACCTGCGGGCCATTCGGCTCGGCGATGGCCGCGGCGACACTGCTCGGGCTCGACGATACTGCGACCGTCGATGCGCTCGGCAACGCGGGCACGCAGGCCAGCGGCCTGTGGCAATTCATCGAAACCGGCGCGATGAGCAAACACCTGCACGCCGGGCGCGCCTGCGAGTCGGGCCTGCTCGCGGCCGAGCTCGCGCAGGCCGGATTCACCGGGCCGCCGGAAATTCTCGAGGGCGCCAAGGGCTTCTTCGCCGGGCTGTGCCCCGACCCGGAGCCCGAGCGCGTACTCGCCGACGCCGACGCGACCTGGCAGCTGCGTCAAACCTCGATCAAACCGTGGCCTTCATGCCGGCACACGCATCCGCTGATCGACTGCGCGCTCGAGCTGCACGAGCTGCTCGCCGGCGGCGCGATCGAATCGATTCGCGTTGCGACCTACCGCGCGGCGCTGGACGTTTGCGACCGGCCCACGCCGCAAAGCGAATACGAGGCCAAGTTTTCGCTCCAGCACTGCGCCGCGGTCGCGCTGGCCGACGGCGCGGTCGGGCTCGACTCGTTCGACCCGGCGGCGCGCGAGCGCCTAGCTGACCTGCGCGCGCGGGTCCAGGTCGCTGTCGGCGAGCCCTATGCCGGCCGCTACCCGGGATCCTGGGGCGCCGAGATCGCGGTCAAGACCACCGACGGCGCCGCGTTCAAGGTTTCGCGGCGGGATTGCCGCGGTGACCCGGAACTCGCGCTCGACGCCGCCGAGATGCGCGCCAAGGCGATGGGACTGCTCGAATACGGCGGTCTCGACGCCGCCGCCGCAACGCGCCTGTGCGATCTGGTTCTCGCCCTGCCCGACGCGGCCGAGGCGCCCGACCTATGCGCCGCCTTCCTCGCCCACACCCTGAAGTGATACTTGCTCTGAGCCAAATTTATCAGCGGTAAATTCAGGTCGGAGCAAAATTTCGGCAGGTTAATGATTTCGGGCCGGGTTCCGACGAGTGCTCGCTTCCGGCCGGTCCCGACCCGACTGCATCCGTGCTTGCAGCGCTACTGCATTTGCTGCTGGTGTTCCATCATCTGCTCCATCATCATCTGCATCATGTTCATGCGCATGTCCATCTGGTTCATGCGTTCGCGCATGTCCGCCGGCGGTTGCGCTCCGCCCTCGCCGGCCGTGCCCGGGTTCAGCATGTGCATCTGCTCGTGCATCGACTCCATGTGCTGGCGCATCATCGATTGGCGCGTCGCGATATCCGGCTCGTTCATGATCTGCTGCATCAGCTCGTGGTTCTTCTGCATCCGCTCGTGCATCTTCGTCATCTGCTGCTGCATCATCGCACCGCCCATCATCGGGCTCATGCCGGATCCCGCCATACCGTGCGCCAGCGCGCCGGTGCCAGCAGAAAGTAGCGGTAGTGCCGAAGCCAGCGCCAGTGTTTTAAGCGTTTTGTTCATCGAAGTCTCCTGGTGTCGGGAAAGTTTGTCGGTGACAACGGCGGTCGTCGCCCGGGCGTAATTCCCGAGCCACCGAATAGTCGTCGAGTTTGACCGAACGACACAAAATGGTTCGCGCATACCGCGTGCAATACTTGATCTGGATCAACTGACGCGACGATTTCACGCGCGCACAGCCGTGGTGACCCGGCGGAACGGTGCACGACCGGTCACGGGCGATGAAAATTTACTCGGCGCGACAATTCGCGGCGGGCAAAAATCGCGCTCAGTTGCCGGTGGGGAGGTGTTCGCGCAGGGATTCGAGGGTGGCAGCGAAATCCGCGAAAGCGGCGTCGAATTCGACCCGGCGATCCCAGCCGTGGCGCGTCATCATTTCGTGGTGGACTTCCATCCGCCACAGGTGTTCGAGCAGTCCGTAGTAATCGTTCCAGATCAGGTGGCGGCTTTTGAGATCGAGCCGGTTCACGTCGGCAGGAACAACCTCTCTCTTGATCGCGTCGAGTTTCTGTTTCGCCTGCGCGAGATCGGCGGCCGGGTCGGCGCTTGCCGCGGCCGCCGCGCACAGCAGCACAACGGGCAGATAGCGGCGCAGGTGCGGCCCTTTCAAAGCCGCATGACCACCTTGCAGGCTTCGCCGGCATTTAGCTTGCTGAAGCCGGTCTCGAAATCCTCGAAATCGATCTTGTCGCTGATCACTGCGCTGACGTCGAGCCCGCTGCCGAGCATCGCGATCATCTTGTGCCAGGTCTCGAACATTTCGCGGCCGTAGATGCCCTTCAAGCTAATACCCTTGAAGATCGCCGCGTTGAGGTCGACCTGCGGCGACTTCGGATAAATCCCGAGCAGCGCGATCTTGCCGCCATGATTGAGAATGCCGATCAGGTCGCGCAAGGCGCTCTCGTTGCCCGACATCTCGAGACCGACGTCGAAGCCCTCGAGCATGCCGAGCTCGTCCATGACGTCATGCAGGTCTTCCTTGCCGGCGACCACGGTACGGCTGGCGCCGAAGCGCGGCGCCATCGCCAGGCGCTTCTCGTTGACGTCGGTGATGACGACGTGACGCGCGCCGACATGGCGCGCAACCGCGGTCGCCATCAGCCCGATCGGGCCGGCACCGGTAATCAACACATCCTCGCCGACGAGGTCGAACGACAGGGTCGTGTGCACGGCGTTGCCGAGCGGGTCGAGGATCGACGCGATGTCGTCGCTGATCACCCCCGGAATCTTGTAGGCATTCTCGGCCGGGATGCAGACGTACTCGGCGAACGCGCCGGGCCGGTTGACGCCGACACCGCGCGTGTCGCGACACAGGTGCCCTCGCCCGGCGCGGCAGTTGCGGCATTCGCCACACATGATGTGACCCTCGCCGGAGACCCGGTCGCCGACCTTGACCGAATGCACCAGCTCGCCGATTTCCTCGATCACGCCGACGTACTCGTGGCCGATCGTCATCGGCACCGGTACGTGCTCCTGCGCCCACTGGTCCCAGTTATAGATATGCAGATCGGTGCCGCAGATCGCGACCTCGTTGACCCGAATCAGCACGTCCTCGGGCCCCGGCTCGGGCCGCGGCACGTCTTCGAGCCATAGCCCGGGTTCGGGTTTGGCCTTGACCAGCGCTTTCATGACGACTTCCCCCGGTTCAAATCAAATCGATTTCGCGACCGACCGCGGTGAACGCGTCGATCGCATAGTCCAGTTGTTCGCGCTCGTGCGCGGCGCTCAGCTGCGTGCGCACCCGCGCCTGCCCCTGCGGTACCACCGGGTAGGAGAACGCGGTCACGTAGATGCCGTGGTGCATCAGGCCGGTGGCGAGACGCTGCGCGAGGTGCGCGTCGCCGGTCATGATCGGCACGATCGGGTGGCTGCCCGGAATCACGTCGAAGCCGGCGGCCTCGATGCGTTCGCGAAAATAGACGGTATTGTCGACCAGCTTCTGGCGCAACTCCGCGCCCTGCTCGAGCAAGTCGAGCGCACGCAGCGTCGCGCTGACGATCGGCGGCGCGAGGCTATTCGAGAACAGGTAAGGCCGCGCGCGCTGGCGCAGCAGGTCGACGACCGGTTGCGGCCCGGTGATATAACCACCGCTGGCGCCGCCGAGCGCCTTGCCGAAGGTGCCGCTGGTGATCTGTACGCGGTCCTCGACGCCGTGCAATTCCGGCGTGCCGGCGCCGCGATCGCCGACGAAGCCGATCGCGTGGCTGTCGTCGACCATGACCATCGCGTCATGGCGCTCGGCGAGTTCGCAGATGCCCGGCAGGTTCGCGTAGATGCCGTCCATCGAAAACACCCCATCGGTCACGACCAGGCGGAAGCGCGCACCCGCCGCGGCTTCGAGTTTGGCCGCGAGGTCCGTCATGTCGTTGTTGGCGTAGCGGTGTCGCTGTGCTTTGCAAAGGCGAATGCCGTCGATGATCGATGCGTGGTTGAGGCTGTCGGAAATGACCGCGTCGTCGGGACCGAGCAGCACCTCGAAGATGCCGCCATTGGCGTCGAAGCAGGACGAGAACAGGATCGCGTCGTCGGCGCCGATAAAGTCGGCGATGCGGCGTTCGAGCTGCCGGTGGATGTCCTGGGTGCCGCAGATGAAACGTACCGACGCCATGCCGAGACCATGGCCGTCTAGCCCCGCGTGCGCCGCGGCGACCATGTCGGGATGATTGGCAAGGCCGAGATAATTGTTCGCGCACAGGTTGATCAGCTCGCGCGCGACCCCTTCGACCGCGACGCCGGCGCCCTGCGCCGAGGTCAGCGCACGCTCGTGCTTGTAGAGGCCCTGACTTTCGATCGATTCTAGCTCTTGCTCGAGCGCGGCAATGAAGCTTTCGGACATGATACCTACCCCGGCCGGGAGATGTGCCTAGTCTAACCGAACTCGCGCCGGGTCGCCGCTCTTTGCGCGATGAGATAAAGACCGAGGCCGAGCGCGGCGAGCGCAATCAGGCCGGGCAGCACGAAGTCGTAGCCGCCGAGGCCCCAGCCGAGCGAACCGAGGTACGGCGCCGATGCCGAGCCGGCGAGATAGACCAGCGCGAGCGCGCCCGATTTGGCGCCGAAGCGGCGCTCGCCGAGCAGTTCGCGCGCGATCACCGGGCGGATGATACTGACCATGCCGTAGGCGCCGCCGAACAGGATGACGAAACCGACCAGCAGGACCGGCGTCGCGCCGGCGCCGATCAAAAACCCGATCGACATCGCCATCAGCACGAAGCACGCGACCGCGATACCGTGGTTCGACACGTGCCGGGCCGCCGCCATCATCGCCAGCCGGCCGGCGACCTGCATCGGCCCGATGAACGAAATCGCGAGCACCGCGACCTCGGGATGCACGGCGCGTTCGTCGAGAATCGGCAATAAATGGTGCAGCGTGATGCCGTGCATGACCGCGCCAAGTGCGAAGGCGATCGCGAGACACCAGAATACGACCGAGCGGAGATGCGCGTGGCGACCAGGGTCCGGCGCCGGGTCGTGCACGTCGAGCGGCCGGCCGCCACGCTCGACGCCGCTGGCGCCGAGCCACATGATCGGCGCGACCACGACGATCGCGGTGACGCCGAAGAAGATGACCGCGCTGCGCCAGCCCAGGCTGTCGGCCAACACGTGCGCGACCGGGAAGCTGACGGTGCCGGCGAAACCCGCGACCAGCGTGACGAAGATGATCGCTCGGCGCGCGTCGGCGCCGCGCGCGCGCGTGATCAGCGCGAAGCACGGCTCGTACATCGAACCGGCCATGCACACGCCGAGCACGCCCCACAGCAGATAGAATTGCCACAACGACTCGACCATCGCGAGCGACAGCATGCAAGCGCCGCCGAGAATCGACGCGCCGGTCATCATTTGCGCGCCGTGGCCGGAGTCGATCAGCCGGCCGTAAAGCGGCGAGCAGAACGCCGACACGAACACCGCCAGCGTGATCGCCGCGGTCAGGTCGGCGCGGCTCCAGCCGAGCGAGCGCTCCCAGTGCAGCAACAGCGCCGGGAAGCTGTAGTAGATGCACGCCCAGATCAGCAACTGGGCGAGCGCGAGATACAGGATCGGACGATCTTTCATGGCCCCCGCACCGGCGCCCCGACCCGCGCCGGACCTGGCCAGGCGGCGCGCGCGAGGCAGCGCGAAAAGTCGTATGCGCGAAAAAAATCCATTGCTATGATGCCAGCCATTCGAATTCAGGGGTAGCTGCGCGATCGGGGTCATGCGCCAGACTTACGATTACGTCATCGCCGGCGCCGGCTCCGCCGGCTGCGCGCTCGCCGCGCGGTTATGCGAGGACCCCGAAGTTTCGGTCTGCCTGATCGAGGCCGGCGGCAGCGGCGACAGCCTGTTCGTGCGCATGCCGGCCGGCAACGGCTTCATCTTCGGCAACCCGAAGTTCGACTGGGGCTACGAGAGCCTGCCGCAAGCCGGCCTCGATGGCCGCCGGATTTATTACCCGCGCGGCAAGGGCGTCGGCGGCACGTCGCTGCTGAACGGATTGATCTACATGCGCGGCAACCGCCGCGACTACGACCGCTGGCGCGATTCGGGACTCGCCGGCTGGGGCTACGACGACCTGCTGCCATACTTCAGGAAACTCGAGTGCGCGCCGCATCGCGATGGCGAGTTTCACGGTCACGACGGCCCGCTCAGGGTCAGCCCGGCGGTCAATTTCGATCCGGTCAACCAGGCCTTCGTCGAAGCCGCGGTTCGCGCCGGTGCGGTGTACAACCCCGACTTCAATGGCGCACGCCAGGTCGGCGCGGGCCGCTTCGACGCGATGGTCCATCGCGGCGAGCGCCAGTCGACCGCGGCCGCCTACCTGCGTCGACGCCCGCCCAATCTGACGATCCTGACCCATGGCCGCGCCTGCAATATCGAGTTCGCCGGGGCGCGCGCCTGCGGTCTGCGCGTTCGGCACGACGACCGCGAGTTCGTCGTCAACGCCGAACACGAAGTAATCAGTTGCCTCGGCGCGTTCGAGTCGCCGAAGCTGCTGATGCTGTCCGGCATCGGGCCGGCCGAACATCTCGAGCGAGTCGGCATCGGCGTGCGCGTCGACCTGCCGGGTGTCGGCGACGCCTTGCAAGATCATCCGAATATTCCGTTGACCTTCCGGATCGCCGACCCGCGTCTGAGCTTCGCCCGCTACCAGCGCATCGATCGCGCGCTGCTGCTCGGTCTGCGCTACCTGCTTGCCAAATCCGGCCCCGCTTGCGGCACCTTCTGGAGCAGCGCGCTGTTCCACGCCTTCGATGGTGGCGAGCTGCCCGACGTCGAGGCTTACTGCACGCCGATGATCGTGCGCGAGGGACCCGGCGGTGCCGGCTGGAGTATTCAGAACCTGCTGAATCCCGGCCGCGCCGTCTTGGCCCGCGGCAAGATCGCCGCGCCGGGCGTGCAATTCGACACCAATCTGTTGCGCCCGGCGGCGCGCGGCAGAGTGCGACTCGCGTCGGCCGATCCCGACGATCTGCCGCTAATTGAGCCGGCTTATCTCGACAACGACGCCGATCTCGACGCCGCGGTACGCGCGGTCGAACTGATTCGCGAGGTTGCGGCGCAGGCGCCGCTCGCGCCGCTGCTAGGTGCCGAAATCGCGCTCGGCGCGGATGCCCGCAGCCGCGCGCGAATCGTCGCCGGCTTGCGCCGCCACGTGACCACCGGCCATCACCCGGTGTCGACCTGCCGGATGGGCGGCGACGGCGACCCGGGCACGGTGCTCGACGGCGCGTTGCGCGTGCGCGGCGTCGACGGCCTGCGCGTGGTCGACGCGTCGGCCTTCCCCGACCAGATCAGCGCCAACCCGAGCGCGACCGTGATCATGCTGGCCGAGCGCGCCGCCGATTTGCTGCGGGCACGCGACGCATGAGCGAATCGGAATGCGATTATGAACCGGGGCTGATCCCGCCCTATCGATCAGGGAAGAAAACTGTCCGGGCTTTCCAGCTTGCGGGGCAAATAGTCATCGATGACGTAATTCAGCCCCCACTTGGCCAACGCTTGCTGTTCGGCGCGCACATCCATGGCCAGTAATTGTTCGATGGCCGCAATCCAGCGGGGATGCGATGCAAAAAACGGATCGTTCTTGATGGCATCTCTCGCCCGCTTGATATCTGTCTTCGTCAACGGGTGCGTGGCGTCTTCCAGCCTGTAATCGATGATGTCCTGCGGCGTAACGCCCAGATACTGCGCGTGCGGCACGCAGAAAAACTGGTTGATGTGCGCCGCGTTGCCCGAACCGACCTTTAACGTGCGATAGATATTGGCAAATCCGTAGGGGTCGCAATCGACGAAGCAGTAAACCGGCAGGTCCCTGTTGTCGGCAAGCCGCCGAATGAAGCGCCGGGTTGCCCGCGTCGGCACGCCACCCATCTCAACCAGGATGCAATTCGCCCGTTTCCAGAAGCGGTGATTATTCAGTCGCTGGAACATACCGCCGGTCTCGATCGCCAGGATAAAGTCCGCCTCGGTACGAAATCCCAGGTGCTCGACCGAGCGCGGCACGCTGTAGGCGCCGACGCCGAGGTTCGCGCAGTCGATCTCGAGCGCCGCGCCGGTGTCAGGGTCCGCATCGATGACCGTCAGCGGACCAGCGACCGATCCGCCGTGCGACTCCGGGTAGAAGCGCAGCTGTTCGCGCGATAGTCCATGCAGGGACGCCAGGGCCTCGATGTCATCCATGATGGCGTCCGACTCGGTCTGCGTATCAAAGCGGCAATCGCCCCAGTTCTTACTGATGTAATAGGCTTCGCGCTTGGTCGCGAAATCGTTGCTCCGCACCATCTGCCGGGCGGCGGCCATCAGGCGCAGCGTCTGCGCAAACGAGCGCACCGTGTTCACGGTCAGCGTCCGGGTCTTGAGCGCTTCTCCCAGCTCGAACCAGCCTTTCTCGACATCGTAGTTCACGTTAGTCAGGCTGCGTACCGGCAGCTCTATGTGCGGCAGTTCGCCTTTCTCGATAGTCTTGCGGATGGCCACGGCAACGGCATCGATCAGCCGCAGGGTGATCGCGTCCAGCTCCCGCCGGCTCGCGACATGGCTGTCCGGGGCATTTTCGCTATCCGTCATTGCAATTTCCGGGTCTTTTGCAGTACCTCGTCGAGACGCGCGACCGACCAGTCCCTTTGTGCATCGCTCAACTCGAGAATCTCCTGTAACGCGATACCCACATGCGGCAGGTACTTCTCGATGTGTGAACGCTTGTCAAACTCCCGCTGCAGTCGGTCTTTCTGGCGCAAGTGTTCCGCCAGCTTGCGCGCACAGGCCTGCACGCCCAGTTTCAGCTCTTTGACGATCTCCGGATAGCCGGCGATCGCCTCCTTGGCCTCCGAGGTGAATGGCACCCACACGGATGCCAGGTGAACGAGGATCACCATGGGCGCAACGGGCAGCGCGCCCCTCGGCTGCTGCAAGCCGTATCCGCGCCAGTTGGTTTGCAACACGGCCCGGGTGATGGCGCAGCCATCCTGCTGGTAGAGCAGCGGCACGCGGTTGGCGAAGCGCAGCAAATGGGCCGGTTCATCGGACTCCAGAACGATTGCCGCCGGAGCCGCCCGCCGGGCATGCTTTGCCTTTTTAATACGACCGACCTCGTCCACCGCCAGCTCGGTGCCGCCGGGCCGGCCCCAGGCGAGGCCTACCTCGACCTGAAAGGGATTCCCGCGATACACCGCCGGCCGCCGCGTCCTGACGATGTAGAAATCGGCATCGATCTCCTTGCGCATGCCCTCGTACAGCCGCGCCTCGCCGATGGGTACCACGCAATCGGTTCTCGGTGCGGACACCGGCACATCCATGATCGCGCGATACAGGGATTTCGCCTGTACATGCGCAATGCGTTTCGGCAAGGAACGCTCGGTCAGCCGGCGCCCGGCATGCTTCACGATTTCCTTTGCCGTCTTTCGTCCGACGCGCGAGAACTCCTGCTCCAGGAACTGCAGCAAGGTGCGGCTGCCGGTGTTGTTCAACATCTGGATCAGCCTTCCCAGTTCGACACCGTGCGGATGCGGCTTGATCTCCGCCGGCAGTGGCGGCAGCTCGGTACTGCTGCGCTTGTAGCGTGTCGCTTCGCCATGTGGCCCTTTTAATTCGATGTTAACGTGCGGATTGGCGATAGCCGTCTGCTTGAGGTACATGTCCACGGAATGGAGCCCCTTCTGGTAGCGCCCCTCGATTTCCACTTCCACCCGCGTGCCGTGGGGGCGATCCCATTTGATTTTCTTTCTGCCATACAGCTCCGGCCGATTCTTCGCGGTATCGATGGAGACGAACAGCTCGGCGGCCATGGGCTCGCCCTTGACGCGACTGATGACATGCAGCGACTTGCCCGTCGTGAGCTGGGCATACATGCCCGCGGCCGAGATACCCATGCCTTGCTGACCTCGCGACTGGCTCAGCTTGTGAAATCGAGAGCCATACAGCAGCTTGCCGAAAATACGGGCGAGCTGATTTTCGAGAATGCCGGGGCCATTGTCCTCGACTACCACCCTGAAAATATTGTCCCTGCAATCCGTGATCTCCACCCTGATATCGGGCAATAATCCCGCCTCCTCGCAGGCATCCAGCGCGTTATCCACGGCCTCCTTGACCGTTATGAGCAGCGCCTTCGACGGCGAATCGAAGCCGAGCAGGTGACGGTTCTTGAGAAAAAACTCGGCAACCGAGATGTCACGTTGTCGCCCGGCCATCTCGTGGGCCGTGCTGTAGGTGGATTCTACGTTTGCCATGGCTGGCCTAAGATCATGTATCCTGCTCCCGGAAATGAAAAGATGTGGCCTGCCCCCACGTTGACTGCTGATCCTGCTTCTGCCCTGCACGCCGCTCCTGCCGGAAACAACGGAGATCCGTCCCATGCCTGATCCGCGCATCCAGGAAGCCATTGTACTGATGAACGGGTATGCGGCGCACACCGGATTGAATACCGGGCAGTCACCGCGACGCTACCTGTGGACCGATGCCTTCGCCGTCTGCAACTACCTGGGCCTGGCGCGCGCCACCGACGAGGCAACCTACAGCGACCTGGCCCTGCGGCTGGTCGACCAGGTACACCACACCCTGGGCCGGCATCGCGACGACGATCCGCGTACCGGCTGGATCAGCGGCCTGAACGCGGCCGAGGGCGAGCGCCACCCGACCCGGGGCGGCCTGCGCATCGGCAAGCCGCTGCCGGAACGCGGTCCCGGAGAATCCATGGACGAACGCCTGGAATGGGATCGCGACGGGCAATACTTCCACTACCTCGCCAAGTGGATGCACGCCCTCGACCTTATCGCAAGGACTACGCAACAACCTCGCTACAACACCTGGGCGCGCGAGCTGGCCCGATCCGCCTTCCAGGATTTCACCTACCAGCCGACCGACAGCCGGGGTTCACGCCGAATGGCATGGAAAATGAGCATCGATCTAACCCGTCCGCTGGTGCCCTCCATGGGCCGGCACGATCCCCTGGACGGCTACATCACCGCGCTGCAGCTTATAACAACGGCAAAGCTGCAGGCCGAGCGAGCCGCCGGTCCGAACCTCGATGATGTTATCGCAGGCTACGCGACAATGATCCGCCAGGGCGAATGGGCCACCCTCGATCCCCTGGGCCTTGGAGGCCTGCTGGTCGACGCCTGGCGCGTATACCAGCTTATCCAGCAGGGCGCCCAGCCCGAGGCGTCACTGCTCGCGCGCCTGCGCGACAGCGTCGCTGACGGCCTGCACTACTATGCAGAGAGCGACGAATTGCGCCGCCCGTCCGGCTACCGCCTGGCGTTCCGGGAACTCGGCCTCGCCATCGGTCTGCACGCCCTGCAACGCCTGCAGCAGGCAACCGAACAGGAAACACCGCGAACCCCGTCCAATCTACGCCAACGCGCACAGCTTCAGGAACTCATGCGCTACCTGCCCATGCGAGACGAAATAGAGAAATTCTGGCGCGACCCGACCAACCAACAAAGCGACACCTGGACCGAGCATCAGGATATCAACGACGTGATGCTCGCAACGAGCCTGGCATCCGACGGTTTCCTGACGTTGTCGGGAACGGAAAACCAGGCCACGGCCGTCTGACTCCACTCGATACGAATCGGGCCTTGCAATTATCGCGTTCGCGGACGAAAAAGATCTTTTATCGCGATTTCGATTCTCACCCACGAAGCGATCCGGGTTTTTATTTACACAACGACTACCGACTCGCCTTATCCTCGATCAGCCATCAACGGGAACTCGAAACGGATTGGGCGAGGTAGTGGTCGCCGATAAGCCGACGCGAAATTCACGACGATGGGCTGCGGAATTCGACCCGAAGGGAAACAGGATATAAGCCGCGGCCCGGCTCAGGGTAGCGGCATGGGGATACAGACAATGATGACCGCGTCCGCTATCTTTTCGAAGACACAGCAGCCATGCTGTTGCTTTCATCGACCCCAGCGTTTAAGAGATTGTGACTCGGGCGATCATTATTATCTTGTCTTTCGATTTTCTTACTGGCTGGTCGCGGATAACGGTTTCGGGTCCGGATATATCTGGCTGACAGTCAGCCTGGTTCGGAAACAGCCGAACCGGCAGGCGCCGCGGTAGCTCTATATAACTATGCAAACCGTCACCCAGACTGACCTAGCCTGGCGTCCCAATCGCGATTTGCTGATCCAACGCAATAAGCATGTGATGTTTCGAGCTACTCTTCGGCCATAGAGTGTGCGGTGTGAAAAGCGAAAACCCCGAAATCGTAATCGACCGAATTATCGAACAAGTCGGCAGCAATTTGGTGGTCGGGACTCCACTAGCGGTGGGCAAGCCAAATCACTTGTTAAACGCGCTGTACAACCGGGTCAAGAAAGATCGCCGCCTGAATCTGAAAATCTTTACCGCCTTAACCCTCGATAAGCCGAAAGGGAACAGCCTGCTTGAAAGGCGTTTTTTGGGTCCGCTCGCCGAACGGGTTTTCGGCGACTACCCGGACCTCGATTACGAGCAGGACAGGCAGGCGGGCACACTGCCGCCCAATGTCGACGTTCTCGAATTCTATTTTCCGGCAGGCAGGCTTCTGCACAACGACTATGCCCAGCAAAATTATATCTGCAGCAACTACACGCACGTCGCGCGCGACATGATGGATGCCGGCGTCAACGTCTTGTTGCAGATGGTTTCGAAGGGCACCTTCGAAGGCAGGGAGTGTTACAGCCTGAGTTCGAACCCGGATGTCACCCTCGATCTCATCCGCCTGATGCAAAAGCGGTATTCGGACGACGGCACCCCGTTCGCGCTCGCGGCGCAAGTCAATCAAAACCTGCCGTTTATGTTCGGCGATGCCCTGGTAAACCGCGACACCTTCGACTTCGTGCTGGAAAACCCGGATCTCGAGTACCGGATATTCGGCCCGCCGAAAATGGCGGTCAGCGACCGTGATTTCCTGATCGGACTGTACATCAGCACGCTGATACGCGACGGGGGCGAACTGCAGGTCGGCATCGGCGCCATTGGAGACGCGCTGGTCTATGCGTTGTTGCTACGCCACCAGCAAAACGACATGTATCAGGAAATTTTAAAGGACTTCGGGATCATCGAAGAATTCGGTGCCATCATCGACAAGATTGGCGGCACGGAACCGTTCACGGAAGGACTTTTTGCCGCCTCGGAGATGGTCGTCGATGGTTTCATGGAACTATACGAGGCCGGGATCATCAAGCGAAAGGTTTACGACGACCTGGTCATCCAGCGACTCATCAACGAGGGCAAGATCGACGAAACCGTAACGCCGGCGACGCTCGATCTGATTCTGATGCGCAAAGGTATTCACCAGGTAATAACCGAGGTGGATTTCGCCTATCTGCAGAAATTCGGCGTTTTTCGGCGCAACCTGGCTTACGCCGATGGCGTCATCACGACCCCGGAAGGTGAAACGCTTTCGAACGACCTCGATGATCTCGATAACCGGGAACGGATCTACGATTATTGTCTCGGCGATAAACTGGACAACGCCGACGTCATTCACGGGGGTTTTTTCCTCGGCTGCCAGAAATTTTACGACTGGCTGAAATATTTGAATGACGAAGACCGCAGGTTGATCAACATGAAAAGCGTGCAGGGTATCAACCAGCTCTACGGGCACGAGGAAATCGATCGCCTGCATCGAAAAGACGCCCGCTTCGTCAATACCTGCATGATGATGACGTTAAACGGTTCTGCAATCAGCGATGCCCTCGACAATAATCGCGTGATCAGCGGGGTCGGCGGTCAGTACAACTTCGTGGCGATGGCGCAAGAGCTGCCCGATGGACGCTCCATCCTCAACTTGCGCAGCACGCGGGTAACCGGCAAGGGTGAAACCTCGAGCATTGTCTGGAATTACGGGAATATGACGATACCCCGGCATTTGCGTGACATCGTGGTCACCGAATTCGGCATCGCCGACCTGCGCGGCAAGACCGACCAGGAAATCATTCACCGGCTACTTGATATTACCGACTCCCGCTTCCAGCAAGGCCTCGCGGATATCGCGAAAAAGAACGGCAAGGTCAGCAGCGATTTCACGATAAGCGTAGCATTCGAACAAAACCGGGCCGACGAGATTTCAGCGCAGCTCAAGAAGTACAAAGATCAGGGTTTGTTTGCAACATTTCCATTCGGAACGGACTTTACCGAGGAAGAAATTTTCATTGGCAAGGCGCTTAAAGTTCTGAAGAAGAAAAAAGAAAATCCGCCGCTGATGATAGCAACCATTCTAAAGGCCTTTTTAATACCCACCGATCAGAAACCGTATCAAAAATATCTGCAAAGAATGAAGCTCGACAAAGCGGGCAGTTTCGAAGAAAAGTTGTATCAAAAGCTTCTTGTTTACGAGTTTTCGAGGTTCGAGAAATAAAACAAGTCTTTATAGGCAAGACCGGCCCGGTTTGAGCTACCCAACTTAGAGAAGAGATCATGAGGATCTACAACAAAGAGATAAGAATAAACAAAGACCAAAAATTAATGTTTGAATCTCTGGACGAATTAACCAGGGAGAACGGCGAACATGCCATACGTTTTGTCGTTTGTGGTAGTGACGACAAGCACTGGTTTTTGGAAATTGATTTTCTGGAGACCAATGATTCCAGTCTCTGGCCAAAAGAGAAACGCGGCATATTTGCTTTTCGCCAGCGAGAAGGCGAAAACACCAATAGCTTCAACGCGGTGCTGATAATTCCCACTGGTATCGGATGCGAGATAGGTGGCCACGAGGGGGATGGAAACGCGGTGTCGAGGTTGGTAGCTTCCGCTTGCGATACGCTGATATTGCATCCCAATGTAGTCAATGCTACCGACTACAACGAAATGACTCAGAACGCTTTGTACGTCGAAGGCAGCACCATAACACGGCTTCTGATGGGCCAGGTTGGACTACAAAGAGTCAGGGCAAACAGGCTCTTGACGCTGGTTGACAAGGGCGCCCCCAGATACAACGAGGAAATACGCAACGCCGTTTCGACGGCGAGGATTACGCTTGGCGTCGATTCGGACGTCTTCGAGATGAAGAACCTGACGTCGTGCAAGATCGGGCTGTCTAAATCCGGCAGAGCAGTTGGCGCGCTGGAGTATATGGAGAATCTCTTCGAGGCCATAGACAAGTATGGCGATGCTTATCAGGCGATAGCTTTGTCGACTCATGTGGAAAGGGATACGGACTGGTATCGTGAATATTTTAATCCCGACAGGGCATATGAAGATGTTGTCGTAAATCCGACCGGCGGCATCGAGGCGATGATGACACACGCTATCGTCGAGCTCTTTAACAAGCCATCTGCGCATGCCCCTGCTCCGCAGGGCGATTCCCCACATCACGGAGTTTTCGAACCGAGGCTGGCTCCCGTTTCCGGTTCAATCAGGCATATTCATTGTGTTTTAAAGGGTCTGTACCGTAGTCCGAGGATCGTATCCTACGAGGCCGGATTCAATGTCGGGGATATCTCTTGTGTACTGATTCCCGATGGTTGCGTGGGCTTGCCCGTGCTGGCCTGCATCAGACAGGGCATCCCGGTCATTGCGGTCAGGAATAGAAATATCATGGAAAATAATCTGGACGAACTTGGTTTCGAACATGGAAAGTTCTTTCGCGCGAACAATTATCTGGAAGCAGTAGGAATCATGCGGATGCTGAAAGAGGGGATAACACTGGAAACGGTGACCAGGCCAATAGGTCACACCAGAATATTGAAATAGTTTTGCCTGTTCCACAGGCGCCGCTTCTGGTCGTAAACGGAATCCCGATCGATGCTTGCGGCAGTCTGTCATCGGCAAGCCCGACGAACGAATGAATCGTATCGGCAGCCCGGGACTGCCCCGCTCGATCATCGGCAACACCAGAGTCAACCAGAGCGAAAGTTGTAAACTTGGGCGGCAGGAAGATTAATTCGGTAACTGACGTGCCACGTCACCGCGGTTGCTTGGAAATAACCCGATAAGCTGTCACCATACTCGCTCTACGCCGCATTGCAAAAAAACACCGTCGATGCTTGGATCGATTATCTCCAGTCATCTTAGCGCCGATTTTGCTGACTTTGGTCAGTTAACACCGTTTAAAACGCGATACCCGCACGCGATTCTCCGGTTTGTTATTACCTGTTTGTTTTTTGTTCCGGCCTTTTTGATCGGTAGCTTGCTTTACGCAAGCGAAGGAGAATTCGACGAACAGGCAAACGGAAATCGAATAGTAATAATCCCAGCTGCTGGCTTTTATCCCTACTATTTGGCTGATCCTCGCAGCGCCCAAACGGCCATTAAGCTAGTTGGTATGCTCGAAACCGAAATAGAGGATACGAGTAGCAGCCGTTTTAACCACGGACTCGGCAAGCGCTTTGGCCTGGTTCGATTCGGCGACGAACGCAGTTACAAGGCCTGGCAGATCGATGTCGATGTCGGTTACTTCGCTAATTTCGATATTCGAGAGAGTATGGATAATATTGGCTGGGATGGCATCTACGGTTTGTTTTTTTCTCGCAGGCTGTCACCTACGCGGTATATTCGTTTCGGTACCTTGCATGATTCCGCGCATCTGGGCGATGAATACG
>JBFFXR010000015.1:0-28351 GCA_041569645.1 Gammaproteobacteria bacterium
ACCAGGGCGCGTACCAGACGCGGCCCGCGCCTTCGCCGACCGAGCGCGGGCGGAAGATGTTGGAAGCGCCGCCGGCGCTGACGATGACGGTCTTGGATTTGAAGACGTGGTAGTCGCCGGTGCGCACGTTGAAGCCGACCGCGCCGGCCACCCGGTTCTCCTTCGAGTCGTCCATCAGCAGGTGGGTCACGCAGATCCGGTTGAAGACCTTGTCGGCCGACTTCTTCGCGGCCTCGGCGACGATCGGCTTGTAGGACTCGCCGTGAATCATGATCTGCCAGCGGCCTTCGCGCTGGTAGGTGCCGGTTTTCGGATCGCGCATCAGCGGCAGGCCCCATTCCTCGAACTGGTGCACGGTCGAGTCGACGTGGCGCGCCATGTCGAACAGCAGGTCTTCGCGCACCATACCCATCAGGTCGATGCGGGCGTAACGCACGTGATCTTCCGGGTTGTTCTCGCCGAAGCGGGTGCCCATGTAGCAGTTGATCGCGTACAGCCCCTGCGCGACGGCGCCCGAGCGGTCGATATTGGCCTTTTCGGCAATGACGATCTTCTTGTCCTGACCCCAGTAACGCGCCTCGAAAGCGGCGCCGGTGCCGCCGAGTCCCGCGCCCGCGACCAGGATGTCGATATTGTCTTCTACGATAGTCTTAGGCATCAGTAGTACACCCCGGATTTCATCGTGAGCCCATTGGATTCCAGCGTGTGAATGTCACCCTCGTCCATGCGGATATACTTCGGCTCGTTGAACAGCAGCTGGCTGTCGCGCATTTCCTGCGTGGGTCCGGGCACTTCGCGCAACTGCGGAATGTGCTTGCCCCAGGGCTTGGTCGTGATCGGCGCCAGCAGGTTCATGTCGGTTTCGCCGTTGCGGGACTTGATCCGCCAGGCGATGACGCCTTTCTCTTCGTCGCGCAGCACGCGCACCGAGTGACCGAGCGGCGCGAAATCGGCGTAGCCGCGCACGTCGATCGCGTTTTGCGGGCAGGCCTTGACGCAGGAATAGCATTCCCAGCACATGTTGGGCTCGATGTTGTAGGCCCGCCGGGTCGTCTTGTCGATGTGCATGATGTCGGACGGGCAGATATCGACGCAATGCCCACAACCATCGCAACGAGTCATATATACAAATGTCGGCATGATAATTCTCTTTCTGATTCAGTCGGTATTAGTAATGGTTAGGCGCTTCACGTTTGATCCCGAGCCCCATGTCGGGCGGGTTTTCGCCCATATAGGTCGGGATATCCGGATACCTGGCCTGCAGATCCGGGTCCGACAGATCGCCGATATCGGGCAGATTTTCCTGTGAGCCGTCCGCTTTGGTGAGTTTCTTCCGGTAGGCGGCCGCGGGTTTGAAAAACATGTGCGCGAATTTCGACCAGACCACGCTGCAAAACAGGGTCGTCGAGGCGGCGATGAAGAGGATGAAGAACAGCATGTTCAGCGCGCCGGCGCCCTGGGTGACGGACCACAGCAGCGCAAAGGTCGTGGTCATCAGCAGCGAGAGCACGAACAGGTCGGCGCGCACCAGCTGATACCAGGGCATGCCCTCGGAATTGACGTCGACGCGGATGAAAAACCAGAACCAGTAACCGCCGACGCAAACCATCAGCGCACCGAGATGCCACAGGAACACGGTGAGCCCCGATGCCGGTTCGGCGGGCGTCGGGGAGCCGAATATCAGCATGACCGTCGTAACGACGAAAATGACGAAGCCGTACATCGTCAGCAGGTGCGACAGGCGGCGTTTCGGGTTGCAAAACTCGGAAGAGGTCAAAACCTCGTTGGCCAGGGTCGACACGGCAAGCGCAGCCTTTTCGCCGCCGCCGACCGTGCGCCTGGCGGATTGCCGCGCTTTTTGGGCATTTTCGAAAAAATACTCGGCGCTGCGCTTGTGGATGACGTCGAAGACGGTGCCTGCGATGACCGCCAGGAACATCAGAATCACGTAGGCCTGCATGACGGCCGGTGACAGGAAACCCAACAGGTCGTGAAAAGGGCTGGTATCGAACATGTCTCCTCCGGTTTCTTATCTGTGTTGCGGTATGCTAATGACGCCCGGTCAAATAACCAATCAAGATTCTTTGTTGGGTGATTAAGTGAGTTAATTACCCCAAAAATCTGTTTATGGGTACCGCAAGTAATTCTTTTTTATTGGCTCACGATCATACCAGACTTTGCTGCGGCGGGTTATCGCCCGCGGGGCATCGGATTGCATGCGTTGCCGCCGCTTCGTCGCGGCGAAGGCATCCCGCTAGGTCCGACCGCGTTGCTCATTTCTTGCTGCCCGGGATCGGTTCGCCCGAGTCGCGATCGGCAACCGCCTGCTTGAATCCGGCCGCCTCGGCGTGCCTCGAAAGCGACGCCTGCCGGACTGATCCGAATCGGGATGCGATGAGTATGAATCGAGTCGGATCGGAACGATTCGGCGCGCAAGTTTCTTAATAATCACACGAGCTGGTACAAACATGGGTATAGAAGTAACCGGAGTCTTCGGCTTGATCATACTGGTGCTGGATGTCTGGGCGATTATCAGCACGGCGGGCAGCGCCGCGAGCACTGGCCGCAAGGTTCTCTGGATCGTATTGATCCTCGTCCTTCCCGTATTGGGTTTCATTCTCTGGATGTTACTCGGGCCGAAAAAGGCCGACGAAGCTGCTATTCGATCGTAGCGTTCGCGGTTGTCGCGATCGCGACCGCATTACTCATTTCCAGCTGCGGCGAATCGGGTTGCCGGATCGCGCTTGGCGATGGCCTCCTTGGCGTGACGACTGCAACCGAAATTCATTTGTCACCGACTCCTTTTGCGTGCAGAGCCTCCCAGGTGGCCTTCGCGTCGGACTGGGTCCAGCGGTGATGCTCGGCGATGCGGTCGAGGACTTCCTTGACCGCGAGGATGCTCTCCGGCCGGTCGTCGCGCGACTTCGCGAGACAGCGGGCGACCAGCGCGTCGAGTTCGGCTGGAATTGGCCGGGCGGCGACTTCGGACAGCCGCGGAGGCATCTCGTTCAGGACGCGGCTGGTTAGCGCCAGCGTGTCTTCGCTCTCGAACATGCGCCGCCCGCTGACGATAAAGAACGCGACCGCGCCGACCGCGTAGACGTCGGCGCGCACGTCGACGTCCGACGGATCGTGCAGGCGCTCGGGCGCCATATACTGCACCGTGCCGAGGATGCGCACCGAACGCGTGACGGTTTGCGTTTGGTCATCGCCGGTCACGCTCTTCACCAGCCCGAAGTCGAGGATCTTGGCGAAGTCGTACTCGCCGCCGTAGAGGCAGGCCATGATGTTGGTCACGCTGATGTCGCGGTGTACGAGGCCCTTGCCGTGCGCCTCCGCAAGTCCCGCGCAGACCTGGCGCAGCAGGTGCACCGCGCGCGCCACCGGCATCGGCCCGCCGCGCAGCACGAGGTCACCGACGGTGTCGCCCTCGAGCAGCTCCATCGCGTAGAACAGCGAGCCGTCGATGCCGACGCCGTAATCGTAGATATCGATCATATTCGGATGCGTGAGCTGGCTGGCGAGCTTGGCCTCGCGGCGGAAGCGGGCAGTCATCTCGTCGGTGGCGCGCGAGGGCTTCAGCAGCTTGACCGCGCTCGGGCGCTTGAGCAGGTCGTGACGCGCGCGGTAGACGTTGCCGACGCCGCCTTTGCCGATGCGCTCGCCGAGCCAGTAGGGGCCCATGCGATCCTTTTCGACCTCGGCGCGAATCAGCACCGCCGTGAACCAGTAGAACAGCGCGACGCAGACCGCCAGGATCAGGATCCCGAAGACCACCGCGAATACCGTGTCGAGCGCCTCGAGCGGCGCATAGGCTTCGTCGGCGCTCATCTCGATCGCGATGAACAGGTCGTCCCCGGCGAGCCGCCGCCAGCCGCCGACGACCGGTGTCGCGAGGTAGCCGGGATAGGGATCGAGCAGCATGCCGCTGGCCGACTCGGGAGCGGATTTCGCCGCCAGCGCGGCCTCGACCAGCCGCGTGCGCGCACTGTCGTCGTCCAGCGGCGAGCGCAGCACGAGCCGGCCGATCGACGACGCACCGACCGGCAGGCTGGCGCGCTCGTACAGTGTCTCCTCGAAGCGGCTGCGCGACAGCATGACGCCGTTGCGATCGAAGGCGTAGACTTCGTCGGTCTGGCCGGCGCGGGCGGCGGCGAGAATCGTCGAGAATTGCTCGTTGGCGAGATAGCCGATGCCGAGCACGGCGATAACGTCGTTGTTGGCGTCGCGCATCGGCGAGCGGATCCAGATCAACGGCTGGTCGAGCGGCAGCGACCGGGGCGCTCCCTCGAGGTTGGCGGCATCGTCGTGCGGTGGCAGGAACAGGGTATCGCCGTCGAAAGCGGGTGCGAGAGAGCTTTCGAAGGTCTCGGCACGGTAGCGCAGACCGCAATATTCAGCGGGGTTGGACGCGACGATCCGGCCCGACGCGACGACCAGGTTGAAGGCGACCGTGCCGGCGCCCGTCAGCGCATCGTCGAGCTGCGCGGCCAGGCGGCGCGCGGCGGGTGAAACACAGTAGCTCGTCGGTTCCGCCCCGGTATCGCCGGCGATATCGGCGAGGCTAGCCGCGGCCTCGCGCAGCTGCCGATCGCGCGCCAGCCTTGCGATGCCTAGTTTCTGGTCATCGATCCAGACGCGCAGCGACTGCGCCTGCGAGTCGAGTACCGACGCGAGCGCCGCGCCGCGCGTGGCGCGCATCGATTGCTCGACCTCGAGGTGCGTCCACCAGCCGATCGCGCCGAGCACCAGGGTGCTCGCGACCGCCGCCAGCGCGAGTATCCGGCGCAGCCGCACGCGCCGCGCCTGGACCTCGCGCATCACCCCGGCGTCCGGGTCCGGAGTCAGCGTTTCCGGCGACGAATCGGCGATTGGAGACGCTGCGGTTTCGACTGTTTCGCCAGACACGTCGTGTTACCTGCCGCTCGCCAAACCTGCTTGATGCGACTCGTTCACAGCGGCGCCGGCGAGCCGCTCGTCATCGCCGCGCCAGCGCATTGCGAGCACGGTCAGATTGTCGGCGTGGGCGCCGGCGCGGCGTTCGGCCGTATCCGATAGCTCGAGAATCGATTGACGCAAGGACGGACGCTCCAGACCCGCCACCAGCTGCGCGGGCTGCAACGGTCCCCAGAAACCGTCCGAGCACAGCAGCATGATGTCTTCCGGCTGCAGGTGCGCACTTGCGCCGGGGCCCGGCTCGGGCAGGTCCGGCGCGCCGAGTGACTGCAGCACCCGGTTGCTCTCCGGGTGGCGGTAAGCCTGCTCCGCAGCGATTTCGCCAGCGTCGACCAGCGCCTGCACCGGCGTGTGATCGCGAGTCTGCGCTTCGATTCGCCCGTCGCGCACCAGGTACAGGCGCGCGTCTCCGACATGGTTCCACCATGCGCGACCATCCTGCACGACGCAGGCAACGATCACGGTTCGCGGTACATCGGGTAATTCGTGCTCGTCGGCATAGCGCCGTATGGCATTGTGTGCGGAGGCGATGGCGCGCTCGAGGAAAGTCTCGGGTTCAACCAGCTTCGGTTGTGCCTCACTGGCGAAACTGTGGCAGATGCTGCCAACCGCGATCTCCGCGGCGAGTTCGCCGCCGTAGTATCCACCCATACCGTCGGCCACCGCCAGCAGCAGGGCTTGATCGGTCGCGTCGGAAACCGCGTAATCCTGGTTGACATCGCGCATCCCCATGCGCTGCTCCTGTGCCAGGGCATAGTCCATGCGTCAATCCGCCTGCAGCGGTAGGCACGGTGGTTGATACGTCGGCCCGCGACCCGCGAATCCGGCAGGTGCCGGTCGGCGCGTCCTGCGATGCCCACAGATTTTTGCTCGCCGCGGCCCGCTGCGCGAGACAGATTTTACCGGGTTCCACCTGCTACCCATTTGCGGCGTCTCGATGGTTATCTGCAATGAATTGCCCGAGTATCCTCCGCCGCCGAGCCATGGTCAACGCGGGCGGGTCGGGGGTTCGTCCGTCGAACGCGCGGGTGACGAGATCTGCACCGTATTCGACAATCTCGCTGGCCCCGTCCAATGCTTCGGCGGAGTACGGAGACGTTGATTTTCGCCACCGCGGCCGGTGCGGTATTACTTCAGGTTTTTCAATAAATTGTGACGATATTCCGGTATTCGGAAGTATTCCCGTTATCCGAAAAATCTTGACCTATACTCATGGATCACCCCTGAAAAACGCATGAATTGTCGTTCTCCAGCGCCAGGCATGCAGGGGTTGCTCGTGTTTGATGTCCGGACCCGAAACGCCAGTGCGTAGCGGGAAACAACACCAGGCTCGATTCGTCGGGTTCAGGTGGTCCATCGAGACAGAAGGAACGTTGAAAGGTTGAGGCAATGAAGGAAGCGGAATCTGTCATCCCGAACTTCGACGACTCGCTATCGACTCCGACCGATAACGAAAAGCTTCGACCGAAAAATTTCGTGCCGGCCGGGAAATCGACAGATCGAATGGATCGACTGACGAGCCAGCGTTGTACTTCGGGCCGGTCTTCACCACTGATACTGGTGGCGGATGACGACCCGATGATTCGCCTGCTGGCAGAACAAACGCTCACCAATAAATCCTTCTCCGTCGTGCAGGCCGAAAACGGCGAGCAAGCGCTCGAACTGTTCGCAAGCCGAGCGCCCGATCTGGTTCTGTGCGACGTGATGATGCCGGAAGTCGACGGTTTCGAACTTTGCTCTTCGATCCGGGCCATGAAGCAGGGCGATCAGGTGCCGATCGTCGTATTGACGGGTCTCAATGATGCGCGATCCATCCGCCAGGCATATTCCATCGGTGCCACCGACTATTGCGAAAAGCCCATCAACTGGGAATTGCTGCCTTACAAGCTCGATTTTATCCTGCGCGCCTCGACGACCTTCAGCGAGTTGCAGGTCAGCGAAGAGCGCTACAGCCTGGTCGCCCACGGCGCCAATGATGGCCTCTGGGACTGGGACTTCAAGGACGACCAGGTATATTTCTCGCCGAGGTGGAAGTCGATGCTCGGCTTCGACGATGCGGCAATCAGCAATAACCCGATGGAATGGATCGATCGCATTCACCCCGACGACAAGGCCCGCGTGGTCAACGAGCTGTATGCGCACAAGAACGCGCAAACGCCGCATTTCGAAAGCGAGTTCCGAATCAAGAACGCCGAAGGCAGTTTTCGCTGGATGGTTTGCAGGGGGCTTGCGGTCAGGGACGAAGACGGCGTCGCCTACCGAATGATCGGATCGCAAACCGACAACACCGAGCGCAAGGCAGCCGAGCAAAAGCTCGTGTTCGATGCGCTCCACGATTCGCTTACCGGGCTGCCGAATCGCATGCTGTTCCTCGATCGGCTCAGCCACTGCATCGAATCTTCCGCGCGGCGCGAAAGCTTCGGATATGCGGTTTTATATTTGGATCTGAACCGCTTTAAAGTGGTAAACGACAGCCTGGGTCATTTGCTCGGGGATCAGCTGCTGGTGGAAATCGGATCGCGCATCAAGCAGGTCGTGCGCAAGGGTGACACGCTCTCGCGGCTGGGTGGCGACGAGTTTGCAATTCTATGCGAGGAGATGGAAGACATCACGGTGGCGACCAATCTGGCCGATCGAATTCACAAGGAATTACTGAAACCGATCGTACTGGGCCCACAGGAAGTCGTCGTCGGTTGCAGCATCGGAATTACCGAGAGCAGTATCGGCTACGAGCGTCCCGAAGACATGCTGCGCGATGCCGATACGGCGATGTACCGTGCCAAGGCCCGCGCCGGCTCGCCATACGAGATATTCGACTCAACCATGCACGAGAGGGCGATGCACGTCCTGAAGATGGAATCCGACATGAGGCTGGCCCTGGACTCGGAGCAGTTCGAGGTTTTCTACCAGCCGGTCGTCAGGATCGGAGCGGACGAGGTATCCGGCTTCGAAGCGCTGATCCGGTGGAGGCATCCGGAGCTTGGCCTGCTCGAACCTGACGATTTTCTCGACGTGGCGATCGAATCGCGCTTGATCGTGCCGCTCGGCCGCTGGGTGCTGACGCAGGCCTGCCGGCAGATGAAAAGCTGGAAAGACCAGTGGGAGGAGGCCGGGAATTGGTCGATCAGCGTCAATCTGTCGGCGCCGGAGCTGGCTCAGCCGGATCTGGTCACGGCGCTGTTCGCGATCGTCGATGAGTGCGGGCTGGATCCCCGCTACCTGAAACTCGAAATTACCGAAACGTCACTGGTCAAGAACAGCAACCACGCCTTGCAGACGATGAATGCACTGCGCGAGCGGGGAATAAGCTTGTCGATCGACGATTTCGGTACCGGATATTCCTCGTTCAATTACCTTCATCAGTTTCCTTTCGATGAGTTGAAGATCGATCGAAGTTTTTTCAGCGGGTTAGATAACCATGGGGACAACCAGAAAATCGTCAACGCGATCGTCTCGCTGGCGCACAACCTGGGAATGACGGTGGTTGCCGAAGGTAGTGCATCGGCGGAGATCTATGAAAATCTGCGTGATGCAGCCTGCGAGTATGCCCAGGGCTTTTCGATCATGGAGCCGAAGCCCGCTGGCGAAATTTCGCGGTATATCACGCTCGATGTCGACTTGACGGACGTTACCGGACCGGGCGCGGATTAGTCCGTAGGGCTCTATTTTCGTATGAGTCGCTCAGCAACAAAAACAATCGCGGATACCAGGGCACCGATAGCCGATGACGATGCCGGCGTCCGGCTTACCTTGCGCGCGCTGCTCGAGCAAAAGGGTTTTGCCGTGACGGAAGTCGATAACGGGCTCGAGGCAGTCGAGGCCGTCTCGGGCAGTGCATTCGACATAGCCTTGCTGGATATCAGGATGCCACAAATGGATGGTTTCGATGCCTGCGAGTCTTTTCGTAAACTCGAATTCGGCAAAAACCTGCCGATTCTGATGCTGACCGGCCAGGACGATACCGACTCGATCGAAAGAGCTTTCGAGGTCGGTGCCACCGACTTCGTCGCGAAGCCGATAAATCCCGTTTTACTGGGATTTCGCATCGACTACATACTGCGCGCCGCGAACATCTCCGAGGAGCTCAGAAAATCGCAGCAGCGATCGAGATACGCGCAACGAATTGCAAACCTCGGGCACATCGAATGGAACGCGGATCGAGAGATCGTGCACTGTTCGAAGGGGATTCTCGAAATTCTCCATCTTCCGGAGAGATCGAATCTGGCCCGCCTCGATGACTTTATCGAACTGGTTCATCCGGAGGACCGGGTTCGGGTCGAGGACGAGATCGGCCGAGCCCTGGAAAACGGCGATGCCTTGAGCCTCGAACACCGGGTCGTTCGATCCGACGGCCGGGTGCGCTTCGTTCTGCAGATTACCGAACCGCGGCCGGAACCCGATTCGTCGGGGCGCCTGGTAGCTACGCTGCAGGACATTACCGACCGGATCGATATCGAGAAGCGGATGCACGCGCTCGCCTACTACGACGACCTGACCGGTCTGCCAAACCGCAACCTTCTGATTCAGCACCTGGACCAACTGTTGAAAGGCGCCGTGCGCTATGACCAGAAAACAGCGGTGATCGTATTCGGCGTCGACAAGTTCGACAAGGTGGTCGAAAGCCTCGACCATCGCTCGGTCGAAAACCTGATCCGGATGATCGCCGAGCGGATCAATAATACCTGCCGCGAATGCGATTTATTGTCCCGCCAGCCGCAGGGTGAAGCAGATGACCAGGGCGCCGTGTGTCGGCAACTCGCCGCCAAGCTGAAGAACGATGAGTACGTAATCGTTTTGTCGGCGATCAACAGCCTGCAGGCGGCTTCGGCTTTTCTGCACCGCCTCTCGGAGCGGTTCAGCAGCGCATTCCAGATCGGGAACCGGAAGATTTTCGTTTCGACCTCGGCGGGTATCAGCCTGGCGCCGATCGACGGAAATTCGTCCAACCAGCTAATCAAGTATGCCGAAATAGCGAAGGGTTTCGCTTTGGAAGGCTCGAGCAGCTTTCGTTATTTCAAGCAGGAACTCAACGATCAGGTGATGCGCAAATTTTCCCTCGCAGCCGATCTCAGGAAGGCGCTGACGGACGGTGCGCTCGAGGTTCACTACCAGCCCAGGCTCCGGCTGTCGGACCAGGCGCTTATGGGGGTCGAGGCCCTGTGTCGCTGGCAACATCCCGCACTGGGGCCGATCGCGCCGGTGGAGTTCATCCAGATTGCCGAAGAAGAAGGCCTGATCGGCGAACTGGGTGGCTGGGTCCTGGAAACCGCCTGCGATCAGCTGGCCCGGTGGCAGGCGGACTTCAACTGGGATTTCGGCATCAGCGTCAACATTTCGCCCGAGCAGCTACTCGACGAGCAGGCCATGCGCCGGATCGTCGAATACGTGTCGAGCTGCCCGATCGAAAACCGGCTGGTCGAGTTCGAGTTGACCGAGAGTACCTGGCTGGCGAATTTCGAATCCAGCCTGAATATCCTCAGTCGATTGACCGACCTGGGATGCGGACTGGCCATCGACGATTTCGGCACGGGCTATTCGTCGCTGTCGTACCTCGGCAGGCTGCCGGCAAAAACCCTGAAAATCGACAAGTCGTTTATCCAACGGATCGATACCAGCGACCAGTACCGGGCGATCGTGAGCGGCATCGTCAAGCTGGCGCACAGCCTGGCTCTGAACGTGGTGGCCGAAGGTGTCGAAAACGACTTGCAGAAGGTAATTCTGGGCAATGAGCAATGTGACGAGATCCAGGGAATCCTGGTCGGGCCGCCCGTGTCGCCGCAACGGTTCGCCGCCTGGTATCGCGACCGCGAGGCTGGATCGACTGGTACGGATCACGATTTCAACGAAACTGGGTTGGACAGCCGATGGCGCCCCAATTATTCAACTCGATAAGCTCGAAGATCGTTTTTCTGATCAGCCTGGTGCTCGTAGTGACCGCGACGAGCATCATGTACTTTACCCAGCGAGACGTCGGCAAGACGATGGTCGACGCGCAGCAGGAATCGGCACGCAACGTTCTCGAGCTAGTCCGGTTGAATATCCTTGGCGGCTATAACCGCCTGATCGCGGACAAGATCGACATACTCAATCGGATGAAGGCCGATCTGAAGTACATTGGCCATATCAATCGTTCGGTAATCGAGGAATTCAAGTCGCTGGCCAGCCAGCAGGGTGCCGGCAACGAGTTCGCCAAGCAAAGAGCATTGAACTGGCTGTCGAACGGTAGCTACGAGCAGGTAGACGTCTTCGTCTTCGATACTCGCGGCAAGGTCGTCGGCTTTTCCAATGCCAGCAATACTTTCGAGGATTTCGGCTCGGTCTATGACATCAAGAGCCGGCGGCTCGTCGAGGTCATGAACAGCGGCAAACTGGGTGAAGAGGGCGACATGGCGGTGTTTCACTGGCGCGCCACGGGAGATCAATCGGTCAAGAAACTGGCCTATTTCATTCCGCTGCCAGAGTGGGGCTGGACCATCGCGGTCGCGGTCGACTTCGACAACATCGAGGCCGAAAGCCAGCGGGTGCTCGAAAACATCGTCAAGCTGCTGGAAAAAACATTTCGCAAAATCAAGATCGCCAGCACCGGCTACGCCTTCCTGTTCTCCGGGGATGGCGAAATCCTCATTGCGCCGCCCGGGGTCGAGGCCTCGGAGTTCGGCGCCGTGGTCAACGCCAGTTCGGGAAGCTTGCTGGTCGACGATCTCAAGCGCGCCTACATCAACGATGTCGAGTCGATCCGCTACCCGGACCCGTTCAGCAACAGGCCCGATCTGCTCGAGGCACACGTGAGCTACTTTAAGGCCTTCGACTGGTATTTCGCGGTCGTGGTGCCGGTGGTCGAAATCGAAGCCCCCGGCAAGGCGGTGCTGCAGCGGCAAATGATCGTCATTGGCCTCATTTTCCTGGTCAGTACGGTATTCACCTTCGTGTTCGTTTCGAAGATCTCGAAACCACTTAAAGTACTCAGTGATTATGCCAAGCAATTGCCGAAGGTGGATTTCACCCGGGAATACAAGCCGTCCGAGCAGATTGCGAGCCTGCCGCTGAAATATACGGACGAAGTGGGTCGTCTGGCGCAGTCCTTTGTTTTCATGGAAAAAGAGCTGAAAAAGAATATCGCGGCTGCGATCGAATCGACCGCCGCCAAGGAGCGTCTCGAGCGGGAAGCGGCGGAAGAGGCCAGCCGCGCCAAGGGCGCTTTCCTGGCTAATATGAGCCATGAAATCCGAACCCCGATCAACGGCATGCTCGGCATGATGGAGCTGCTTACGCATACCGATCTCGATAGTCGGCAAAAAGACTTCGTCGTGACCCTGCGCGAATCCGGAAACAGTCTGTTGTCGATCATCAACAATATTCTCGACTTTTCCAAGATCGAAGCTTCGAAAATGGAGCTCGAATCCACCCCGTTCTGTCCCGGTGAAATACTCGAAAATGCCGGGGCCATGTTTGCAGAAATGGCGCAAAACAAGGGACTGGAGCTGATCTGCTCGCCGGACCTGGAATCCTTCGGGACCTTTACCGGCGATCCGTCACGGATGCAGCAAATCATAACCAACCTGTGCGGCAACTCGATCAAGTTCACCGAACAGGGCTATGTCGAAATGTCGTCCGAGATAATCGACCGAAAAGGCGACGAGGTCACGGTCAAGGTGGCCATTCGCGATACCGGGATCGGACTCGACGACGAGGTGCAAGAACAGATATTCAATTCGTTTTCACAGGCCGACAGCTCGACCACGCGGCGCTACGGAGGGACAGGTCTCGGTCTTTCGATTTGCAAACATCTGGTCGAGCTCATGGGCGGAGAGATCGGTGTTGTCAGCAAGAAGGGCAAAGGCTCGACCTTCTGGTTCTCGGTGCCGTTAAACGTTGCCGATGACGTTGCGCAGCAAGGGGATGGCGTCGACCTTGCCGGGTTCGAGCCGAAAAAACTGCTGCTGGTCACCGATTCGACGGTTCTCGGCGCGAGCCTCGTGAAACGTATCACCGCGGAGCAGAATTTGGCCCCGACGGTAATCGCTTACGACGAAGTCGAAAAATTCGTCCGCCAGAAACGCGCCACCGCGAACGATTTCGACATCGTCGTGTGCGACACGGGCCAGGGACAAGAACCATCCATACTGCAGGCAACGATCGACGACCTTCGCCGCAACTCGAGCAGCGAAGCGGTCCGCTGCGGCCTGCTCGTGCTGCTGAAGGAAAAGTTCGCCGATGAAGTGATGTCATTCGATGGCGTCGATTTCGCAATCGCCAAACCGGTCCCACGTCTGGCGATCCGCAGAATGCTGTCGGGCGACGGGCAGTTCTGGCTCGATCGCAGCGACTATCACACCGGCTACGACAATCTCATCGGCAGCATGAGCGGCGCGAGGATCCTGGTTGCGGAGGACAACCCGGTCAACCAGAAGCTGGTCACCGAGGTGCTGCGAATCTTCGGCTGTGAATTCACGCTTGTCGAAAACGGCAGGCAAGCCGTATCAAAGTTCCGCGGCAATCGCTTCGACATGATCCTGATGGATTGCCAGATGCCCGAAATGGACGGCTTCCAGGCAACCCGCGCAATTCGCTCGCTGGAACGGGAAGCCGGCGCGGAGTCCGGCGTGATCATCGTGGCCCTGACCGCGAATGCCCGCAGGGAAGATCGCGACCGGTGCCTCGCCTGTGGCATGAACGATTACCTCAGCAAGCCGTTCACGATGGTCCAGCTCAAGGACATCATTTTCAAATGGCACTCGGCCGCGAAAGGCTCCGGTGATGCAAGCGACGACCCGCACGCGTCACCGGCGGACGAGAGCCCCGAAGCCGAATCGACCGATAACGAGTCGCTGCTCGACTTGAACACGCTTGATGGCATCCGCGCGATACAGGATCCGCAGGCGCCGGACATTCTCGGAAAGCTGCTCGATATCTACGTGGACAACGTGCCTGAACTGATCCGACAGCTCGATGCGTCGATACGGGATGCTGACTGCGAGTCGGTGCGCGAGCAAGCTCACAGCCTCAAATCCTCGAGCGGCAACATCGGTGCGCGCAAGATTTTTACGCTCAGCGCGACGATCGAAGAGATGGCTCGCGACGGCAAGCTCGACGGCACCGACCGGTTACTCGGTGAAATCGAACAGATGTTTCCGGAAACCTGCAAATTGCTCGAGCGGGAAATCCGTCGGCCGGCGGCGTGATCCGGCAATCGAAGAACCTGGGATGCGTGCCTGAATGACAATTACCAACCTGCGTGCTCTGCGAAATACATTCGACGTCACGGTCGTCAAGGCGAGTTGCTTCGGCAACAACTTTTTGATCTACGACGGCACCGACGAAGCGCTCCTCGACGAAGCCGATTTCGCCGAGTTCGCGCGCCAGGTGACCGATCCGCAATTCGGTGTCGGCGCCGACAATTTTCTCGTGATTCAGAACTGCACCGAGGCCGAGCTGCTCGCCATTAACGCGCTCCATGGTTACTGGAAAAATATTCCCGATTCATCCGCGGACTATCTTTTCCGGATGTTCGAGCCCGATGGCCAGGAAGCCCTGTCTTGCGGTAACGGGCTTATGTGCATTGCCAATTATCTGTCGGAAAAGTATCGCGTCGAAAGCGCGCGCATCATGACCGAGATTCCGCTTGCCGAAACCAACGAGACGCTGATCGGATATTCGCAGGGCAAATCTTACGGCTGGGTCAACCTCGGCCACCCGCGCAAGATTCCGGCGCAAATTCGATCGCGGGAAGCGGCCGAATCCTGCGTCGGCGAAATCCAGATCATCGACGATCTTCGCATCGGTTTCCGGAATCACGATTTGCAGCCGTATTCCGATCTGACCGAACTGAACCTGGCGGGGCATTTGTTGTTTACCGGGGAGCCTCACCTGGTGTTCATGCTCGATGACGAGGAATCCGCGTTGGCCGAATTCGCCGACGCGATATTTGCCGGTGACGACGAAAGCCTCGGTGCCGGGCCCGTGCTGCAGCGCCGCAGCGGTTTCGGCACCTGGATGGTGGACCACATCGGGCACTATCTCAATACCCACTGCCGGGACCGGTTTCCGGCCGGCGTCAACGTGAATTTCGCGCGCCGTGACCGCCAGGGCGAGGCGATCGAAATTCGCTGCTACGAGCGCGGCGTCTACCGGGAGACGCTGGCCTGCGGCACCGGGGCCGTCGCGGTAGCTTACGTCATGCGGCATTTTCACGGCTTCCTGGACGACGGCGTTAAAATCCTGCCGCACCGCTGCAGGTGGTATAAACCGAACTCCGTCATGGCGGTCAGCGGCGTCCGCGACGGCTGGATTCTCGAGGGCCAACCGGACATCGTTGCGAAGATCGAATTCCGTTTCGAGCAGTCGCATTGCGAACCCGAATACCTGCCCCGACAACAGGCCAACCCGCTATAGGGCTGCGGGCCTGGGCCGAAGCAATGCCGCCATACTGACATGAGGTTCAAGCTGGTCATTGGCTCCGCGGCTTTGCTGGCGATCGCGTTCGTGATCAACACCGCGTTCCTCAATGCGGCCCTGTCCGACGGCTACCAGGTGTCCGAAGTCAAGCGATACCTGGCGCCGATCGAATCCGCCAGGGACGCGATCGAACTTACGCTCGGCAACAACATCCGCCTTTCGATCCCCGAAATGCGCGAAGTTCTCGATCGCCAGCAACAGGCGATCAACCGGCACTGGCGGACGACAGGCGGCACAGGGCTCGATCCGCAAATCCTGCAGAAACTCGACCTGGTCAATATTTCGATCGTGCTGAAGAGCGGTTCCAAGCTGGTAACGACCGACCGCAGGCGGGTCGACCGTGCCACGCCTGCAGAGCTGGTCGAGCAAATTCTGGATATCTCGAACGGCCGAGTACAGGCCGGCCTGCAAATGGTCGAGGACAGTTTTGGCTACTACGTACCCTACCTGCTGTTCGATGATCAGGGTCGCTGGTTCGGTAGCCTGGTGTTCCGCTTCGAAAAAAATGCCATGCGGTACGCCGTTGCGTATCGGCTGGGAGCGCATTTTCTGCCCACGCTCATCATCGGGATATTCGGCGCGGTCGGTATGCTTTGGCTCAATTACAAACTGGTCCTGGAGCGGCGATTGATCGGCAAGAAGGACCTGGTCGTCGATTTCGTGCTGATCATGCTGGTTTCGCTCGCCTGTTCTCTGGCGACCAACACGCTTATCTTCGAACGCAAGATTCTCGAACTGTCGGCGGACAGCGCGCGGGCGACCGCGGCGGAAATTTCAGCCGCCTTCAGCGAACGTCTTTCACTGCGCAAGAACGGGACGAATGCCGAAAGGCGCGGGCCCGTGTTGAGCGAATTTTTCGGCCGCTTCGACAACTTCGAAGCCATTACGCTGAGCGACGATCGCGGCAGAACCGTTTTCCGCCACCGGCCCGAGCGGCCCGGCAGCTCACCGGTCGAATCCCTGCTGCAAACCCTGGTCGTCGGCCACCTGTCCGCAACGCAATTTACCGTTTCGGAACGACTGCAAGGCATCAGGCTGCGCAATGGGTCGGAAGTCACCGCGGTGATTCGCATTTCCAGGAGCGATATTTACCGGGTTGCCGTTGCGATGCTGTTGAAGGGAGCCACAATGCTCTTCCTGACGGTGCTGGTAATGGTCGAGTGCCTGCTGTTGTATTTGCACTTGCTGACGAAAAGAGACTCGGCCAGGTCGGCGCCGAGTTATGAACTCGGATTCGTGCGACCTGCCATGTTCCTGTTTCTGTTCGCGATCGATCTCTCGATGTCTTTCCTGCCGTTGCACATGCAATTGTTCGACGCGGAGTTGTTCGGCTTGTCGAAAGACATCGTCGCGGGCTTGCCGATTTCAGCCGAATTCCTTTGCGTCGGTATATTTCTGCTGGTCGCGGGAGTGTGGATGGATCGTCGCGGCTGGCACGAACCTTTTTTCGTCGGGCTGCTGGTGGTCGGCATCGGCACCCTGTGGTCCTGGGCAACCGACGACGCGCTGCTGTTCATCCTGTCACGCGCGCTGGTCGGCGTGGGCTACGGCCTGACGCTGATGTCGGCCCAGGGGCTTGTCATCAGACGCGGCGGCAGCAAGGGTCGCGCGCGGGGATTCGCCAATCTCTTTGCCGGCCTTTACTCGGGCAGTATATGTGGTGCGGCGGCGGGCGCGATTCTTGCCGAGCGGTTCGGCTATGGCCGGGTCTTTTTCCTCGGGGCCCTGATTGTGTTGCTGCTGATGGCGTTCTCGTGGAAGTTCCTCGGCAGCGCGATCGAGTCGAAGGCCGCGGCCGCGGGAGCGGCGGAAAAACCGCACCGGAAGGTCGAACTGGCGCCGCTGCTAAGGTTCATCGGTAACCCGGTTTTTATTGCGCTCAACCTGCTGAGCAGCCTGCCGGCATCGATCGCGGTGGCCGGGTTTCTGCATTACTTCACGCCGGTTTATCTCGACCAGATCGGCGTTCGTGATTCGACCATCGGTCAGGTGTTGATTCTCTACGGAATCTGCCTGATCTATTTCGGGCCGTCGATCGGCCGGCTCATCGATCGGACCGAAAACAAGAAGTACTACATGCTGACCGGCGGCTTGCTCGGCGGCCTGGCGTTCGCGACCTTCAACACCGATTTCGGCGTCGCATCGGTGATCGTCGCGGTGTTTCTGCTCGGGCTGTCGAGCAGTTTCGTACTGTCCTCGCAAAGCACCATCGTTCTCGAGCTGAAGCAGTCGCGCGAATTGGGTGAGGGCACGGCGCTCGGCATATTCAGATCGATCAGCCGCGTCGGCCAGGTGGTCGGCCCGATCATTTTCGGCTGGGTCCTATTGTCGGGCGACCTGACCGACGTGATCAATATGCTCGGCTACGCCTACCTCGGCGCGATGCTGATCCTGGCGGCGTTCGTCATCAATCACCCGGGGAAAATGGAAGATCGAAATCTTGCGCTCCAGAATTGACAGAACCCGATCCCTGGATTCCTATTTCGCCGGTATCCGGGACCTGTTGCCGGCCGTCGACGCGCTGATATCGCGGCATCGATCGACCAAGCTGCGCGACTATGTCGCCGTGCTGGGACACGGTCGAGCGGCTCCGATGCAGTGCAACAGGGACTTCGTCGCGGAAGTCGAACGGTATACGCGCGATACGCTCGGCGCGGAGATCGGCGCCGCGATTGCCGAGGACTTGCGCCAGCGTGCGCAGGTCCTGACCGCGAATCACCATGGCATCGATACCTTCGCGCAGTCGACGCAGTCGAATCTGCTGTTTTCATTGCGCAGGCGGAGCGACGGCTCGACGGCGAAAACCATCCCGGTCCTCGCCTGCGGCAGCGTGCCATTGAATAACCTGACCTATCCTCGCGGGTTGCTGGTCTATGCTTGCAAGGATGCGCCCGGGCGAGGCGGAATCTGCAGGCTGCCGGTCTTCCCGGACAGCCACAAGCGCAAACTCGTCAGCGCGGCGTTGCCATTTACGCCGGAAATGCTCGCCCGGGCCCGGGCGAGAGCGGGCAAGCTGATCGAAGACGATAAACTGATCCCCGCGGTCGGCCCGGCCCTGGATACGGTTTTCGACGAATTCGAGCGGGCCGGCTACGCGCATCCCGATTACGCCAGGCAAGCGACCGTCGTCAACCGGCGCCTTTGGCGGCGACTGTTTCGCGAACCCGGCTGTCCCGCCGAACTGGTATACATTGAGCTCGAAAGCATTGCCGGCCGACTGCTCGAACGGGACCTGTTCGATCCCTCGACGATTTGCCACCAGTTGTTGTTCGATCCCGTGCTGCGCGGCCGATTGATCGAAAAGCTCGATGGACAGCGCGGATGCTGGCAGGCCGAAAAACTGGCGCAGCGTGCCTCGACAGGCTCCGCCGCGAGCGGATCGGGCACCGCCGGCGGCACCATGTTTTTCTGGGGCGTCGATGCGAAGGGAAGACAGGTGCCGTTGTCGGTCGTCGCCGGGCGGGGACGCCGGAATCCCGTTCTGCGGGGCGTCGACGACGGCGCGGGGGCCTGGTCGATTCCGTTGACGCCCGCCGATATTAGCCGGGGCCTCGCGGATCGGCGACTGTTGCCGTCTATTTTCACTTCTTACCTGTCGATCGCGATTGCTCGCGGTGTCGATTGTGTCGGCGGCTACTATCAGGCGGATTACTTGCCGGCAATGCGTAAAGCCGTCGGCGATACGCTCGGCAAGGGCAACGGAAACTCGGCCAGGCCACACGCCGGCGAACCTGACGGCCCCGACCTGTACCTTTCCGGCATGCAGGCGGTCGGGGTCCGGGCGGGCGATCGCTTGCTGCCGGCGGGACCGGTGGAAATCATCGCCAGCGGCGGTTTCGACGAGGAGCAATACCAACGCATCGGAGACGTCACCGTGCTGCAATCGCATATCGCGTCGATGCTCGATTTCGTCGTCGACGTCGCCCCTCGTGGTCACGATTTCAGGCAAATCGAGCGGCAAATTTCGCAGCTGCTCGACGACGAGCTCGGCGATCTTATCGTAACGATCTCGATGGACCGTGAGCTGCCCTAGTGTCGCTTGCGAAGCCGGCGTCGATGCTTTGCGCGGGCCGCCGCCGCGGCTGGCGACAAATTGAGAAATGGCTCGCGAAAATCGATATGAATCCAGATAAATCAATGGATTTGCCTATACTCAGTATCTGATTAAAAGAACGCCTTGGAACATCGTCGTGCGAGTCCGACGGTTACTGCGCGAGGCTGGTTCAAAAGGGTTACGTGATGAAGTTAAAATCGAATCTGCAAACGCTGCTTTGTCTGTGCCTGGTCCTGCTATGGCCCGGTGCGGGCCTCGCCGGCCAACAAGTTTTTCAGGTTGATCCGGTCACCAACGACGGCAAGAAATGGCGCATCGGCTACTACGAGGGCGGCGCCTACATCAATTATCAGAAGCAATTGACCGAAACCGTTAAGGGTCTGATGCAGCTGGGCTGGCTGGAAACCGCCGAATTGCCGAAGCTGTCCGGCGAAGCCACCGACGGACTCTGGAAATGGCTCGCCACCGAGGCGAAGAGCGACTACGTCGAATTCGTCGAGGATGCGCACTACAGCGCCTTCTGGGAGAATGACAAGCGTGCCAAGGTCGAGGACGAGATCGTCGCGCGCCTGAACCATCAAAAGGATATCGACCTGATGATCGCGATGGGCACCTGGGCCGGCAAAGGCCTGGCCAATTATCGCCACCGGGTCAACACGCTGGTTTTTTCGACCAGCAACCCGATTTCCTCCGGCATCATCAAGAGCGTCGAGGATTCGGGTTTCGATCACGTTCACGTGCGGGTCGATCCGAAACGCAACGAGCGCCAGCTGCTGGTATTCCACGAGATGATCGGCTTCCGCAAGCTGGGCGTCATCTACGAAGACAGCATTGCCGGTCGCAGCTACGCGGCAATCGATACCATCGAAGCGCTGTCGAAGAGTCACGATTTCGACGTCGTTCGCTGCCATACCCAGAGCGATACCAGCGACACTGAATCCGCCGAAAAGGGCGTTATCGATTGCTTCGAGGAACTTGTCGAAGAAGCCGACGCCATCTATGTCACTCAGCAGGGCGGCGTCAACGGCCGCAGCATCCCGGTGCTCGTCGAGATCGCCAACCGCCACAAGATCCCGACCTTTTCGCAATCGGGCGCGCGCGAGGTCAAGTACGGAATCCTGGCCAGCCTGTCGCGGGCCGGCTACAAGTACGTCGGCCGATTTCACGCCGAGACGATCGCCAAGGTCTTGAACGGCGCGATGCCGAACCAGCTGAACCAGCTGTTCGAGGAGCCGCCGAAGATCGCCCTGAACCTCAAAACCGCGGAAATAATCGGTTTCGATCCGCCCATCGTCTTGCTCGGCGCCACCGACGAGTTTTTCGACGAGATCATCGTCACGGCGAAAAAATCCAAGTAGGGAATCGGTCGCGATTAGCCCAACCGGCCCTTCAACCTAACCCTTCGAACGGACATCCGAATGGTTGACACAATTCGAAACAAGATACTCGCGGTCGTTATTCTTTGCCTCGTCCACGCTTCGGCGTGGGCGGTCGACCATTTCGAACCGCTGCTTATCGACTCGCCGGAAGTTGTCGAGTCGGCGGAAATCTTCAGTACAGAGCCCGTATTGAACAACGGCGCCAAGTGGCGAATCGTTTTTTACGAAGGCGGTCCCCACTCGAACTACTACCACTATCTCGAGGCGACGATCCTGGGATTGATGAAGCTCGGCTGGATCGAAAAGGCCGAGATCGAAAAGTTCCAGGGCAAGAACGAGGATACCCGCAGGCTATGGAAATGGCTCGCCGAGGACGCCGAAAGTGACTATCTCGAATTCGTCGAGGACGGCTATTACTCGGCCAATTGGGACGATCAGCTGCGCCGGGAAAACCGGGCCCGGATCCTCGCAAGCCTGCGGCGCGGAACCGATGTCGATCTGGTCATTGCGATGGGTACCTGGGCCGGCCTCGACCTGGCCAACGACCATCACTCGGTACCGACGATCGTCATGTCGACCAGCGACCCGGTCGAGTCCGGCATCATCAAGAGCGTCGACGACTCCGGATACGATCACGTCCACGCGCGCGTCGATCCCTTCCGCTACGAGCGCCAGCTCAGGATCTTTCACGATATCATCAAGTACAAGAAGCTCGGAATCGCCTTCGAGGACTCGATCTACGGGCGCAGCTACTCGGCGATCGACACGGTCGAAAAAGTGGCCGCCGATATCGGCTTCGAAGTGGTCAAATGTCATACCAAGAGCGACATTTCAGACACGCGAGTCGCCTCGCAAAGCGTGATTCGCTGTTTCGAAGAATTGTCGCAACAGGTCGATGCGATTTACGTAACCCAGCAAGGCGGCGTCAACCCGGAGTCGATTCCCAGGCTAGTCGAAATCGCTAACCGCAACCGGATTCCGACCTTCTCGCAACTCGGCGCGAAAGAAGTCCAGCAAGGATTCCTGTTCAGCATCTCGCGGCCGGGATTCAAGCCCGCAGGCCTGTTTCTGTCGGCGACCATCGCGCAAATTCTCAACGGCGCGAAACCACGCCAACTCAAGCAGTTATTCGAAGAAACGCCAAGCATCGCAATCAATCTGAAAACCGCGGAAATAGTCGGGCTTTATCTGTACGCCGATATCCTGGCCGCCGCCGATACCATCTACCGCGACATCAAGAACCCGTAACGGCGCCGGTTCGCTGGCCGCCACCGGGCCGGCTTCGATCGCTCAGGTTTGCCCTGTCATCCGGTATCGCGCTGCAAATCGGGCGCCAGCTTTTCGATCGCATCGTAAACCGGATCGCTTTGCAATTCGCTCATCGGCCGGTCGAGCATCCTGGCCTCGGGGCTTTCCGGGTGCAAATGCCAGAGCATGAACAACTCGGCCCAGATTTCGCTCGCGGCAATCGCCCGGAAGTCGTCGCGCGCGAGCGCCAGCAAGTTCAAATAGCCGCTCCAGTGCCGCATTCCGCAGATCTCGGCGATCAGCCTGCGGTTGCGTCGTTCCCAGCTGCCGCGAAAACCGTTCTCGGCGTGGCCGACGAGGTTGCACTTGCGACCAACGACGTGACCCAGCTCGTGAAACAGGTCCCGGACTGGCGTCGCCGATTCCCGGTAGAGATAGATCGTATCGCCCTTCAGCCGGCAGATCTCGTCGCCGAAAGAGTCATACAGCGAGCGATCGTGCCAGAGGTAGCAGGGTGCATAGTCGTAGACGTCGACGGCGACGGTTCCGGCGAGTCGCGTGCGGCACAGCTCGAGGATCCGGCCAAGCGAATGGTTGCGGGGTAGTGTCATGACGATTGCGACGCCAGTATACTGGAATCGGCGAACTTCGGTCGGATGTGACGAGTCGCCGCTTCGTGGCCGCAAAGAGGACTGATCAATGGGCAGCAAGCTGACGATCGTCGCGCGAATCGAGGCCCAGCCCGCGCGAATCGAACTGTTGAAGGCGGAGTTACTGAAACTGATCGAACCGACGTTGAAAGAGGCTGGTTGCATCCAGTACGATCTGCACCAGGACAACGACGACCCGGCGGTATTCCTGTTCTACGAGAACTGGGAGAGCCGCGAACTCTGGCAGGCGCACATGAACAGCCCGCATATTGCCGCGTATGCCGAGGCGACCGCCGGCGCGGTGGCGAGTTTCAGCCTCAACGAAATGAGCAGGCTGTAGGCGGGCGATGCGAATCGATCGACTCGATCACGTCAACCTGCGCACGACCCGGCTCGACGCGCTGATCGACTGGTATACGAATGTGCTCGGATTGCGCCAGGGCGCACGCCCGGAGTTTCGCTTTCCCGGCGCGTGGCTCTACGCCGGTGACGCCGCGGTCGTGCACCTGGTCGGCATCGACGCCGCGCCTGGCGCCGGCTCCGAGGCCGCGCTGAAGCTCGAGCATTTTGCCTTCGGCGCAACCGGTCGAGCGGATTTCGAGGCGAAACTCGACGCACTCGGCGAGCGCTACGAGCGCACCCCGATCCCGTCGTTCGGCCTCGTGCAGATCAATCTGTGGGATCCCGACGGCAACCACCTGCACATCGATTTTCCGGCCGACGAGTGATCGGCCGCTGCGGCCCGGTCGAATCCTGGTTCGGTTTTTTTGATACAAATACTCGAAAACGGTTAATTTATTTAATCCTGGCGACTGCGCAATAATGCCGCGCAATCCCTTACCGGAGGCGCAAATGTCCAGCCAAAAAACCGATACGCTCGTCGTCGGCGGCGGCCAGGCCGGCATCGCGATGAGCGAGCACCTCAGCGAACACGGCGTGCCGCACCTCGTGCTCGAGCGTCACCGCGTCGCCGAACGCTGGCGCACGGAGCGCTGGGATTCGCTGGTCGCCAACGGTCCGGCCTGGCACGACCGCTTTCCGGGCATGGAATTCGCCGATATCGATCCCGATGCGTTCGCGCCGAAAGAGATGGTGGCCGATTATTTCGTCGCCTACGCGGACAAGATCGCCGCGCCGGTTCGCTGCGGCATCGAGGTCACGGCGGTGCAAAGAATTGCCGGCCGCCCCGGCTTTCGCGTCGAAACCTCGGACGGCCTAATCGAAGCCCAGCGTGTGGTCGCCGCCACCGGCCCGTTCCAGCATCCGGTCATCCCGCCGCTGGTGCCCGCCGATGCCGGGTTCACGCAGCTCCATTCGAGCGCCTACCGCAATCCCGGTCAGCTGCCTGACGGCGCGGTGCTGGTGGTCGGCGCCGGCTCGTCGGGCGCGCAGATCGCCGACGAGCTGTTGCGCGCGGGCAGGCAGGTATACCTGTCGGTCGGGCCGCACGACCGGCCGCCGCGCGCCTACCGCGGACGTGACTTCGTCTGGTGGCTCGGCGTCCTCGGCAAGTGGGACGAGGTCGCGCAGGAGCCGGGCCGGGAACACGTCACGATCGCGGTCAGCGGCGCCAATGGCGGCGAGACGGTCGATTTTCGTCGCCTCGCCGGGCGCGGCATGACGCTGGTCGGCCGCGCCGAAGCCTTCGCCGACGGCAGCATGCGGTTCGCGCCGGATCTCGCCGACAATCTGGCACACGGCGACGCGAACACGCTGTCGGTGCTCGACGAAGCCGACGCCTACGCCGAGCGCAACGGTCTCGATCTCCCCGAGGAGCCCGAGGCGCGCCGTTTCGGCGCCGACCCTCGGTGCGTGACCGACCCGGTACGGCAGCTGAACCTGGCCGAAGCCGGGATCGCGACGATTCTCTGGGCCACCGGGTTTTCCGTCGACTACGGCTGGCTGCGGGTCGACGCGTTCGACGCGGCCGGCAAGCCGCGGCACCGGCGCGGTATTTCGGCCGAACCCGGGGTCTATTTTCTCGGCTTGCCGTGGCAATCGAGCCGCTCGTCGTCGTTCATCTGGGGCGTCTGGCACGACGCCAAGTTCGTCGCCGATCACATCGCTACCCAGCGCAAATACCTGGGCTACTACACCTCCGCCTGACGCGCGCCGGTCGCAGGGCTTGCAGCGTTCGCCGATACCTGGGGGCATTCGCATCGGAATAGCGAATCGATCGACGTTTCCGTTTCAGGATTTCTCCGCGATCTCGGCCGCCATCGCCCGCCGCGCCGCGGGACAGTTGATTTCGCGGCTCTGATCGGCCCGCGATTCCCAACGACCTGGCTCGAGTTTCGATCAGCGCAGCAGACAGGGGCGTTTGTTGTCGAAAGTCCAGCCGGGAACCAGATACTGCATACCCGCCGCGTCGTCGCGCGCGTCGAGGCCGTGCTGCCGGTAGAGCGCGTGCGCGCGCTCGAGCTTTTCCGCATCGAGTTCGATGCCGAGGCCTGGCCGCTCCGGCAGCCTGACGATGCCGTCTTCGATCGTCGGTGCCGCGCGCGTCAGGCTTTGTCCGTCCTGCCAGATCCAGTGGGTGTCGATCGCGGTGATCCGTCCCGGCGCCGCGGCGGCAACCTGGGTGAACATCGCCAGCGAAATGTCGAAATGATTGTTTGAATGCGAGCCCCAGGTCAGGCCGTGGTCGCGGCAAGTCTGCGCGACCCGCACCGAGCCCTGCAGTGTCCAGAAATGCGGATCGGCGAGCGGAATGTCGATCGCCTGCAGGCGCAGCGCATGCTCCAGCTCGCGCCAGTCGGTCGCCACCATGTTGGTTGCCGTCGCCATGCCGGTCGCGCGGCGGAACTCGGCCATGATCTCGCGACCGGAGAAACCGTTCTCGGCGCCGCAGGGATCCTCGGCGTAGGCCAGCACGTCCTTCAGACCGGTGCAAATTCGAATTGCTTCTTCGAGCGACCAGCAACCGTTCGGATCGAGAGTCACGCGGGCGTCGGGAAACCGCTCGGCGAGCGCGCGGATCGCATCGGCCTCGGCGTCGGCGGCCAGCACGCCACCCTTGAGCTTGAAGTCGTTGAAGCCGTAGCGTTCGCGGGCCGCCTCGGCCAGGCGGACGATCGACCCGGCCGTCAAGGCCGGTTCGTTGCGCAATTCCGTCCAGGCGTCGATTGCATCGGTCCCGTCGCGGTAGGGGAGGTCGGTCTTGCGGCGGTCGCCGACATAGAACAGGTAGCCCAGCATTTCGACTTCGTCGCGCTGACGGCCGTCGCCGAGCAGATCGGCGACCGGCACGCCGACGAATTGCCCGAGCAGGTCGAGCAGCGCGGTCTCGATCGCGGCGACCGCATGGATCGTGACGCGCAGATCGTATGTTTGCACGCCGCGGCCGCCGGCATCGCGGTCCGCGAACTGGCCTTGCATGCCGGCGAGGATTTCGTTGTAGGTGCCGATCGGCTGGTCGACGACGAGTTCGCGCGCCTCCTCGAGTGTGGCGCGAATCCTTTCGCCTCCCGGCACCTCGCCGACGCCGGTATGCCCGGCGCTGTCCTCGAGCACGATCACGTTGCGGGTGAAAAAAGGACCGTGCGCGCCGCTGAGGTTCAGCAGCATGCTGTCGTGGCCCGCCACCGGCACGACCCGCATCCGCGTAACCCGCGGCGTATCGGCGGCTACGCCTATATCAGGCATCGAGGTTCGCCCCGTAAGCAGGATTGCCGGTCTGCGAGTCGCCAGCGCGCGATACCGGTCGCAGGGAATTCACGTACCGGCCGGGATTTCGGATTTTGCTTGTCTTCTATCGTCATCGCTACAGGGGGTCACGCGGCCAGGCGACAATTCGCGAGGCTGTTTGCACTGTAACGCAAAATCATCCGTTATACTCCCGGGCATTCACGCCCCGAACGAAGACCTGCCCATGCCCGGTTCGATTGCGATGCTCAACCCTGCGGAACACCCGCTAGTCGGGATCCGGGTTTCGCCCGCGCGGGCGTCAAACGATACGGCCGGCAACCCCGGGCAAATCGCAGGATGCTGAGCGAAGCGCAACGATCCGGCTTGATTGCGCTGGTGCGCGAGGTCGCGGCGAGCGAGATACGGCCTCGATTTCGCCGCCTCGATCCCGCGAAATTCAAGGCCAAGAGCCGCGTTGACGACCTGGTAACCGAGGCCGACGTGGCCGCCGAAACCGCCCTGACCCGGGGCATTGCCGACATCATGCCGGATGCCCGCGTGCTCGGCGAGGAAGCGGCGGCGGCCGATCCACTGCTGCTCGACGAGCTCGAACGGCCGGGAACCACAGTCGTGATCGACCCGATCGACGGCACCTGGAACTTCGCCCATGGGATCGCGACGCACGGTGTCATTCTTTCGGTCGTAGTCGATGGCGCGATCGTCTTCGGCCTGCTCTACGATCCGGTCATCGACGACTGGATCGTCGCGGCGCGAGGCGAGGGCGCGTGGTACGAACGCGCCGACGGAAACCGGGCGAGGGTTGCGCCGTCGCCGGCCAGGTCGGTCGCGGACCTCGTCGGCATGATGATGCTGACCCTGTTTCCGGATCCTTACCGGGACGGGTTCATGCGTGCGGCGGCGAGCTTCCAGCGGGTTCACAGCCTGCGCTGCGCCTGTCACGAATACCGCCTGCTGGCGCAGGGTAGCATCGATTTCACCGTGCATGCGCGCCCGACGCCTTGGGACTTCGGCGCCGGTGTGCTCGCCGTACAGGAAGCCGGCGGCGCCGCCGGTTTTCTCGACGGCCGTGATTATTCTCCGCTGGTTCGCGACGGCGTATTGATCGCGGCGAATTCGGCAGCGACGCTGGCAAGCGTTCGCCGCCACCTCAACGATGCGCTGAACGACTGAGCGCGGGTTGTCACGGCGACCTGCACGTTGCCGGATCAGCCGTCGGCGGTCACGCTGAGCTTGCGCAGGTGTTCGCGATAAATGACGTAGATGCCGCTCGCGATCACGACCGCGCTACCGAGCCAGGTCCAGGTATCGGGAAAGTGCCCGAAGACGAGGTAACCGAGCAGGGTCGCGAACAGGATCTGCGAGTAGTGCATCGGCGAGACCACGACCGCGTGGGCGATTTCGAGCGCCTTGATCAACAGGAACTCGCCGAGCCCCGACAGCGCCATCAGCGCGACCATCAGCGCCAGGTGCGTCGCGGTCTGCGGCGTGTTCCAGAAGAAAAACAACGGTGGGATCAGCACGACGAACGATGTCAGCGCGGTGTAGGCCAGCGTCGTCATTGTCGGGTCGCGCCGGCCGATGTGGCGCGAGACGATTTGCCGCGCAGCGAAGGCCGTCGCGGCCAGCACCACGAGGAAGATCGCCGGGTGAATCACGCCGAGGCCCGGGCGCACGATGATCAGCGTGCCGACGAAGCCGATCGCCACCGCGCTCCAGCGACGGATGCCGACCGGCTCGCCGAGCAGTATCGCGCCGAGCACGGTGACAATGAACGGCGCGACGAAGGAAACCGCGACCGCGTCGGCCAGCGGTACATAGCGGATCGCGAAAATGAAGCAGACCGCCGAGACGACCGCGCAAAAGCCGCGCAATAGCTGGGTACCCGGCGCGACGCTGCGCAGCAACGCCGGGCCGCGCAGCAGCAGCACGACGAGCACCACCGCGGCGACGCCGAAATAGCG
>JBFFXR010000016.1:0-27776 GCA_041569645.1 Gammaproteobacteria bacterium
CAAGGGCCTGCTCGCCAAGGACATCAACATGTCGATCGAGCGCCACAATATCGGCGCCGACATGTTCAAGGCGATGGCGGTCTACGCGCCGGCGATGGGCATGATCGGGACGCTGATCGGTCTCGTGCAAATGCTGTCGAACATGTCCGACCCGGCCGCGATCGGCCCGGCGATGGCGGTCGCGCTGCTGACCACGCTCTACGGCGCGATCATCGCCAACGCGTTCGCGTCGCCGCTGGCGGAAAAGCTGAGGCTGATCAGCGGCTACGAAAAGCTCAACAAGGATCTGATCCTCGAATCGATCACCGGCATCCAGGAGGGGACAAATCCGCGAGTGCTCAAGCAATTGCTCAACGCCTACCTGCCCGAATCCAAACGGCAGGAAGAGGAATAACGGCCGGTCATGGACGAAGAATGTAATTGCCCGCCATGCGAGGAAGGCCTGCCGCCATGGCTCGCGACCTTCGCCGACCTGATGGCGCTGCTGATGTGTTTCTTCGTGCTGCTGCTGTCGTTCGCCGAAATGGACGTGCTCAAGTTCAAGCAGGTCGCGGGCGCCCTGAAGCTCGCCTTCGGCGTGCAGCGCATCGTCAAGGCGACCGAGATCCCGAAGGGCACCAGCGTCATCGCCAAGCAGTACAGCCCCGGCAAACCGACCGAGGTCACGCCGCTCGAAATCATGCGCGAGAAAACTACCGACGACACCAAGCAAAATCTCGACTACTCCGACTCCGAGTCGAAGAATGATGGTGGCGCCGGCGATCTCGACGCCGAAGCGATCGCGCGCGAAATGGCCCGCCAGGCCGCGCAGGAGGAAGCCGAGGAGTTGCGCGACGAGCTGGCCGAGGCCATCGGCGAAGGCTTGCTCGAGGTCGAGGCCTACAACGACCGCGTGCTGATCCGGATCCGCGAGCGCGGGTCGTTCGGCTCCGGCCGCGCCGAACTGAAGCAGGAATTCCTGCCGATCCTGAAACTGATTGCCGAAGTGCTGAACCAGCGCGACGGCCATTTCATCATCGCCGGACACACCGACGACATTCCGATCGAAACCCGCCGCTTCCGATCCAATTGGGATTTGTCGGCGGCACGCGCCGCCAGCGTCGTGCACTTTCTGATCCAGCAAGGCGACGTCGACCCCGAGCGCATGGAGATCCGCGCGATGTCGGACAACGAACCGATCGTGCCGAACGACAGCTGGGAGAATCGCGCCAAGAACCGCCGCGTCGAAATCAGCGTACTGCACGGCAACCGGCACGCTATCGCCGGCGAATCACCCGCCTCCAATGTCGACTATCTCGGTGACGATGAAAACTGATACTGCTTCAGCCGAGCGACGGCGCTATTTCCGTATCGACGACGAGGTCGCGCTGGCGCTGCTGCCGGTTGCCGGAGCCGACGAGGAAGCGCGAATCGACAATTTCTGGCAGAACGAGCACGCCTACTCGATCCGCAACAACTACAATTTCCAGATCGAGCAGCACATCGCCGACTTCAACCGGATCGAGAAACGCATGCCCGAACTCGCGCGCTACCTGCGCGTGATGGAGCGGCAAATCGACCGGATCACGGAGAAACTCGCGGTCGAAGACGACGACTCGAAGATCGTGCGAAAGTCCGCCAACATCAGCGCCCAGGGATTGCAGTTTCACGCCGACGACGCGCCAACGAAAGGCTCGCTGGTCGAACTGACCCTGAAACTGTTGCCCTCGGGCCTGCGGCTTGTCATCATGGCGCGCGTAGTCCAGGTCGAAACGGAGAACGACCACGATGATGGCGCTCACCGAATTTCGCTCGATTTCGAACACCTGCACGAGGCGGATCGCGAAATTCTGGCCAAACACGTCCATGGCAAGCAAATGGAATCACTCGGAACCGCAAGAGAATCCTGACCGGCGATGACCGCGGAGGCAGCGCAGACCTGGTTGTCGGCCCGTCCACATACGCTCCCGGCCATCGAGCTCCACCATCGCCAGGCCATGGCGATCCTGGAAAACCACGCCAAGACCGTCAGCGACCTGGCCGATGTCATCGCCCTCGACCCCGGCATGAGCGTGTCGGTTTACCGCGAAGTCAACAGCCGCCTCGCCCGGCGCGGCGATCGTCGCATCGAGTCGGTGCACGTCGCCCTCGGCCTGCTCGGCGACGGCGCAATCGCCGACCTCGTCACCGCACACCCGGTGCTCGAAAAGATCGTCGCCGATGCCGGGCACCGGCAAGGCTACCACCAGCTCGCGAGCCGCGGCCATCACCTGCAGGCCCAGCTGCGCTACTTCCTGAGTCTGCAGGGCGTTCGCTCGGTCCGCGAAGTCCTGAGCGCAGGGCTGCTGCACAATGTCGGCGAATACTGCGCCTGCCTGTTCGACCATGACCGCTACTCGAACTACGAAGAACAGTTTCGCCGGGTGGGTATCGACAGCAACAGCGCCAAGGCGGTTTTCGGCTTCGATTTCCACGAGCTCGGCCGGCTCTTCGCGAAGCAGCATTTCCTGCCCGATCTGGTGGTCGAATCGCTCGACGATAAGATTCCGCCCGGGCGCAAGGCGCGCCTGATCCAGCTCGCCGCGGACCTGACGCACCAGGCCGAGGTCGGTTGGCAGCATTCGGCGATGCGAGCGACCGAGGAAGTCTGCGCGGCCTACCTGAACCAGTCGTCGGACGGGTTCGAAAAACAACTGCAACGGATCGCGCTCGATGCCGCACGCGACTGCCCCTTCGACGACGTGCTGCCGGCGGCCGCGCGCCTGATCATGCTCTCGGACGACGCGGTGACAACGCCGGCCGCCGGGCCGCCGGCCGCCGGCGACGGTAATCCGTTCGAGAACCGGGTCCGAAGCCTGCTCGAGACCAACGGCGCGACCCAGGCCAAGCTGCTCGAATTGCTGATGACTCACCTGCACGACGAGTTGCACCTGTCGCGGGTCGCGTTGCTGCTCGCATCGCGCGATGGCAAGCACCTCGGCACGCGCGCCGGCAAGGGTATAGACGAGCACTCGCCGGTGCGCAGTCTCGTCGTCGACCTGGAGCGCGAAAGCCTGCTCAAATCGCTGCTCGCGAAACCGCAGGCGATCTGGGTCGAGCCCGCGACCTATCCGCGTTTCGAAGCCGCGCTGCCGAAGCGTTTTCGCGAGGCTTTCCTGCACGAGAATTTCTTTCTGATGTCGTTGTTCGTCGGCGATCGGCCGGTCGGACTCGTGTTCGCCGATCGCGCGCCCGGCGTGCCGCCGCTCGACAAGAAGATCTACCTGCGTTTCAAATCGGCGATTCTGCTGACCGCCAAGGCGTTGACCCGGCTCGCCGAGCGCCGCCGGCAGGCGCCGGCCTGACCCACTGGCCTCGGCGTTCCCGTACTCGCAGCCACCTGCCGGGTTGCCGCGCCGCAGTCGTGAAAATCGCTTAACGGCCGGCCCCGTTAGCGAGTATGATGGCGCGCCCGGGTTCACCCAATGCGAGGTTTGCCGCCATGAGCTTGCACGATAACGAGGCCGCGGCGCTCGACGCCGTATTGCGGCCGATCGAGTCTGCGACCGGCCTGCCCAACGAGGCCTATACCAGCGACGAATTTTTCGCCCGCGAACGCGACACGGTTTTCGCGAACAGCTGGGCCGGACTGTGGTTCGCCAGCGATCTGCCGAAGAAGGGTTACGTCAAGCCGGTCGAGTTCATGGGCTTGCCGCTCGTGATCCTGCGCAACAAGCGCGACGAAATCCGCGTATTCCACAACGTTTGCAGCCACCGCGGCATGCTCCTCGTACACGACGAGATGGAAGTCCAGGGCGCGCTGCGCTGCAAATACCACTCGTGGTCGTACAGTCTCGACGGCGAGCTCAAGGGCACGCCGCACATCGGCGGCGTCGGCCAGCACCGCGTCGACGGCTTCGATTACTGCGCCCATGGGCTCAAACCGGTGCGCGCGCAGGTCTGGATGGACGTGATTTTCATCAACCTGTCGGGCGACGCGCCGCCCTTCGAGGAGTATATCCGACCCCTGACCAGCCAATGGAACAAGTTCCTCGGCGACACCGGCTACGACCGCTTGCGCTGCGCGGTCAACGGCAAGGGCATGGAAATCGAGGTCGAATCGAATTGGAAGCTCGCGGTCGAGAACTACTGCGAAAGCTACCACCTGCCGTGGATTCATCCCGGCCTCAATACCTATTCGCGTCTCGAAGACCACTATCACATCATGTATGGCGACGACTTTGCCGGCCAGGGTAGCCTCGCCTACCGGCCGAACGATCGGCTCGGCAGCGCGCTGCCGCGCTTTCCCGAATGGCCGCAGGACCGGATCGAGCAGGCCGAATACGTCGCCTTCTTCCCCAACGTGCTGCTCGGCATCCAGGCCGACCACAGTTTCACGATGATCGTCGAGCCGGTCGCGTCCGAGCGCTCGCGTGAGCATCTGCGCCTGTACTACGTCGGCGAACAAGCGATCGATGACGAGCACGCGGCGAGCCGTAACGCAACGCTGGAGTCATGGCGGGTCGTCTTCAACGAGGACATCGACGCGGTCGAGGGCATGCAACGCGGGCGGCGCTCACCCGGCTACGGCGGCGGCGTGTTCTCGCCGGTCATGGACAACCCGACGCACCATTTTCACCGCTGGGTCGCGCGCAAGCTCGTCGCCGCCTGAAACCTCAGTCGAGGTCGCGATAAAGCGGCCCGCGCGCGACCGGCCAGAGTCCGCGCTCGAGCGCCCGCGCGCCGTCGAAAAATACGTAACTTTGCCCGCCGTAGTGCGGCAACGGCCGCAGCAGCGCGCGCAGCGCCGCGGCGTCGCGCGCGGCGACGATCAGCAGCCTGCCGCCGTCGGCACGGCGCGCGGTCCAGGCCCCGGCGCTCGAATCCGCCGGTAACGGCCTGGCCGCGGGTTCGATTTCGAGCTCCCTTTCGATATGCGCCAGCGCATCGAGCGGCACGATGACGAGCAAAGGCGACACCGCGCCGAGCGCATTTTCGAGCGCGGCGTAATGCGGCCGGGTATCCAGCAACCGCGCAGCCAGCGCGCGCGCCGCGGCGGCGAACTCGCGATCGCCGGCGACGACCGTCAGCGCTTCCGGATGCAGCGTGACGTCGCGCAGGATCGACGGCGTCTCGCGCACGTCGAGGCGGCGAAACAAATCGCTGTCGGGATCCACTTGCAGGGCTTTGGGGCGTGCGCGGGTCGTGAATTCGAGGGTCGTCGTCGGACCCCCGACGATCGCGCGATGCCGCTCGACGCCGTCGCCGGTGATCAGTTCCAAAACCAGGCGCAAACGGTATGGTTCGCCGCGCTGGCGCAAGTCGATGCTCGTCCGGTATTCGCCATCGACCGCCTCCACCCGATGAGCGCCGAGCTCGAGGACCGGCGCGCCGGCGCGTTCCAGCCACTGCGCGAAGAACCAGTCCAGCGGACTCCCGGCGGCGCCGGAGAATACCCTCTCGAGATCCTGCCAGGAAGCGCGGCCGCGGCGGTGGCGCAGCCAGAATTCGCGCAGCGCGTCGGCGAAGGCCGCGTCGCCGATCTCGCCGCGCAGCATGTGAAACACGAACGCCGCCTTGTTGTAGCCGACGACCTGCGCGGCGTCGTGAGTCTTGCCGACGAATTCGACCAGCGGTACTTCGCGGGCCGGCGGCAGGGCGGCATAGTCGCGCAACCACTTGAGCCGCATGTCGCGCGCCGCATCGGCGCCGGCATCCTTGGCGAGCGCGTAATCGGCCTGGTAAGTAGTCAGTCCCTCGGCCCAGTTCCCGCCGGCGTAATCGACCGCGACGCCATTGCCCCACCAGCTGTGCAGGACTTCGTGCGCCAGCGAACGGCCGCGCATGAACGGCAGCGGCAAAACCTCGCGGCCGACGTAGGTCAGTCCGGGAAAGCCGAGGCCGACCGGCAGCGGCGCCGATACGACGCTGAACTCGGTGTAAGGATAATCTCCGATCGTCGCGTCGTAGCGCGCGAGATAGGCGGCCGCGGCATCGAGATAGGTATCGGCGAGCGGCGCCAGCTCGGCATGAAAATAAGTCCGCACCCGCGGCCCGGGCCCGCCGCGTTCGCGGACCTCGTAGGGGCCGGCGAACAGCGATGGCGCCTCGCCGGGCCAGGCCGCGGCGAAGCTTGCGCGGTAGCCGTCGGCGTCGGCGTTTTCCGCGACCAGCCGACCGGTGGCAACGGCGCGCTGGCCGGCCGGCAAACGCAGCGCGAGCCGGAAGTCGACCCGCCGGTCATCGCCGACCGGCAGCCAGTTCGCGTAACCGGGCAAATAAACGCCGTCTGCGCCGCCACTGGCAAGGCTGGCGGCGGCGTGCGGCGGCAGGCTGCCGCGCAGTTCGAATCGCAGTTCCGGCGCACTGCTGCCGGTGAGGTCGACGCGATAAACCCCGTCGCGATGTAGTGGCGTCGTAGCCACGCCATCGACGTCAAGCCCTTCGATCTCGAGCCAGGGCGCAAGACTGAAGCGATAGGCATCGCCTGACCCGGGCTGCACGCGGTCGACGATCCGGATTTCGCCGCTTGCGGGTAGCAGCTCGACCTCGACATCGTGAAAATCGACGGTCTCGGCCGGCGCCGCGCCCAGCCACAATGCAGTGACGGCGAAAGCAAGCGTGCGGCGGGCAAGCTCAGTCAAAGCTTTGCGGGAACTTCGCCGTCAGCTCGATGCTGTGATCGCCGCGACGCACGCCGAGCGGCAGCCAGGTACCCGGCGCCTGGCGGCCGATGATCTCGATCAGTTCGCCGGTGGTCGCGGTGGCGAAACCGGCGGCGCTGACGATCAGGTCGCCGGCCTCGACGCCGCTGCGCGCGGCGACGCTGTCGGCGACGACCTCGGTGACGCGAACGCCGTCGTCGGCATCCTCGATGAACACGCCGAGCCGCGGCCGCGGCGGCGTTGCGGCCTCGCCGTCCGCATCGACGACGAATACCGCGTCGGCCAGACCGGCGGGCAGGTCGGCGCAAGTTTCGTCGGCATCCTGCGGCAGCAAGACCTCGACGCGCTCGACGCCAAGCGCGGCCAATTGATGCGGGATACCGTAACCGTGCTCGAGGTGGCCGCGACCGACGATGCCGACGACGAGACCCTCGGTATTACGGCGCCAGGCCGCGGCCAGCGCCTCGGCCATTGCCCGATCCCAGGTCAACTGCGCGTCGACGAAATTCGCAAACGCCTCGCTGGCGAGAATCTCGTCGATATCGGTTGCGGCGGCGTCGGCGTCGCGACCTTCCTCTTCGGCGCGCATACCGGCCTTGAGCGCGTAGAGTTCTGCCAGCGATCGACGGTAAGCTTCACTCGCCGGCGCCGGCGTCGAGACGCCCTCGCGCTCGGCTGACGGTACCGCGTCCCAGCCCGACTGCCCGACCTTCGATATCAGCGCGCGCTCGACGTTGAGCGCGACCGCCGGCAGGCGATGCATCCGCGCGAAATGCAGTAACGGCAGGTAAAGGTCGGCGTCGTAGCCCCAGACGCGCTGCCAGTCGACCCGCTCGAGAAACTCGGCCTCGCCGAGTTCGCCGGCGCTCCAGGCGTCGAGCGCGGCCTGCGCGCGGCGCGGCAGCATCTCGAATCCGACCGCCAGATCGGGCTTGCGCGCGTGCAAGCCGGCGAGCACCGCGGCCTGCCAGCGATGGTGCGCGAGCGTGGTATGCGATTCGCCGAGCAGCACGATCGCGGCGCGCTCGAGGCGATCGAAAACGACCGGGGTCGCCAGCGTTTCGCCGTTCGCCGGGTCGAGCCACTGCGCGATCCGGTCGCGGCATTGGCGTTCGTCGGCGGCAAGAGCGGTGGCCTGCGCCAGCAGGCAGGCCAGCAACAAGCAGAATCGGTGCATCGGACTTATCCTGGATTGGCGGTCGACAACCGATTATACGCTGGCGCGCGCGAAGCCGATTGCGCTGGCGCAAGCGGATCAGGGATCGACCAGCACGAGATTGATGCGCCGGTTCTGCTTGCCCTTGTTCTTGATACTGCGCACCAGCAGCTCGCCGATTTCCGCCGTGTTGCGTACGTGGGTGCCGCCACAGGGCTGGTAATCCGCGCCCTCGATCGTAATCGTCCGCACCTGCCCCTGGCCGCGCGGCGGCTGCACCGACATTGTCCGTACGAGCTCCGGATTGGCGTCGAGCTCCGCGTCGGTGATCGAGCCGACCGTGACCGGCAACGCCTTGTCGACCAGCGCATTGAGATCGGCGGTCAATTGCTGCTTGTCGACAACCTGTCCTCGCAGATCGAAGTCGAGACGACTCTCGGTCTCGCCGACCGCGCCGCCGGTGGCCGGCGCGTCGATCAGCGCGCAGACCAGGTGCATGCTGGTGTGCATGCGCATCAGGCGGTGACGGCGCTGCCAGTCGATGGTCATGGAAACCGCGTCGCCGGGCTTGATTCCGCCGACGTCGCCGTCCTCGAGAAAATGCACGACGCGGCGGCGATCGTCGGCGTAGCGCGTGTCGACGACGCGGTATTCGCGCCCGCCGATCGCCAGGCTGCCGGTATCGCCGGGCTGTCCGCCGCCGAGCGGGTAAAAAATCGTCGCCGCCAGCACGACGCCGTCTTCGAGCACGTCGACCACCTCGCTGTCGAGTGTCTTCAGGTAGCTGTCTTGGTAAAATACTTTTTCCGTCATCGTCCGATCCCGTCGCCAAGCGCGACGATTTTTACCCAGGCGCCAGGCCGAAGCAAGTGACCAGCCAATCGACCCCACCGGCGGGCGGCCGCAAGATCATCCATATCGACGCCGATTGTTTCTACGCGGCGGTCGAAATCCGCGACGATCCGGCGCTCGCGGGCAAGCCGATCGCGGTCGGCGGCAGCGCCGACCGTCGCGGCGTGATCGCGACCGCGAGCTACGAGGCGCGCAAATTCGGCGTGCGCTCGGCGATGGCGAGCGCTACCGCGCTCAAGCGCTGCCCCGATCTCATCCTGATCCCCGGCCGCATGTCGGTCTACCGCGACGCGTCGCGGCAAATGCACGAGATCTTCGCCGACTACACCGAGTTGATCGAGCCACTATCGCTCGACGAGGCGTTCCTCGACGTGTCGGCCAGCCCGCGCTGCCGCGGCAGCGCGACGCTGATCGCCACGGAAATCCGCCGCCGCATCGCCGCCGACATCGGCATCACCGTGTCCGCCGGCATCGCGCCGAACAAGTTCATCGCCAAGGTCGCGAGCGACTGGAACAAGCCCGACGGGCAGTATGTCGTCACGCCCGACCGGGTCGATGCATTCCTCGAACCGCTGCCAGTCGGTCGCATCTGGGGCGTCGGCAAGGTCACCGCCGAGCGGCTCGCGCAACACGGAATCAAAACCTGCGGCGACGTGCGGCGGCGCGACCTCTACGAATTCGTGCAGCAATTCGGGACCTTCGGCGAGCACATCCACAAGCTCGCGCGCGGTATCGACGAGCGCTCGGTCAATCCCGAATGGCGGAGAAAGTCGGTCAGCGTCGAGAATACCTATGCCGAGGACCTGCCCGACCTCGAGGCATGCCGCGCCGAGTTGCCGGCGCTGCTCGAGTCGCTGCTGGCGCGACTCGAGCGCCTCGACGACGACTACCGGATTCACCATTGCTTCCTCAAGATGAAGTTCTGCGACTTCGCGCAGACCACCGTCGAGCGCGGCCAGACCGCGCCGAGTTACAGCGACTACGCGATGCTCTGCGAGGAAGCCTGGCAACGCGGCGCGCGGCCGGTCCGCCTGCTCGGCCTCGGCGTCCGCCTCGACGATCTCACCGACGGTGGCGGCCAGCTCGACCTGTTCGGCGACTGAATTTGTCGCCAGGGACGCGACGGGTGTCGATGTGCGCCGGGCGATTGTCAACTTTTTCTACTTGTTTTTATTTATCAGACAGTTATATTCCGCTTTAAATGTAGGTTTTTAGAAAAACCGCATAACTCTCCAATATTTGGCTAGGTACGCAATGAAGCAAAAGATTCGGGCTCCCCGGCTCAAGCCGCTGCTGTCCGACCCGTGGGCGCAGCGACCGGAAAATTCGTATTACGGCGACCCTCGGCACGTCGACAAGGAGCAACATGGCCTCGAGGACATCGAGCGCGATCAGGTCGGCGAAGAAGGCGTCGAGCAGGTCGTCATTCTCGGTTACAACTGATCCGCCAACTGCCGGTCCCGCTGTCGGGCCGACACCGGGCATCCCTCATCCCCCGCCAAGTCGATTCCGCCCCGTGACGGTGCGGCGCTTGCGCGCGGCCGGGATCCGCGTCGAGATCAGGCCGATTCGTCGGGTGCCCGGTTCCGGTTCGGCTTGTCGATCAGCCGCAGTAACCACGGCAACGCGAACAGCAGCGACAGCATCCGCACGCTGTGGTGGATCGCGACGAAAGCGACGTCGAAACCGAAAATCAGCGACAGCAGCGTGATTTCGTAGAGGCCGCCGGGGACGAAGGCAAGCATGACGTCGACGAATTCGAAGCCGACCCAGCTGGCGATCAGGTAGGCCGAGCCGACGAAGATCGCCGTGACCAGCACGACGTTGACCAGCGCATCGCGCAGGTGACCTGCAAGCACACCGAATTCGACCTGACCGAGACGGGCTCCGACCGCGCCGCCGACCGAAATCTGCGCGAGCAGCACGAATTCGCTGATCCGCGGAATCTCGATGACCTCGGCGAGATGCAGGCCCATACTCAACAGCATCGGGCCGAGCAAAAACGGGATCGGCGTTCGCAGCAGGCGCGCGATCGCGAATCCCGCCAACGCCACCGCGGCAAATTGTAGCAGCGTCGAATACCCGAGGTCGGCGACGCCGGGAAGCCCGGCGAGCACCCGGTTCGACGACTCTACCGCACCGTCGCCGAGCAGCAGCGCGAGCGCGAAGGGCACCGAGCAGAAAATGAAAACGACTCTGACGAGGTGGCATAGCGCGACGACATAATCCTTGTCGACGTACTCGCGGCTGATCAGGATGACTTCGGCCTGGCCGCCCGGCAGCGCGCAAAAAAGCGCCAGCGCGGGATCGTAGCCGCGCCGCCGGGTCAGGTACAGATAACCGGCCGCGGTCGCAAGGACCGACGCGACCAACATCGCGGTCACGGTATAGATCCAGGTCAGCATCTGCGCAAGCGTCCCGGGCGCGAACAGGCCGCCGACGATGACACCGACGCCGAGCACGACGAAGATATGAAACCATCGCGGCACGCGCAGCAGCCGGCGCAGCGGCCGTAGCGTCGCGGCAATCGTCCAGACGCCGAGCATGCTGCCGAGCAGGTACGGGGCCGGCAATTGCAGATAGCGAAACAACAGGCCGCAGCCGGCCGCGCAGGCGAGCGTCACGGCGAGGCTCGCGAAGTCGTCCCGCCAGTCGGCCAACGATTTGTCGTGCGTGTTGGGTTCGCCCATGCCCGTCCTTTTTGCCCGGCGATTATAATCGTAAATCCCGGCGCCGCTCTTTTATTATCCGAACGATTGTTGCTAGAGTAAGCGGTCACGCCTGCCTGCGGATTGCCGGACAAAGATGAAAGTTACGATACTCGACGACTACTTCGACACCCTGCGTCACCTGCCCTGCTTTCGGAAACTCGACGGGCACGAGGTGACGATCTGGAACGATCACCTGCAGGAAACCGGGCCGCTCGCCGCTCGCCTCGCCGACACCGAGGCGCTGGTTCTGTTTCGCGAGCGCACGCGCATCCAGGCCGATTTGCTCGAGCGCCTGCCGAATCTCGAACTGATCAGCCAGCGAAGCGTCTACCCGCACGTCGACGTCGACGCCTGCACGGCCAACGGCGTGCTGTTGTGCTCGAACATGCATTCGGATACGCCGTCTTACGCCGCGGCCGAACTGAGCTTCGGCCTGATTCTCGCCGCAATGCGGCAAATTCCCCAGCAGATGGCGGCCCTCAAGGCAGGCAGCTGGCAGATCGGCGTCGGTGCGACGCTGCGCGGCAAGACGCTTGGCATCTACAGCTACGGCCGCATCGGCGCCGAGGTCGCAAACTACGGCCGCGCCTTCGGCATGCGCGTGCTCGTCTGGGGCGGCGACGAGTCACGCGCCCGCGCGCGCGAGGACGGTTTCGAGGTCGCGTCGAGCCGCGAGGATTTCTTCGCCGGCTGCGATGTCGTCTCGCTGCACATTCGCCTGAAACCGGCGACCCTCGGCATCGTCACCGCGGCCGATCTCGCGCTGATGCACCCCGACGCGCTGATCGTCAATACCAGTCGCGCGGGGCTGATCGAAACCGGCGCGCTCGAGGCCGCGCTCGCCGCCGGGCGGCCCGGCATGGCCGCGGTCGACGTCTACGACGAGGAACCGATCGTCGACGGCAGGCATCCGCTGCTCGAGATGCCGAACGTCGTTTGCACGCCGCACATCGGCTTCGTCACCAGGGACGAATTCGAAATCCAGTTCAGCGACATTTTCGATCAGATCGTCGCCTACGCCGCCGGTAAACCGATCAACATGATCAATCCCGAGGTTCGGGACGCGCAGGCCGGATGACTCCGCGAACGCGCCGAATTCGATCTTGAAGCGCGACGGGCACGACATCGTCATCGTCGGGGGCGGCAATGCCGCGCTGTGCGCCGCGATCGTCGCCGCCGAAGCCGGTGCGCGCGTGCTGCTGCTCGAGGCCGCGCCGCAGCCTTACCGCGGCGGCAACTCGCGGCACACGCGCAATTTCCGTTGCCTGCACCGAACGCCCCGGTCGGTTCTGACCGGCAGCTACGACGAGCAGGAATACTTCGACGACCTGCTCGCGGTCACCGGTGGCGACACCGACGAGGAGCTCGCGCGCCTCGCGATCCGCGAATCCGAGGGCTGCCTCGACTGGATGCAGAGCCACGGCGTCCGATTTCAGCCATCGATTTCGGGTTCGCTGTCGCTGTCGCGCACCAACGCGTTTTTTCTCGGCGGCGGCAAGGCGCTGGTCAATGCCTACTACCGTGTCGCCGAGCGCCTCGGCGTCGAGGTTCGCTACGAGGCGCCGGTGGCGCATCTCGAGCTCGACGGCGACGTCGTGACGCGCGTCGATTACTCGGCCGAGGGCGAGTCCAGGAGCGCGCGCGCGCCGGCGGTGGTCGTCGCCGCCGGCGGCTTCCAGGCCGACACTGACTGGCTGGCGCGCGCCTGGGGGCCCGCGGCGAAGAATTTCCTGATTCGCGGCACGCCGTACAACCGCGGCGTCGTGCTGCGCGACCTGCTCGACCAGGGCGTGCAATCGGTCGGCGATCCGACCCAGTGCCACGCGGTCGCGATCGACGGCCGCGCGCCGAAGTTCGACGGCGGCATCGTCACGCGACTCGATTGCGTGCCGTTTTCGATCGTCGTCAACAAGAAGGCCGAGCGCTTTTACGACGAGGGCGAAGACGTCTGGCCCAAACGCTACGCGATCTGGGGGCGGCTGGTCGCGGCGCAACCCGACCAGATCGGCTACGTGATCATCGATTCCAAATCGCTGGACCTGTTCATGCCGTCGGTATTTCCGCCGCTGCAAAGCGACACGATCGCCGGCATGGCCGGGCTGATGGACTTGCCGGTCGCGGCGCTCGAGCAAACCGTCGCGCGTTACAACGCCGCCTGCCGCGACGCTGCGTTCAACCCGGTCGAACTCGACGGGCTCGCGACCGACGGCCTCGAACCGCCCAAGTCGAACTGGGCGCGGCCGCTCGACACGCCGCCCTTCTACGGCTATACACTGCGCCCGGGCGTAACCTTCACCTACCTCGGTTTCAGGGTTGATGCAGGCGCGCGGGTGCAGGGCGCGGGCGGCCCGATCCGTAACCTGTGGGCGGCCGGCGAGACCATGGCCGGGTCGATTCTCGGGCGCGGATATCTCGCCGGCTTCGGCATGACCATCGGCACCGTGTTCGGCCGCATCGCCGGCCGCGAGGCGAGTCGCCATGCCGGCTGAAAACATTGCCGAGACGCGGCGCCAGCTCGAAATCTGCAACGCCTGCCGCTATTGCGAGGGCTACTGCAGCCTGTTTCCGGCGGTGCACCGGCGGCGCGTTTTTGACGCCGCGACGATCGTGCACCTGGCCAACCTGTGCCATAACTGCCGCGGCTGCTACTACGCCTGCCAGTATACCGAGCCACATGAATTCGCACTCAACCTGCCGGCGATTCTCGCCGACGTGCGCCAGCAAAGCTGGCAGCAGTATGCGCTGCCTGCCGGTCTCGCGCGCGCCTTCCAGCGCAGCGGCGTCGCGATCGCGCTCGCGACGGTGGTCGGCCTCGGATTGCTGATCATCGCGATCGACCTGCTCGGCTCGTGGCGCGGCGACGATTTTTACGCGCTGCTGTCGCACAACGCGATGATCGCGCTGTTCATCCCGGCGTTTCTGCTGCCCTTGCTGTTGCTGGCGGCGAGCCTGCGACGCTATTGGCGCGCTTGCGGCGACGGCAAGTTTCGGCTCGCGGACCTGAGCGCGGCACTGCGCTCGGCCGCGCGGCTCGACGACTTGTCCGGCGGTCACGGCGACGGCTGCAATTTCGAAGCTTCGGATCGCTACTCCAACCTGCGGCGTTACCTGCACCAGGCCACGCTGTACGGTTTTTTGCTCTGCTTCGCCGCGACCAGCGTCGCGACTCTGATGCATTATTTTCTCGACTGGCCGGCGCCCTATCCGTTCTGGTCGGCGCCGAAACTGCTCGGCGTCAGCGGCGGCATCCTGTTGTGCGTCGGTACCGCCGGGCTCGCGGCACTGAAACTGCGCGCCGACCGCGGGCTCGGCGCGGCATCGGTCTGGGGCGGCGAAATGGGCTTCGTCGTGCTGCTGTTTATCGTCAGCGCGTCGGGGCTCGCGCTCTACTGGCTCGGCGGCACGCCGGCGCTGCCGGCGCTGCTGGCGTTGCACCTCGGCAGCGTGCTGGCATTTTTCCTGTTGCTGCCGTACACGAAAATGGTGCACGGCTTCTACCGGCTGGCCGCGCTCGCGCGCGACGCCGGCGAGCGGCGCCATCAGCCTGCGCGTCTGCCGCCGCGATAACTCGCGATGCCTCGGCGGACTGTGATTTATCGCGCCGCGTCTGGTATCTTGCGCTTCTTGCGGCCGCGGTCGGCGACCAGCTGACGACGGTCCGGGCATCGACCGGCACCATCGGGGACAGGCAATGCAACTCGAACTCATCAGCACCAAACGCTGCCCGTTCGTGCAGCGCTCGATTATCACGCTGCACCACAAGGGTATCGACCACAAGATGACCTTCGTCGATCTCGACGACCCACCCGCATGGTTCAGGCAAATTTCGCCGTTCGGCAAGGTGCCCGTGCTGCGGGTCGACGGCGACACGGTGATATTCGAGTCGGCCGTGATCAACGAGTTTCTCGACGACATCACCCCCGGCCAGCTACACCCGGAAGATCCGCTCGAACGAGCGCTGAACCGCAGCTGGATCGAATTCGGCGGCGAGTGCTGCGGTCTGACCTTCCAGCTGATGGTCGCGCCCGACCGGGAAGCCTACGAAGGTATCGTCGCGCAGCTCGCCGGCAACCTCGGCCGGGTCGAGGCCGTGCTCGGCGACGGCCCCTATTTCAACGGCGAAAAATTCGCCCTCATCGACGCTGCCTATGCGCCGGTATTCATTCGCCTCGACGTGTTTCGCGAACTGCTCGGGCTGCATATAACCGACGACTTGCCGCGCATCGACGCCTGGGCGCAAACCCTGCTCGCGCTACCCGAGGTGCAGGCCGCGCGGGTGCCCGAACTACCCGACCTGTTTCGCGACCTGATAACGAGCCGTAACGCTTACGCGCAAAGCCTGCTGCGATGATGCGACGCCGGCCCGACAATCGCCGTCACCGCCACGGAAGGAAAACGAAATGAGCTCGCCGATCAAGCTGGCCCTGCTGGAGGGCGACGGCATCGGCGCGGAAATATCCGCGGCGACGCGAACCGTCCTCGAAGCCGCCGACCGGCGCTTCGGGCTGGGCCTCGAATTTCGCCCCGTCGCGGTCGGCTTCGCCGCACTCGAGCAGTCCGGCAGCACCTTCCCGGAAGCCGCGCTGGCGGCGGTGCGCGACTGCCATGGCATCGTGCTCGGCCCGGTCTCGCACAACGAGTATCCGCCGGCCAGCGAGGGCGGAATCAACCCGTCGGGTCAGCTGCGCAAGCATCTCGATCTGTACGCCAACATTCGCCCGGCGCGCACGCTCGACGGTATCGATCCGCCCTGCGGTAAATCCTTCGATCTCGTCATCGCGCGCGAGAACACCGAGGGTTTCTACGCCGATCGCTCGATGCATCACGGCAACGGCGAATTCATGCCGACGCCCGACCTGGCGCTCGCGCTGCGCAAGATTTCGCGCCACGCGTCGACGCGCATCGCCGAGCGGGCTTTCGAACTGGCGGCGGCACGCCGCGGCAAGGTGACCGCGGTGCACAAGGCAAACGTGCTGCGGATCAGCGACGGCCTGTTTCTCGAATGCTGCCGCGCCGTCGCGGCGGCGCATCCCGGGGTCGAATACGAAGAGCGCCTCGTCGACGCCATGTGCGCGTACCTGGTGCGCGATCCGGCGAGCTTCGACGTGATTTGCACGACCAACATGTACGGCGACCTCCTTTCCGACCTCGCCTCGGAGCTGGCCGGTAGCCTCGGCCTCGCGGCGTCGCTCAACGCCGGCGACGACTTCGCGATGGCGCAGGCACAGCACGGCTCGGCGCCGGATATCGCGGGCAAGGGCATCGCCAATCCGACATCGCTGATCGGCTCGGCGGCAATGCTGTTGCGCTGGCTCGGCGAGCGGCGCGGCGAAGACCGTCCGCAACAGGCGGCCGCGACAATCGAAGCCGCGCTGGCGGGCGTGCTCGCCGATGCTTCCCGGCACACCCCCGATCTCGGCGGTACCGCGACCAGCAACGATTTTACCGACGCGGTGATCGCGGCTATCGACGCCGGGCCCCGCTGAACGCCAACGGAGATACCGATGACCCAACCCGACGACGCTATTATCCAGCAGCTGATTCGCCCCGGGGTACTGACCGCGGGCATCAACCTCGGCAACATACTGCTGGTGACCGGCAGCGGCGCCGACGGCAGCCCGGAGGGCGTGTCGCCCGGCATGGCGGCGGCGCTTGCCGACCGGCTCGGCGTCGAAGTCGCCTACCGGACCTACGCAACGCCCGGCGAGGTCGCCGACGCCGCGGCGCGCGGCGAATGGGATATCGGCCTGATCGCCGACGACCCGGCGCGCGCCGAGGTCATCGATTTTTGCGACGCCTACGTCGAAATCGAGGCGACCTACCTGGTGCCGCTCGATTCGGCTTTGCGATCGATCGGCGACGTCGACCAGCCCGGCGTGCGCATCGCGGTCGCCGAACGCGCGGCCTATGATCTGTACCTGAGTCGCGCGCTGCAACATGCCGAGTTGCACCGCGCCACGGGGCTGGCCGGCGCTTTCCGGTTGTTCGTCGACGAGGGTCTCGACGCGCTCGCCGGCATCAAGCCGGCGCTGCTCGAAAATGCCGACAAACTGCCCGGCGCGCGCGTGCTTGCCGGTAACTACACGACAGTGCGGCAAGCCATCGCGACCCGGCAGGGGTGCGCGGCGCTGAACGAATTTACCCGTCAGTTCATCGCCGAGGCCAGGCGCTCGGGCCTGATCGCCGACCTGATTGAACGTCACGGCGTCACCGGCAAACTCAAGGTCGTCGACTGAACCCGATAGTCCGGTTGCGACGGTGAACGAGGCGCTGTTGATAGCGATCGCGCTGGCGACCTCGACGCTGACCGCAATCACCGGCGTCGGCGGCGGCATGATCCTGGTCGCGGCGATGCCCGGGCTGGTGCCGGCAGCCGCGATCGTGCCGGTGCACGCGGTCGTGCAGCTGGTGTCGAATTCGAGCCGCGCGTTGTTCGGCTGGCGGTTCATGCGGCGTGACTTCGTGCTCGCGTTTGCCGCCGGTTCGGTGGCCGGCGGCTTGGTCGCGGCCGGCCTGCTGCGCCAGATCGATCTCGACTACATCCCGCTGCTGATCGCGGCCTACATTCTCTACAGCGTCTGGGGCCCCAGTCTCGAGTTTACGATTCCGTCGCGCATCGAATTCGTCACGCTCGGGCTGCTGCAGACGGCGCTCAGTATGGTCGTTGCGACCACCGGGCCGATGGGCCAGGCCGCGCTGGTGCGGCGTGGCCTCGAACGCGACGCCCTGGTGGTTAATTCGGCGTTGATGATGAGCATGACGCACGGCATAAAAATGCTGATGTTTGCGCTGCTCGGATTCGCCTTCCACGAATACTGGCGACTGATCGCCGGCATGTCGCTCGGCGTGATCGCCGGCGCCTGGCTCGGCACGCATATCCGCTACCGAATACCCGAGGATCGTTACCGGCAGGCACTCCGGTGGCTGCTGACGCTGCTCGCGCTGCGCATGATCGTGATCACGCTCTGGTAAGTTCAGGCCCGTTCGTCCAGCAGTTCGATCAGGCGCTCCTCGATCCAGCTGTTGGCGGCCAGATCCTCGAGAAATCCGCAGTGCCCGCCGTAGCGGTGGGTTTCGATGATCAGCCGATCGTTCGAATCGATGCGCTCGAGATCGCCCACCGGCAGAATCGGGTCGTCGCACGCGGCAATCAGGTAAGCGGGAACTTCGAGCCCGGCGAGGCGGTCGCCGACCAGCGCGTAGGCTGCGAAGTAGTCGTCGACCGTCGCGTACTCGGTATAGCGCGGGATGAAGTATTCGTTCAGATCGTCGAGCGAGCGCGCCGCCGCGAGCGCGTCGGCATAGTCATAGTCGGGAAAGAGTTCGAGCTTGCGGCGCAGCGAGTCGCGCCAGCGTTTGAAGAAATAACGCTCGTAGGCAAAGAAACCCTCGTTCAGCGCGCGCATCGCATTCGCCGGGTCGACCGGCGGGCAAATCCCGATCGTCGCGGCGAGGCCGATCTGGCGGCCGCGGTCGGCGGCGATGCGCAGCGCAAAGCTCGCGCCGAGCGAGAACCCGGCCAGGAAGACCCGCGGATATTGTCGATCCGTGACCCAGCGCTCGAGCGCGCTGGCGACCTCGGGCGAGCGTGTCGAGTTGAACAACTCGCAATTGAGGTGATGCGAATCGCCGTGATCGCGCAGGTTGACGCGCAGCACGTCATAGCCGACGCCGAGCAGGCGCGCCGCGGTCGTGACGATATACGCCGAACGGCTGCAGCCCTCCCAGCCGTGCAGCAGAATTGCCAGCGCCCGGCCCGGGTTGGCGGCGCAATCGAAATCGGCGAGCAGGCGCGTGCCGTCGGCGGCGTCGAGCGTCAGCGTCTCGGTCGACAATTCGCCCTGCAGCCGGTGCGCGCGCCAGCGCCGCGGGCCCTGGCTGTTACAAATCGTCTGCAGGTGCGCGCTGCGCAGGTAGGGCGGTGGTTCGAAGGCGTTCGACTCTGGCATCGATTTTGGTCAATTGCGGTTCATTAGATACGTCCGCCGGCGCGGCGGCGGATCGCTCGTCGCCGTGATTAGAATAAAAACGCCCCGTTTCGGCAACGAAGAATTTATAATTCGTCGTCGGCAAGCGCGTGGAGAGCAACGATGGACAACAAACCCGAGTCTTACCGACCGGTATCGGGCAACGAGATGCCGCGTTTTGCCGGCATCGCAACCTTCATGCGCCTGCCGCACGTCGCGCCGGCGGATGCCGACCAAGTCGACATCGGCCTGATCGGCGTACCCTGGGACGGCGGCACGACCAACCGCGCCGGCGCCCGCCATGGCCCGCGGCAAATTCGCGACCTGTCGACGCTGGCGCGCAACGTGCATCACGCGACCGGGATCAAGCCGTTTCACTTGTGCAACTGTGCCGATCTCGGCGACACGCCGGTTAACCCGGTCGACATCGACGATACGCTCGCGCGCATCGAGGCGTTCTTTGCCGAGGTCGTCGCGCAGGGCATCGTGCCGCTCGCGGCCGGCGGCGATCACCTCGTGACGCTGCCGATCATGCGTGCGCTGTGCCGCGAGCGCCCGGTCGGCATGGTGCATTTCGACGCGCACACCGATACCTGGGACCGCTATTTCGGCGAATCGAAGTATACCCACGGCACGCCGTTCCGGCGCGCGATCGAGGAAGGCTTGCTCGACCCGAAACGCACCGTGCAGATCGGCATCCGCGGTGCGCTCTATACCGACAGCGACAAGCAATGGGGGCTCGACCAGGGCATCCGCGTGATCGAAATCGAGGAGTTTCACGCGCTCGGCATCGACGGCACCATCGCCGAGGCACGGCGCGTCGTCGGCGACGGCCCGACCTACGTCAGTTTCGACGTCGACGCGCTCGACCCGGTCTACGCGCCCGGCACCGGCACGCCCGAGATCGGCGGGCTGACGACCTACGATTCGCAGCAGATGATCCGCGGCCTGCGCGGACTCGATCTGGTCGGCGGCGACGTCGTCGAAGTGTCCCCGCCGTTCGACATGTCCGGCAATACCGCGCTGGTCGCGGTGACGATGATGTTCGAGGTCCTGTGCCTGCTCGCCGAGCGCGTCGCGTCTAACAGGAGCTAGCCAAGGTCGCCGGTCACGACCGGGTATAGCGTCGCCAGCAGCAGCAAGGCCATCGCGATATTGAACGCGCGCAGGCGCGCACCGCGATCGAGGTAGCGCTTGAGATTGCTGCCGAGCACGACCCAGACGAAGATCGACGGCAGGTTGACGAGTCCGAGTATCAGCGCAATCCAGGCCACCGCTGCCAGATTCTGCGCCGGTGCGTAGACCGTGATCGCGGTCAACGCCATCGCCCAGGCCTTCGGGTTGACCCACTGGAACAGCGCCGCCTCGAAGGCATTGAATGGCCGGCCGGCGGCGCGCGCCGCGCCCGGCGTCGCGGTCGCGATCTTCCAGGCGAGATAGCTCAGGTAGGCGATGCTGAAGTAACGCAGGATTTCGTAAGCGAGCGGATACGACTCGAATATGCCGATCAGGCCGGTGCCGACCAGCAAGACCATGACGATGAACCCCAGCACGATGCCGGCGACGTGCGGCAGCGTGCGGCGCACGCCGAAGTTCGCGCCCGATGCCAGCAGCATCAAATTGTTCGGCCCGGGCGTCACCGAGCCGACGAAGGCGAATAGAATCAGGGCGGCCAACAATTCGATATTCATGCCGACAATACTACGCCAACGAGGTTGAATTTTTATTGCAAATAATGCTTGGAAGTGATTCTATAAACAATAAATGACTTTTTTAGATAAATTTAACACAAGAATATTGCACGAGCTCGAGGCGAATGGCCGGATCAGCAACACCGACCTCGCCGAACGCATAGGCCTGTCGCCGTCGGCCTGCCTGCGGCGCGTACAGGAGTTGGAAAGGTCGGGGATCATCAAGCGCTACCGCGCGGTGCTCGATAACGAAAAGCTCGGCCTCGGTTTCGTCGCCTACATCGCGATCGGTTTATCGGATCACACGCTCAAGTCGCAGCAATCCTTCGAGGCGGCGATGCGCGCCGCGCCCGAGGTGCGCGAATGCCACAATACGACCGGCGCGATCGAGTACCTGCTGCGGGTCGAAGTGACCGATATCGCCGCGTACAAACAGTTTCACGTCGATGTGCTCGGCGGCCTGACGCAGATCGATTCGGTGACGACCTACGTCGTGATGGATACGCCGAAGGACGATCGCGCCTGACGCATCGGCCGGTATAATGGCGAGCGCCCGACTGACGGAGCACGCCATGAACGATCCGGCAATACCCGAAACCATGCAAGCCGTCGTGCTGACCGGCCATGGCGGCCTCGACAGGCTCGAATACCGCGACTGCCCGGTGCCGGCGCCGGCGCCCGGCGAAGTGCTGCTCGCAGTGCGCGCCTGCGGCATGAACAATACCGACGTCTGGGTGCGCGAAGGTGCCTACGGCACCGACGACGACCCATCCGCGACCGCATCCTGGCGCCGCGGCAAGCCGACGCTCGAGTTTCCGCGAATCCAGGGCGGCGACATCGTGGGCACCGTCGTCGCGGTCGGCGCCGGCATCGATCCGACGCGCGTGGGCGAGCGCATCCTCGTCGATTTCAGTATCTATAACACCGACGGCGACAGCCTCGCCGACATCGACTACATCGGCCACGGCCGCGACGGTGGCTATGCCGAGTACTGCGCGGTGCCGGCCGAAAACGCCCATCGTATCGAGTCGGAGTATTCCGACGCCGAGCTCGCGACCTTTTGCTGCGCTTACCTGACCGCCGAACACATGCTCGACCGCGCGCGAGTCACCGCCGGCGAGCGCGTGCTGGTCACCGGTGGCGCCGGTGGCGTCGGCGGCGCGCTGATCCAGCTTTGCCGCGTGCGCGGCGCGATCCCGTTCGCGGTAACGAGTGCGCCCAAGGCCGACGCGGTGCGCGCGCTCGGTGCCGAAGCAATAGCCCTGCGCGATCAGGGAAACTGGGTCGAACAGGTACTCGACGCGCTCGCCGGCAAGCCGCTCGACGTCGTCGCCGACGTGGTCGCCGGGCCCTTATTCAGGGATCTGATCAACCTGCTCCGGCCCGAGGGCCGCTACACGACTGCCGGCGCCTTCGCCGGCGGCATCGTCGAGTTCGACCTGCGCACCGTCTACCTCAAGCACCTCGAGATTCACGGGTCGTCGCAGGGCACGCGCGCCGCGTTCGCGCGGCTGCACGGCTACATCGAAGCGGGCAAGATCAAACCGAACCTCCATGCCACCTACCCGCTCAGCGAATTCCACCGCGCGCAAACCGACTTCATGAACAAGGCTTATGTCGGCAAACTCGTCGTCATGCCCGACCGCTACTACCAGCCCGCCCCACGCCAGTCCGCCTGATTCTTACTCGGAGTAATTACTCCGAGTAAGAATTAATGGGTGGTGCGGTTGGCGAGGGCGAGCATCGCGTGCAGCAGCACGTTGGCGCCGGCTTCGAGGTCTTCGGGTTCGGCGGATTCGGCCTCGTTGTGACTGAGGCCGCCGGCGCAGGGGACGAATATCATCGACGTCGGTGCGACCTCGCAGACCTGGCAGGCATCATGTCCCGCGCCCGAAACGATGCGCCGGTGCGGGTAGCCGAGTTCGCGCGCGGCGGCTTCGACCGCGGTGATACAGTCGGCATCGAATTCGATCGGCGGCTTGTCCCAGATCTCGTCGAGATCGAACTCGACGCCGTGGCGGCCGGCGCACTTGGCGACGATTTCGCGCAGGTTTCGCGCCATGTCCGCGAGCGTATCGCGCTGCGGATGGCGAATATCCATGGTCAGGAAGACTTCGCCCGGAATCGTGTTGCGCGAATTCGGCGAGACCTTCATCTCGCCGACCGTGCCGACCGCATCGGGCGCGTAGTCGAGCGCGAGACCCTGCACCGCGGTGACGATCTCGGCGGCCGCGAGCAAGGCGTCGCGCCGGCCTTTCATCGGCGTCGAGCCGGCGTGCGAATCGCGGCCCTTCAGCGTCAGGTCGTACCAGCGAATGCCCTGCCCGCCAACGACGATTCCAATGGTCTTGTTTTCGGCTTCGAGAATCGGGCCCTGCTCGATGTGCGCCTCGAACAGCGCGCCGATGCGATGCTCGCCACAGGGGACATCGCCGAAGTAACCGATACGCCTGAGTTCGTCGCCGAGTGTCTTGCCGTCGCTGTCGGTTCGCGACCAGGCGTAATCCTTGTCGAACAGGCCGGCGTAGACGCCCGACGCTATCATCGCCGGGGCGAAGCGCGCGCCCTCCTCGTTGGTCCAGACGACGACCTCGAGCGGCGCGGCCGTGGCGACGTCGTGCTCGTGCAAGGTGCGCAAGACCTCGAGGGCGGCGAGCACACCGTAAACTCCGTCGAAGCGGCCGCCGTGCGGCTGGGTATCGAGGTGGCTGCCGGCGACGATCGGCGCGCGGCGCGCGTCCGTCCCGTCGCGACGGGCGAAGATATTGCCGAGATCGTCGATTTCGATCGTGCAGCCGATATCGCGACACCAGCGCAGGAAAAGATCACGGCCCTCGCGATCGGCGTCGGACAGCGCCAGCCGGCTGGAGCCACCGTGTTCGCCCGGACCGATCTCCGCCATCGCCATGATGCTGTCCCACAGGCGCTGCCCGTCGATTCGCAACAACGCGTCGATTTTCATGTCTCCAGGCGATCCCGCCTGAGGGCCTGGCAAAGACAGTGCACGCCGCCGCCGCCGAACGTGAACATCGACATGTCCGGCGCGAAAACTTCGTAGCCGCGCGCACGCAGTTCGGCGTTGAGGCCGACGCTGCCGGCCATCGACAAGACACGCTTGTCGCCGAGCGAGACGAGGTTGACGCCGAGATCCTTTGCCTCGCCAAAGCCGACGTCGACGAAATCGAAACCGCGAGTTTGCAGCCAGTCAACAACCCAGCCCTCGAGCGCGTCGACGCAGGCGACCAGCAGCTTGCGATCGAGCGGCACGATCAGGCCGTCGAGATGCACGAACAGCGCCGGGATCGGCACGATTTCCGCCTCCCAGTTCTCGGCGCGCACGAAATCGGCGACCTGCTCGGCGCCGCTGCGCTCCGAACGCTCGTCGCCGTAGCCGATCAGCACGCAGCCGGGTTCGAGAATCACGAAATCACCGCCCTCGAAATGACCGGCGGTTACATAGCGCCAGATGGGAATGCCGTTGTCCTGGTAGAAGCGAATCGCGGAGACGTAGTCGGCGCGCCGGCATTTGAGTTGCATGTGGCAGATCAGCGCGCCCCAGGGCGTCATCGCGCTCGAATCGCGGGCGAAGAAGTTGCGGTGCAGAACCGGGTCGGAATCGAGATAATGGCAGGTCACGCCGGCGGCTTCGAATATTCCTACCATTTCCCGGTGCTGGCGCTGCGCCAGATCGAAATCGAATTCGACGCCGGTCCTTTGCCGATTTTCGAGCGTGCGCCGGATCAGCGGTCCGGCTTCGACCCAGCGATAGTAATCGGGCCTGCCCAATAGTACATCGCGCAGCCGGCCGTACTCGTTGTCTATGCCCCAGTCATCCGCGGGGCGAGGTTGGGTTTTCACGCAAGCCCTCTCAACACCGAAGCCCGCGCCAGTGTGGCACAAATCACAGGCGTGAGAAAGAAAGCGGGACTAGACGCGCTCGGCGTTCCAGCCGGTGCCGTGTCCAATCACATCCTCGAGCAATGCGATTTCGCGCGACAGTTCGCGCGCGAGGTTGATCATGAACACTCCGAACTCGGCCGGGTAGCTGACGTGCAAATCGTAGAACTGCTCGCAACCGATGTTCAGGATCAGGCTGTCCTCGACGGCGACGTCGGTGCCGTTGCGCGTCAGCAATCCGATCATTTCGTCGAATCCGAGTTGCTCGCCCTGCTCGAAGTACCGGGTCAGGACGTCGTGATCCTCGAAGTGCTTGTAGTAGGCGATCCGGCCCTGCAGCAAGACCTGAAAATCCTCGGCCTTTTCGCCGAGGCGCGCGATGTACTCGCCTTTTTCGAGCCGCTGGATCGTGCCGCGCTCGAGCATCGCGCGAACGGCTTCGTCGGACAGTGCGCCGAAAGTGGAGAGATCGCGAAAATAGGATATTCCGAGTTCTTCGACGAGCTGGGTTGCGTCAACGGTTTCCATCAGTTCTCACCGCCATCCGCGGCAACTGCGTTTGCGTGCGAAATGGTATCTAACCGGAATCGGGTTGTACCTCCGGTCAACCAGTCTGACAATTAATCTCCGCCGTGGTTGCAAACTCGCTGGTTTCCACAATGCCGACGCGGGCATCATCCGCCGAACGGCCTGACTGCGCTGCGAATTGGTTAACAGTTTTCTCGATCCCGACGCCGGCGTCCGCGCGATTAAACACCCGGGCAGATTTCGTGGCAATCGAATTCGTTCACAAATTCCATGTTCACAGCATGCGTAAAACGGCTTAACCGCCGGTGAACGTCGACTCCGTCGAACGGCTAAGCGCGAATCGCCAGTCGATTCATCCGCCTGATTGCGACTGCGCCACGTCGATCTCTCGCGACGCGCCTGGCGAATACACATTTCCTCGCACACCATCGAGGCCCGATACTTACGAGGCAAACCCGGCGCTGCAAGTATGGCATCGACGCGAAAAGGTTTAAGCCGGCGGCTAAATGACGTTAGAATGACTGCGCCTGAAACCCGACTCGTCGAATCACTATTCCGACTCTCGATGGTTTTATGCAGGCAACCTGTCGCCGATCACGGCGCGGTTGAATGGAGTTACACGACACAATCGAATACCTGGGGAGGCATTCATGTCCTGGATTAAAAAACTGGTAACCACCGGAATCGCTCTCGTTTTCACGCTCGGCGCATCGCTGCCGCTTCATGCCGCCGATTTTTCCGGCGAAACCATCGAATGGATCATTCCATTCAAGGAAGGCGGGGGCTCCGACAAATGGGCACGGTTCTATGCGCCATTGCTGTCGGAGGCATTGCCCGGTAATCCCAGCGTCGTCGTCAAGAACATGCCCGGCGCGGGTTCGACCAAGGGCGCCAACTGGTTCGCGAAGCGCGCCAAGGCCGATGGCAAGACTATACTCGGAACTTCGGGATCGACCCAGTTCCCGTTCCTGCTCGGCGATCGCCGCGTCAAGTTCGACTACGCCGACTGGAATGTCGTGCTCGCCAGCGCCACCGGCGGCGTCGCCTACCTGCCGCCGGATCTGGCTAAGCGCTGGAAGGCGGATCCGCAAGAAGTCATCGACAACGTGCAATTCATCTATGGATCGCAGGGCGCGACCCGCCTCGACCTCGTGCCGCTGCTGGCATGGGAAATGCTGGGCATGAAGGTCGAGCCGATCTTCGGCATCAAGGGTCGCGGCGCGGGAAGGCTGATGTTCGAGCGCGGCGAAGTCAACATCGACTACCAGACCTCGTCGGCGTTTCTCGGCAAGGTCACGCCGCTGGTCGAGGAAGGCAAGGCCGTGCCGATCATGACCTGGGGCGCGATCGACGACAACGGCGCTATCGTCCGCGATCCGACTTTTCCCGACATCCCGACCTTCAAGGAAGTCTACACCCAGGTCAAGGGTGAAAAACCGTCAGGGGACGCCTGGGACGCCTGGAAGGCATTCTTCGTTGCCGGGTTCCCCGCGCAGAAGATGGTATTTTTACCCAAGGGCACCTCGCAGGAAGTCATCGACACCTACACCCAGGCGTTCAAATCGATTACCGAGCGCCCCGATTTCAAGAAAATTTCGACAAAACGGCTGGGCGTCTACCCGCAATCGACCGGCAAGGCGGCCAAGATCAAGCTGATACAGGGAACCAAGGTACCCGAGTCGGCCAAGAAATGGGTGAAGAACTGGCTCACGGAACGCTATGGAGTCAAGCTGTAAATAACACCTGATCGCCGGCGCCGGGGCCCAGTTCCGGCGCCGCGCTCCCCGGGGGGACCGGATGGATATCTTCGCCACCGCGCTGCCGGCGCTGAACGAAGCCTTCGCGCTGATCTTCACGCCGACCGCAATCATGTACCTGATCGGCGGGGTCCTGCTCGGGCTATGTGTCGGCGTCTTCCCCGGTCTCGGCGGCATCGCCGGCCTGTCGCTGGTGCTGCCGTTCGTCTATGGCATGGACCCGGTCGCCGGCCTGTCGCTGATGGTCGGGCTGGTCGCGGTCATTCCCACGTCCGATACCTTCGCCTCGGTATTGCTCGGAATACCGGGCTCGTCGGCCTCGCAGGCGACGGTACTCGACGGTTTTCCGCTGTCGAAGAACGGCCAGGCCGCGCGCGCGCTGGCGGCGGCGTTCACGTCGTCGCTGTTCGGCGGCCTGCTCGGCGCGCTGGTGCTGACTTTCTTCATCCTCATCGCGCGCCCGCTGGTGCTCGCGTTCGGTATTCCCGAACTACTGCTGCTGACCATCCTCGGCTTCTCGATGGTCGGCGTGCTCGCCGGGCGCAGCCTGCTCAAGGGCCTGATCGCGGTCGGTCTCGGCATGTCGGTCGGCGC